>NZ_JBBMQY010000008.1:0-205561 GCF_038900255.1 Pseudoalteromonas sp. AS84 | reverse complement strand
CGTTCAATCTGAGCCATGATCAAACTCTTCAATTAAAAAGTTTTATGTCTTTCGACAGCTCAATGAATTCTGAATTTATTTTAATATCTTTCGATATTGAATTGACTGTGCCGAATAATTATCGAAATAACTATTCTGTTGGTCACTCAGTTTTCAATTGAGACTCTAATTTGTTTGCCTCGCTACTTGCTCAATAAAGAACGAAGTAGGTTGGCTGTTAGAACTCAATCTGTACGAGTGCCCACACAGATGATTGCTTTATATTGTTAAAGAACGTTTTGAGTCGCTTTAGCGCCTCAAGGGATGCGAATAATACACCCTTTATTTTTCGAGTCAACACTTTGTTTTAAACTTTCTTTTGGAAGATTTAAAACCGAAGTTTTATTTAACTCTCTGAGTAGTTCCTGCCTCGCTATGCGTTGGCGTTTCCCGTCTCAGTGGGGTCGCATTATAGGGAGCGGCGAATTTTACGCAAGCGTTATTTACACAAAATAGTAATTAAAATTAAGCCCCAAGCAAGCACACACGATAAGCACAAGTTACCCACAAAATGCTGTTGATAACTCTTACTTTTACATAGTTAAACATTGCTAAAGCTTTTAATTAATACCCTAAAAATGCAAAAAGCACCTTATGTAGGTGCTTCTTAAAAGTAATAGGTATAAAAATCTAATATAAAATACTATATAACTTGCGACGATATTTTGCTGCGAGGGCATCACCATCGGGTAAAGAAGCAATAATGGCTAAAAAGCTTAGTTTTGCTTCATTGAAATTCAGATCTTTTTGCAGCACCGTAAATAGTATATCCAATGCTTCTTCTTTTCTGCCTGCTTCATTGAGTAAAATACTGAGCTCTTCTTTTAATTCTAGGTCATTTGGGTACTTTTCTACTTGTTGTTGCTTTTCTTTAATCTCTGGTGAGTCTTTTGCTTCAAGCGCAGCTTCGCATTTTGCTTTTATATTATTAAAGTAAGCATCTTGCTCTTGTGCATCTATAGTATTTATAAGCGCTTGGGCTTCATCTACCTTGTGAATTTGAATACATATGTCTGCAAGCACTAATTTGATGCGTGCATTGCCGCTGTCTATTTCATAAGCTTGCTTTGCATAATTAAATGCAGCATTTAAATCTGACTTTAATAACGCCTGTTTTGCTTGCTCTAACAGTAAGTCTTGTTGCGCAGGTAAATGCTTTGCTAGGGCTTCGCGTATTTGTGCCTCACTTTGAACACCTGCAAGCAAATCTACTGGTGCAGAGTCTTTTAATAATACAAGCGTAGGCAGTGTTTGGAGACCAACTTGTTGCGCAAGTTGAGAAGCGAGTGCTTGCTCTGTATCGCAATCTAGGTTTGCTACTACTATATAGCTTGCATATTCAGCCGCTACTTTATCTAAAATTGCAGCTTGTCCGATGCAGTCAGGACTTTGAGGGGAGAAAAAGTTAAGCAACACCAATTTTTGCTGTGATGTTTCACCGAGTACTTGTTGAAGGTTTTGCGCATTAATACTAACTATGTTGCTCATTGAATTGATTGCCATATTCATCTATTTAGGTTTTTATATGGTGGTGAACATAATAATTACAAGTCATATACCTAAATCACTCGGTATACATATTCAACAATGAGGGAAAACATGAAATTAACTTACCTAAGTGCAGCACTTTTATTAGCAAGTCCATTTATACAGGCAAATGGACTCGATTTGAATTTAGGCAAAACCATGCCAGCTATAGAAAAGTTTTACCTCGATTTACACCAATCGCCAGAGCTTTCTTATCACGAACAAGAAACAGGTAATAAAATAGCGGATAAATTAACTCGGCTGGGTTTTAAAGTAACAAGTGATGTAGGTGGCTTTGGTGTTGTCGGCATTTACAAAAACGGAAACGGTCCAACCGTAATGATCCGTACTGACACCGATGGCTTACCTATTATAGAGCAGACAGGAAAGTCCTATGCCTCAAAAGTTAAAGTAATAGACGAGCATGGTGCGAAAGTAGGTGTAATGCACGGTTGTGGCCACGATATTCATATGAGCTCTTTTATTGGTACTGCTGAGCAATTAATAGTACACAAAGCTCAATGGAAAGGCACTCTGATGATGGTTGCACAGCCTGCCGAAGAAGTTGGTGGGGGTGCTAAAGCTATGTTAAATGAAGGGCTATTTAGTAAATATGAAAAACCTGATCATATAATTGCTTTGCATGTAAGTGCTAGCGTCCCCGCTGGTAAGGTATCAATGAAAAATGAATACACTATGGCAAGTGTAGATTCTGTTGATATTACAATAAAAGGTAAAGGTGGTCATGGTGCTTATCCGCATACAACTATAGATCCTGTGATTATAGCTGCACGCACAGTACTTGCTCTGCAAACAATCACAAGCCGAGAACTTTCACCGCTTGAGCCTTCTGTTATTACAGTGGGGTCTATTCATGGTGGCTCAAAACATAATGTGATTTCGGATGAAGTAAAACTACAACTTACTCTCAGAAGCTATAACCCAAATGTTAGAAATGCTCAAATAGCAGCAATAAAACGAATCACGGCAGGTATTGCACAAAGCTCTGGATTGGATGAATCAAACTACCCTGTAGTATATGTACATGAAGATGAATCTATTCCATCTACTTATAATAACCCTGCACAGACAGATATTGTTAGACACTCTATTGCCAGCGCAATTGGTGATACTAATGTGCTTGAAACACAAGCTGTAATGGCGGGTGAAGATTTTGGCCTATACGGACGCACCGATGAAAATATACCTATTACCTTATTTTGGCTAGGAGGCGTAAACCAAGCACAATATGCAGATTCAATAAAAACAGGTGAAGTACTCCCTTCCCTACACTCTAGTAAATTTGCACCAGATTACAAAGTTGCCATTCCTACCGGAATAAAAGCAATGAGTAACGCTGCTGTTGGTTTATTTAATAAGTAACCTAAATTCTGGATAATAAATCTATCTCAAGCAGCTATTTTCAGCGCTAACTGCGTTGAATTATTTACAATAGGCCAGTCAGGTTAAGTAATACCAATTCAACATTAAGCAATATCGTTTAATAAAATAGCTCTGTAGTTAACTAGCAACAGTGCTTTTTTTATAACTCGACTTTTTAAAGGTCGCTTTTCCACCTCGTTTAGCAAAACGTTTTTTAGGTGAGGTTTTTGGCAACCTTGCAAATGCATTGTTATCACAGTTTGCTGCTAATTGTACAAACCCATTTAGATCAGCCAGTAACGGTTGCAAAAATTGCTGATAACTCATTACTTGCTGCGCAATATCACCTAAACTCGATTCCCACTTTGCGGTTAAATCAGGACTCGCTAAACCTTGCGGTAATACGCTAATAAGTGCAAGCCCTGTTTCGGTCGCTCTAATTGACTTACCTTCACGCTTTAAAAAACGCCGTTTAAATAGCAACTCAATTATTCCCGCACGTGTTGCCTCCGTACCTAAACCATCTGTGTCTTTTAATACTTTTTTAATTTGTGGATCTTTAACGTAACGGCTAATGCCCGTCATCGCAGCCAATAATGTAGCATCGGTAAAATAAGCAGGGGGTGATGTATGCTTTTCGACTACTTCGCCTTGCTCACAAAAAAGAGGCGTACCTTTTGTTAAAGGAGGTAACGTAGCTTCATCTTTTAATTCAGACTTACCCATTAATACCTTAAAGCCTAAGCTTACATCTTGTTTTGCATTTGCTTTAAATAATCCGCCAGCAATTGTTATCTCTGCTTTAGTTTCGTTATATATATAGTCGGGATAAAACTGAATTAAGTAATGGCGGCTTATTAATTGATATACCTTCGCTTCGTCACCGCTCAAACTCACTGACTTTAACTGTTTAGCCGTTGGCACAATGGCATGATGCGCAGCCACTTTTGAATCGTTAAAACATTTACTACGCTTTTTTACATCAGCCCCATTTACTAATTCACTACTTTGCCCACCATTAGCAATTATTGCCTTAAAAATAGCAGAAGCTTCTTGATGGTGATCTTTGGGTAAATAACGATTATCTGAACGCGGGTAAGTTATTAATTTATGACGTTCGTAAAGTATTTGGCAAATATCCAACACTTTTTGAGCAGGCATACCAAATGCTTTAGCTGCATCTATTTGTAGAGCAGATAAGTTATATGGCAACGGTGCACTCTGCTTTTTTTGTTTTTGCTCAAGTGCCGTAAGCTCAGCATTTTGCTTTGTAATAAGTGATGCAACATTTTCTGCAAGTGCTTTATTAAGTATTCGCCCTTCTTCATCTTGGTGTGGCTCACATGCTTTACTAGGGATCCACTTAGCAGCGAAAGGTTGATTATCTGCAGTAAGCAAATGCGCTAATACATCGTAAAAAGGCTTAGACACAAAGTGTGCTATTTCGTTATCTCTATTAACAACAAGACCTAGAATAGGGGTTTGTACTCGCCCTACCGAAAGTACATTACCAAACCCTGCTTTTTGCCCTGCTAACGTATATGCACGCGTTAAATTCATACCAAATAGCCAATCAGCACGGGAGCGCGCTAAAGCAGATACACTTAACGGAATAAAATCTCGATTAGAACGCATAGTACCCAGTGATTTTTTTACTGCGGACAAATTTAAATCACTAATGAGTAAACGTTGCGTACTCTGCTTTTTAGCCTGACTTATTTTGGCTTTTTCTATTACTTGATCGACTAGTAGCTGGCCTTCACGGTCTGGATCGCCAGCGTGAATAAGTTGCGAGGCCTGTTTAATTAATTTTTTCAAAACAGTGAGCTGTTTGCGAGTTTTGGTTTTGGCTTTTAACTTCCACTGTTCAGGTATTATAGGTAAGTGTTCAAACTGCCATTTTTTAAAGCGCTCATCATAGTCATCGGGTTCTGCTTGTTCTAGCATTTTGACGAATAGTCTGATTAGTTAATAATATTGTCAACGGCCCCTTAGGTAAATAGTTAAAAAATACTCTATCAAAGGTTAAGAGTATTGTTAGAAAGTAAAATTAAATAAAGTTAATTATAATAAATTACTCTTATCTTGATACTTAATTTTGATACAGCAAGAAAGTAAAAGCTTCTTGAATAAACATTCACTATTATGAATATTGTTGTTTTTTATTTATGCTTTAAAGGTAATAACAAAGTAGAGCCGTTTGTATATATTTAAACATAACCAACAGTACTAATGCCTATAACCCCCCTCCTCAGAAAGCTAATGTTTGTAGTCTGGATTTCTATTGATTGAGCTTGAAACCTTTGTGGCTCAAAGTTAGCTTGGTTGAATCGCTGTAAATTCAACAGATCAAATCCACATTGCTTTAGGATATCTTCTGATACTTGATAATCTTGGTCCACAAAACCAAACATTGTCCAGCCAGACTCCACACAAATGCCAAGTGTAATTGAGTGGCTATATTGAAATACAGTAGCACCAACCATAGAACCAATTATATTCCCAATTAAAGCCCCCATCACCGGTATAGGAATAATAAAACTGCCCAAAGTTGCACCATATAGCCCTGAGGCAAGTGCCATGGCATCCTTAATTGAGTTTAAAGCAACTTCGCTACCTGAAATATCACCTCTAGCATACTTCAAAGAATGGCTAATTGTATTAATTACCATTGAGGTCGCCATTCCAATAGCATTAGGGGAGAGCTCCTTCATTACTTCACCGCAATAGCCTGCTTTTGAGGAGTTCAAAATAGCAGCAGCTATTAATGCTCTAAATGCAATTTGAGGTGTTGACGTTGCAACTGCTGAAGCTCCCTTACTTAAGCTTACAATATCAAGCTCGCCATCTTTGATTCCGTTCATAATTGCTTTAGCTAAATACGGAGCTGCGGAAAGAGCAGCAGAAAAAGCCGCTGCTGATAATGCTGCTTGTCCAGACTCACGCGCTATATCTGACCACTCGACAAACTCTTCAATATTTAAATCATAATCAGTAGACTCTTCAGATTTAAGTTCCGCTGTTAAATCGATAGCTTCTTGATTAGATAATGGGGTTGAACTGACATTATCGTATTCTAACCTATCCGATGAATGTTCTGCAGTGTGATTATAATTATCAGAAACATCAGGTCGAATTTCAGCATTTCTTATACTTTCTCGAGAAGCCGCTTGCCGAACATCATCAAGTTGATCCGCTGGAACTATTTTATCTCCCGACGAATATGCAGGATTATTTAACGCCTTAGCTGTTTTTTCACCGGTAGCATAATACTTAAGCTCTGCGATATGTTCATCAGATCCTAGCTTCCCATAGCGAATATCTTCACCTGTTTTATTATTTAAAATCATTTCTGCGCTAATGTCAGCTTGACCCTTAGCCGCTGCAGAAACATTAAAGGTTCCTGTATGGTAAGCTTCAGCAATATTACCTTTAGCGAATTGGATATCAACATTCCTTGTCCGCAGAGCTTCAGATTTAATAGTTTCACATGCAGAATCAATAGCTAAATTAACATTATTTATATAGTCAGTAGAAACATGAATGGCATGAGCACTTCCCATAGCATTAAGCACAGATTGGAAGTTATCAGTAAAAACGCTCAATTTAATATCCTCAGACTATGATTCTGCCCACTTAGAAAGGCCGTATTCAATAAATAGGTTGCATGCTATCTCAATATTTTCCATGCGCTGCTCGGAAGCATTCCACATATCTTTAGCCCTATCAGTAATCTGGCCTGCAGCAGAAATTCCAACTCCACCTATAATTGCAGAAGTTAAGAAAAGCGGATTCCTCAACGAAGCCTTAATAATGGAGTTTGAAGATATAAATCCGAGTTTACTAAGCTTACCGTTATTAGAGAAGCTTATAGACTTACCATCTAAATCAACGTATTTTTTTTCTGGTTTATTATCAATAAACTTTTTGACCGTTTGACTATCTAAACCAAAAACTATTGACTTAGTACCTGTCATTCCGAAACACGCCCCTTTATAAAAAGTAATTTCTTCGATAAAACTATGAAAAGGTTCAGCTACAGGGCATTCTTTTTCCGTCCCCAAAAAAACAACATAGCTTTTACCTGATAAAGCAGGAAGGTTTTGTTTATAATGCTCGATAGTGTACAAAGTGCTATCAAAGTTTTCATTCAAAGAAATATTATGCTTAAGGTATGTTGCAATCTTGTAATATTCTTTGGGATAAACCACTATAATTGACTTCGGTTTTGGAGAAAACATTCTATTCCCTATAGTTAAAATTCTATTTCATAACACAAAGTTTTTTAATACAGAAAAAGCAAAGCGAGCTCTAGTGCGCTCTTTTCTGGATTTCATTTTGAAAATAGCATTTAAATTTTCGTAGATATATTTATTTTTTCCATTTTTTTGATTTTCTTCGAAATACTTTTTTGTTGGTTGTAGTTGGCAAACCAGTGAAGCTTATATTTTTAACTTCACTAATAAGAAGTTCAAGATTACTCTGCACTCCCCCGATAAAAGATTGGTAACTCATAGACTTTGTAGAAATAGACTCTAATTGTGACTCCCACATTGCTGTCATATCTGGTTGTGATATTTGCTTGGGGAGCGCTGTAATCAGCTTAATACCGACTTCAGTAGCATGTATCTCTTTGCCTTTTTTGGTTAGATACTCTCGATTAAAAAGAAGATCAATTATACCAGCTCTTGTTGCTTCTGTTCCGAGACCATCGGTTTCCCGTAAAGCTTTTTTTATTGCAGCATCAGTAACAAACCTTGAAATACCAGTTAATGCTCCTAACAGTGTTGCATCAGTAAAATATTTAGGTGCTGTTGTATTTTTCTCTATTAAATCACCTTTTAAACATTGGACTAGTTCCCCTACTTTCACGTTTGGGAGATTGATTGAAGAAAATTCAGAAGCTTCTTTATTCTTCGCTGAGGTAGGAAATAGATCCTTCCAGCCATTTATGACAATATCTTTTTGCTTACTAATGAATAACCCTGCTGATATTTCGGTATGTATTTGTTTATCAAGAAACTCGAAAGCAGGATAAAATTGAGCTATATATTGCCGTGCAACTAACTCATAAATGTTTTGCTCATCCGTTGATAAACTTCCTGTTGCTTTATTTCTTGCTGTCGGAATAATTGCGTGATGCGCACCAACTTTACTGTCATTCCAGACCCTGCTTTTAATACTAAGATCTGCATCTTTAATTATATTTGATGATTTACTCGATACAGTGCTAATTGCCTTAATAACACTTTGGACATCATTAAGGTGTTCTGTTGGTAAATATTGACAATCTGAGCGTGGATAGGTAATCAGTTTATGCTTTTCATAAAGCTGCTGGCATACATCAAGTGTTTTTTTTGCGCTCATACCAAACGCTTTCGCAGCTAAAATCTGTAGAGCAGACAAACTAAATAGCAGAGGTGCTTGCTGCTTTTTTTTATCTTCAATAACCTTAACAACTTTTCCTGATTGACCGTTTATACGTTCTATCACATTTATAGCGAGTGGTTTTGATACAACCCTATTTTCGCTATCCATATAAGGCTCACAGGCCGCACTAGGCTTCCATTTACCTTGATACTTGATACCTTGCTCTGTTTCAAGATTGGCTATGACTTCATAAAATGATTTAGAGACAAAATTTTTGATTTCAATATCTCGGTTTACGATTAAACCTAATATAGGAGTTTGAACTCGACCAATTGACAATACACCTTGGTAACCTGACTTTTGACCTTGTAGTGTGCACAGGCGAGTCATGTTGAGACCATATAGCCAATCAGCTCTTGCTCTAGCTAAGGCAGAAACAGCTAGAGGAATATAATCTTTATTAGGCTTTAAATTATTAACCGCTTTTTTTACAGCAGCCTCATTCATATCACTAATTAAACATCGCTGTGCATTAGTGATCTTCGATTTAGAGGCACCACAATAATTAATCACTTCATCAACAAGAATTTGACCTTCACGATCCACATCACCTGCATTAATAATTGTATTTGCTTGTTTAATTAGTTTTTTAATAACCGTGAGTTGTTTTTTTGTTTGAGACTTAGGCTTAAGTTGCCATTGAGTAGGTATGATAGGCAAATCTTGAATAACCCATTTTTTATACTTTTCATCATAAAATTCAGGGGATGCTTGCTCTAATAGGTGACCTATACACCAAGTTACAATATCACCGTTAGTCGCTTCTATATAACCATCTTTCTTTTTTAATGGTTTAGGTAGTGCTTCGGCGAGAGCTCTCGCTAAGCTTGGTTTTTCTGCAATAAATAATCTCATTTCTTATGTTTATTAACTAAACCCTACATTAGATAAGTACTGTTTATATTAACAGTATTCTAGAGATTGTATATTGTCTTATTAATTAAAAAATTTTTAGAGTGCTTTGTTACATTGCCATCAAAATATTGAAGAGTCGAAAGCGGTATTTATTAAACATAGCTAGGTCTTGCAAGCTTAATTATACTTTTCCATAAGTAGCTATAACTGTTTCAACTGCTTGTATTTTCCCTAGTAATTTAGCACTTTTATCACGTGCCAAATAATATTTCTCTGTAAGAGAGTCTCCCATCTCGGGTACGGAGCCTATTAAACGAATATACTCTTCTGACTCACCAATAGCAGCCATCATGTCAGCTTTATGCTTTTGGAGCGCTTCTTCTAATTTTTCAATGGCACTGCTCTTTAACTTTTCCTTATCAAATACGACTATGTCTTTTTTTTGTTCTTCAAGCTCAGGTATAAATACAACGTCATTAAATGAAGCTGTTTTTTTGTATACCATTTTGTGTGAACCTTTCACCCCGATCCTAGTTAAAGCACCAAGTTTAACTAGTTTAATGAGGTGCTTATAAGCATACCTCCGCGCTTCACTGGAGCACAAAACCTTCTCCGAGCGATTTAAATATTCATCTTTTAACTTCATTACGGTGAATTTATTGAAGTCTTTATTCTTTAAGATTTCTGCTAAAAGTACACTCATTTTTATATTTTTCATAAATTTTAACACACCAAATCAACATGCTCCCATATCGGAGCAATTTTAAGGCTTTTCTCTGTGACAATCAAGCTCCGCTAGCAGAGCAGGTAAAGCAATGAATATTGTTGGTGAAAACGTAAAAAAAGTGAGAGAAAGTAAGGGCTGGACTCAAGAGCAATTAGCAGCCAAGTGTAATTTGTTAAAATGGAATATTACCAGAAGCACTCTAGCGAAAATAGAATCTAAAGTAAGAAGAGTTACCGATATTGAGATAAAAACATTATCTGAAGCGCTTGGGGTGAATGTGGAGATATTATTTTCTAATTAGCAATATAATGAAGCGGGCTTTGCACCGAGGGATTGATATAGCGCTCAATAGGTTGACGTCATTTGAAGATCATATATATCTAGCTGTGTTGTTAGCTAGCAGTTTTGAAAAACTCAGTTATTTCACTCGATGTAACATCGAGTGGTAATGTTGATAAACCTATAAAGGAAAGATCTTTAAGTGACTATTTATTTCCCAGTACGCTAGGTTTCTGATTAAGTATAACAAGCCCTTTTTCTACTAAAACAATTGAGCAAGTACCATCCATCATTTGATGAACTTATACGAATATAATTCTCATCCCTCAACTACCACAAATAATGTTGGCATATTTCGTCAATATGAGTAAAGTTGTTAAAGAGTTCCGTATTATCTTTTGAAATTTCAAAGTAAGCAGAAACATTAATTCCAATTTTCGATGGTTTTATATTTTTTGATATTGAAAAGTGCTCTAAGCAAATATGAAATATCTTCATTGTTTCACAATTAAATATATCTATATTATTCAAATCCACCTCCGACCTAGAGTGCCGTTGCTTACCAATAAAATAACATTAACAGCAAGTAATTTATCTGAGAACAAAAATATTTTGTCTAAACAGGCTTAACTTTGTCACCTACATTAGGATCATCGAAAGGCATAGCTTCTTTTTCTGGCTCTTCAACAACCTCACCACTCAGTGATGCTAGAAGTCCTGTTTGGCGACGAATTATGCGACCTCTTGAAACGACACGATTAGATTTGATAGTGGTTATTTTCGGCTGAACATGAGTTGCTGTACCTGTACCTCTGATAACTTCTAAGTTTCCTAAGCTTTCTCCAGTCTCAGGATCTTTCAACTCTTGTGGATCAATAGAATAAACTAAAAAGTGGTCTCCTTTCGTTATGCCATGCTCTGACCCTCGATTGATTATAAGGGTGTATTCGTCATTAACCCTTGCAACTAATGCAGGATAATTAGCTTTTTGTGTATTATCTGCCATTGGAAATATCCTCTAAAATAAAGCTAGGCACAGATGCTTTAACAATCAATTTTTTTAACTCATCCTTAGAGTTAGCCATAATTTGACTTAACTTTTCTCCAAAGTCATAATTATCAGTAATTACTATTTGAACTTTTTTGTCATTTTGAACATTTATTACTTTACCCACACCAACAAGCCTTTCTAAACCATCTTCCAGATAATAAACAGAAATAATGGCATCATGAGACAGTAAAAGTGTTGGCTCAACTAGAAATAAAGCACAAGCGCCTTGATAGGCTTTTGGCGCATCTTTCACATACATAACACGAGGAATTTTTGTATCTGATCCCTGGCATGCAACCCAAGCAGTTCTCAATGCAACAACAACCAAAAAGAAAACAACTATTATAACCGGTAAAATGTATTTCAACTCAATACTAGTCGATTCGGGCACTAAATAAAAAACTAGAAATGCACCAATAAAACTTAGGAAAGTAAGAATCCCCCCCCAACTTTTTACTGTGCTCTCCCAAAGGAGATTACTAAAAGATAACTCTTTCATTTATTTATGAATCTCCTTAATTTTATTTTCAGTCTAGCATTTTGATAAGCTATCGAGTTTCTTTATACATTAACTTTCCAAGTAAAAAGGCAATGTGATATGTCGAACTTTATCGGTGAGCATTATCCATTTTTTAAACAAGGCCTTACTAATATTAAATAATATGACTCTGAATTAAGTAAATAATTACATGGTCCTTACTCCCTACAGAGCATTTCTAAATACTTCAGTACCTTTTCTGTATCCAGCTCTTTTGGGGGGTTCTGAAGATACTCGTAGTAAAGTGATTTCAATTCATTAATAGCTCTGTTTTTGCGGTGCTTTTTAGCTTTGTTGCCACTTATATCGGCAGGTCTAAAAGTCAAATCTAAAAAGAAGTTCCGCACAGCAACTCTTATTCCATTATCGATAGAAAAATTACAGTCAAATTTATTATGGGCTAATTTTTTATAGTCGCCACAAGAGAGCATTAATTCTCTTATGAGATCTTGGTTTTCTGGGTTTTTGCTAACCTCAACATAATTTATCCACCCCCCTTCTTCAGGGCATAAGTATCCTGTCCATGAGTTTACCTTATCCTTTAAAGTTCCTGCTTGCACGTACACCAGTAGTCCTTTATGGGTTGCGCTCTTTTTATAACGAGTAAGAAGCTGTAATAACCCTTCAAAAATTTTATCGTTTGAATAGGCTATTTTGGCTTCTGCAATCCACTCATGTTGCCTAAGCTTTACAGTCAAATCAACAGCCCCCCCACTATAGGTTTGTGATGATGCCTGAAATACTTTAGTTGCTTTAAGTAAAGATGCAATGTACCTCGTTATAGTATCTTCATCTGCTGCAGTATAGGACTCTGGCTGCGATTCTATTTCATCAAGAAACTCTACTAAATACTCAAATAATAGCTCTAAGAAATCATTATAAGAAATCTCGTGGTAACGACTTGCCAAGAGCCTGAGTGTTTTGTCTGCCTTAGCATCATTATTGATTTTATAAAAGATATCAGCTTCACTTCTACTAGTCATACTAACCATTTACCTTCGTATTACAGTAGAAACCCAGTCTAGATGGATCAAATTCAACTATCTCTATCCCTGAGACCTTATCCACAGGTGGCTCACTTTTAGACTTAGAATAAAAATATTCCTCAGCTGAAATTTCTATTGGATCTTCTCTGTCCAATGGAAAGTAGCAAAACGTGATTGATAAAAAGCCGACATCATCTGAAGTTAAATAACTGGTAACTTGGAGGACTTCACTCGGGGAATCACATTGTGATGCCTTAAATAATTTGGATATCGGATAGTAGCTAGTTGAAGGGTGCTCTTTGACATACTTAATGAAGTTACGTAAATAAGCGCGCATTTTACTTTGATTAGCTACTTCACTATCATCTTTAAAGTCACTTTCTACCGACTGGACTAGTTTTTCTAATGGGCTGCATGTTTGCATATCAAGACCTAGATAAAACTTTATCAACCATAATTGATTGAAATAATGCGCTTTTAGGGTGTTTTATACCGAAGTATAAACACTCGTCGTTTTCCCAGTCACGCTTATGTGGGGTCAGAGATAGCTCTGTCTCCATGTCTATATTATTCCCATAGCCGTATCTGATGCGGAGGTACCTACAAATATATTTATGCTTATGTACCTGATCTGAAACCTCAACCTTTCGAGCACAGTAATCTTTTCTAGCTCGGCCATTTAAGTCTGCATCATCCCCATCTTCGTTAGTGGTCATCATAGCATACTGAACTCTGCCCTCAGTTTTATCGTCAAACAATGACGCTATAGCCTTGAATGAATTGACTGACCTCAAAGTACCTACTCGCAAGTACTGTCCAACAACGTTAATGAACTCCCTTTCCACTTTTTCAAAAGATGAGTTGATTTGACTAGCTGGTATCTTATTTGATATGCGAATTTCAAGACGTTCAGATTTGTGGGGTATAAATACAGTGTGGAAACTCTGAAGATACTCTGAAGGGGAATTTGAATTTCTTTTAATTTTCAAAACGGAGCTAAAAATGCAAGCTAACCCATCACCCATATCTGTAATTTTACATAAGTCTTCACCCACTTGATAAACAACTCCTGAGAAAAATTCTGTTTTCATTGGATAGTTGTCACGATATATAGACTTATATGAATTTACATCAACTTTCTTTATGGCATAACGAATATTTTTGGCTTCACTTAAGGACATTCTAACAACTTGATAGCTGTGATCCGCTGAAATAATAACTCTGTCAACAACAGATTCTAACGATTGCAGTGTACAGCCAACACTTAGATCATCGGCCAAATTATTGCTCAAGGTATTCCAGCGACCAGCAGTTGAAAAGGAAGACTTGTTTAATAAGTAGTTGGAATATCCCAACTCTTGTGTATCTAAAAGTCCTGTAATCACTTTATCTTGATGGGAAATTTGAGTTGGTTGAATAGCTGACGCTGCTCCTGCTGACATATTTACGATTCCATGATATTGAAAGCTAAAAATTTTAACTACTATAACCTCACAGGAAACTTTTTTATAGTCATATAAGCAAGGTTTTTACAATGCATTTAAAAATCCTGTCTAGCTAAAATTAATATAATTTTAAACAAGAGTTCATATTTCAAATGTGATCGCTGATAGGTTTTAGAATGATGTAATTAAATGGCTTACTTTGTTAAAAAACTTAGATGTCCTACTGAAAGTCAAAGTTAAAACTTAACGTCCGGTTCGCTCATACCTACCAGACATAACCTAAACTTATCAAACTCTTCTAACTAGACGTGCTCTGCGTGAGCTACTTCATCAAGTGATTTATGCAAGTCATTTTTGAAATATGTTATAGATTGCTTTAATTTTATGAGAGCCTCTGTTGTTAATATTGACTTGTTTGCAATCCTACCTTCTAGGTCTGCGAGGGTCTGCTCCATAGCCTTAACTGCATCGTTCAGGCGAACTGCATTATATGTTTTTGAATAGCCGACAATCTCTGCAAAAGCCAAATGAATATAAGTTTCTAATGATGAGATATTAGAGTGCCCTGACCATTCTTTAAGTTGTATTTTAAACTTTTCTTGATTTAAAAGAGTCCGTCTAAAGTCATCAGTGTTGTTGATATTGTTCGCTAAGATTATCTCAACTAGCTTTCTTGTGATAAATGAATGGCGGAATTGATGCGGATGGAACTTTCCTTTAATACCTACCGCTTTTGCCCAGTCATTTAAAAGAGAAGTAATCGTTTTTTCTGATAGAGGTTTACCTGTTGTACTACTGACAAAAAGAAATCCATGATCTTTTAAACCATGCTTTTTAAGTGTTCTATTAATTATTTTTTTTCTTATCGTAATGTACTGATTTATGTTGGCTAGTATACCTGACGGGATTGGGATATAGCGCAGTGTACCCTCAGCTCTTTTTACTGTATTTATTTTCAAGCTGGGAGCATCATCAGTTAATATTGCATCTTTTATATCTTGTACAGTCATTAAGCTGACTTCTAAACGTCTGGCACCAAGATATTCTAAACATTGATATAGAGCTTTATTTCTTTCCCTTAACTCTCGATTTTCAAGCCTACAAATATAATCCCAAACTGTAAGCATATCGTCGTTAGATGCTGGATAATTCTTTCTTTTAGTTTCTGGTGAAGGCATTGAGGTATGAGTTCTTGCAATAGTAAATTTATCAGGCCTACCTTCAAGCTTTACTTTAGTTTCTTTAAACTTTATTTTAATAGCATATTGATTACCTTCTCCTATAAAGTTTTTTAGATCTTGTTCAATCTGAACACTTTCTAAAAACATTAGGCATCTTGTAGCAATATCTCGAACTCTATTACTTCCCCGTTTTACTTGTCCAAAAGTATCCCTTTCGGCTTGTAGACCCTGAACAAATAAAGTGAATGAACTGTCACTCAGGCGGTGGAACGGCAATTTATTCTTATAACAAAAATCAACTAAATGAATAAGGTTATATGCATAAGATGTAAGCGTTGAAACTTTAGCCGAACCATTTTCAAAAATCTTTCTCAAAAACATATTAACTTCATCACAAGGTACATCATTAGGGTAAGTGACAAAGGGCATATTAGTTATTTTTTTTGTAATACCTTTTTCATCAAAAATATCGTAAAAAGAAAAAAACATATATTCATTGATGATTGAAACTGCCATCTATTTACTCTCCGTAAATATTCCTAAACTAAGCATTTCATCCGTTTTCTTCGTAATAAAAGCATATTGCTCAAGTCGCTGCTCTTCAGTTTCAATTACTGCAATTTTTTTAAGCTCAGCTTTAAGCAGAGATACGATATTCCTCATCTCACTATGACGGTTCATCAGAATAAGATTTTTTTCTTTTAATTCGGCAACCTTATATTTTAAGCCTATGCGAGTTTTAGTGTTGGCTACATTGCTAACTTTAGCTTTCTCAATAGCAATTATAGCGTTAGCTCTCAACTCATCTAACTCAATAAAACCTCGGTTTAAAAGAGCATTAGAAGCAGTCTTTAATGTATTCAGTGAGCAAGGTAAAATTTCATATTCAGGAAAATTAAATTTTGCAAAACGCCCTTGTGACTTCAGAGCTATTTGTAATTTATCATTATGTATAAAATTAGCAGGAGTCATAATTATTTCTTTTAGTAGCTTTTGCGAGCTGACTACTTTATGTTCATTAGCATCTTTTGAATTCATGATTTTAGTCCTCAACATGTTCTTTTACGCGAAGAACGAGGTTAAAATCCTGTGTTTCACCATCGCGTGTTAAAATAGTAAAAAATTCGGGCTCAAAGGTAATAGCCTTAATTTCAAGTAATGTAATAATTCTAGATTCGAGTTCTTGCTGTTTTTTTAGTTTAGATATGTGTGGGGATGTATCATAGCCATCGCTATAGTCTTCTACTACATTCGATACTGTATCGAACAAAATATTTGCTTTGTTAACCCCAAATTGATTAGCGATAGTTTTTCTCAGCTTATCAATATCTTCAAGATCGTCATTTAGCACTTTTTCAGCTAAGTAAGTTGCTTTAACTCCATTAAGTACCTCACCCGATAGACTTTCTGTGATGTAGTGATATAAATGAGCAAAGTCTGTATGCCCCAGCATATGACGAAGAACATCAATCCCATCGAAACCTTTTGACCAGAAAAATACCATCGCGAAAAAGCGGCGAAGTTGATGCGTACGAATATAATATCGCCGATTACTTCCTTTATATTCAATACAATCCGTCTCAAAATAATCACAGAACAGATCGGAAGCTAGGTTATATGAGTATACATTGCACTTACTTAGCTTAAACCTTTGAGGGTTTACATAATTGAACAGTGACATTTTTTCTTTTTGTATTTCTGAATCTGCTATTTTTTGATTAAAGCGCTCTAGTTTAAAAATAAACCCTGCAACCGCGCGAGGTATAGGTCGTTCAATTATTTTATTTTCACCATGGTCGCCACCACTTCCTGACTTTTTCAATATAAAAATGAGCTTATACTCTAAACTCTGTCCTTCAATTGAGTTAGGGTCAACAAACTTTTTACTGTTGGAAACTATAGACGCGGAGTGACTTAAATTCCCAACTGGCTTGAGTGATATAAGCTCTCCAATTCGTCTAGCCATTATCGCGCCTATTAAAACTTGAATCGCTCCCATCAATACAGAGTGGAGTTCAATCAAACCTTTATTAGCCCTCAAATCCTCGAAGTTTAGCCCGACTTTACTTCCCCTCAAGGTGTAACATTCAACACCTAGATCAATAAGTGCTGGTGATATGTACTTAAGTATTTCAACATTTCTCCAACGCTCGAAAATACTTGAACCATTAATGCGATCAACAGAAGAAAGTGACTTATTCTCTTTTGGTGCATTGTCCAGAACGTTATATACAGAATCTAAAATATCGTCCATATAGCCAAAACAAAATTCAAATGCATTCTTTATGGAACTAAATACAAGTGATGCAGGAAGAGATAAATAACGACCTGCAGAATAGACTTTAGTATTTAGTGATACTGTTCTCGCATTTATATCCCTAAACGCGTCATCCGAGATGTTTGCAGTATCACTGTTACTATTGGACGCTAATATTAACCGAAAAACAGAAAGAACCCGGCTAATGTATCTATCAGAAAACTCTTCTGTGTCGTCACTAACAGGTACTGCAAAAAACTCGGTTGGGTTTTTGACTATTAATTGCAGCTCACTTAGTGCGTTAAAAGATACATCTGATGGGTTAATTATCTTTCCTGAATATATGAGCAAAGATAACTTTCGATTCATATTGAGGTTACTTGAATAGTGTCCATTACTTTTTAAGAAACAACATACTCTCAACCGTTCTTCAATGCTTAAACCCAGAAGCATTTTTTCTGGCTGAATATCCCTCATAACGACAGGATACTTTTTCTTAAATATATCAACTTCTTTTTTGGTGATTGTATTGCAGTGAGTAGCAATGAAGTCTTTCACTCTTGATGAATATCTATAAATTCCCTCGCTACTACCTGCAGATGCTAATGAATTAATGATAGACATAATAAAATCACGATTAATAGAGAACAGGTGATTCTTCGCTAAGCCTATTTTATCTCCGTTTATTAATATTGCATTTATCAAGCTAACCACTAATGTAACTTTCATTTTAACAGTGATTTTTTTTGAGAATTTCCCCCCATTAACTAATGGGTCATCTGTAGCTAGTATCCAAGTTTTAAAAGTATTAAGTAATGGCCTATGTATTTCATCTGTTAGCTTATTCCCGTCAGATAAAATAACCTCTCCCCAATGGATATGTTTTGGTGATTCTGATAAATTTAATATCCAATCAGGGGCTTCAAAGTTATTGTCTAACCAATATGGCTTTCTACTATCATTATCTAACAGAGTCGTATTTTCATTTAAGACTGACTCAAAAAAATGCTGTCTATCAATATCTGTTGATGCAAGTTTGATAACACTTTCCATGTCAAGCGCACTCAACTCATTGAATTTTTGCTTTCTATTTATAATGTTAGATAATATTTTTGAATGACTAACAAGCCTTAATGACATAGTGCATCCTTGAATTTAAATGGGCAAAGTGGGTTAGCTTTAGCTTCTTTATAAAGTGATTCAATTTCCTTTGAAACAAAACTAGCTTTTTCCCCTACACTTATTTCTAATTGTTTTATTAAAAAACATGCAGACTCATACCACTTAATAAAAAAATCAGATACTTCTTCAGTAGAAGATTCCACTACAGTAATTATGGCTGTCAGAACTTGAATGAGGGGAATAGAAAATGGTATGACTAGCTTATCAAAATCTCCTTTTATCTCATCAGGTTCAGCATTTATACTTGTTGCAACTTGCTTACCTTTGTAAAGGTGCTCAGGAAGATCGCCAATACCATGATTTGTCATAAAAGTATCAAGCTCATTTACACTTAAATCTGCTGCATTACTTAGGTATGGTGAATGTTTCATTGCTTTACAAATAACTGCATTTTGAAAAATTCTAATCCACCTATTATTAAAATATTCAAGTATTACATCAGGTAAATAACTACTTAGTAAATCAGGCTTTAATTGTTTATGTCCTAACGCTTCAGACATAGCAACAACAGAATATGTTTCAAAATAAACTTGTAGAGCTCGACTCGACCTAATTGGCCGCAGATTGATATTACACGCTAAATCATTAGCTTCTTCTTTTGATAAAATAACCTCTCCTTTCTTATTAAGAGAAGCTTGATCAAATAAAGCATAAAATTGAGGTAAGGGCTGTATTTTTTTCCTGTTGCCATATGCAATTGTTGTAGGCTTTGAGCCAATAGATAAGCAATGTAAACACATAAATCTCCAATTATCATCACCTTGGCGCTTTAACCATTGCCTTGCAATATCAGTATATTCAATAAGATTTTTAACAAGACTAATTGATCTATCGTTAAGTATCAGAATCTGCTCAGCATTATTGACTCCCTTACGCATTTTACAGCTGACAATCGCATATTGACTTCCTACTTGTACGAAACCTACTTTTTTTCCATCGCGATTAAATAACTCCCAATTTGCAATCCATGAGGGAGTTATTTGGGGGTGCTCGATGATTAACAAAGTTAAAAAACATAAAATATTTGTACTAGTGGGTATATTTAACTCCCGAACTAAGAAGTCCGCAGGAGCCTGAAGAGTCATGGGGAAGTTATGTGAGGGTTTGCTCCATTTATAGTGTTCAAATGTAGCGACTATATTAGGTAAATTATCAACCCCAACAGGAGCACTGGTTCCAGAGTTACAGGCTGGGAAATTTCTTACCACTCCTTCATTAATAAATACTTTATTGCGCTTCCGACGGGAAACAAGCTCCTCCACTCTATTTAGTGCAACTAACTTAATATGCTCAATATCACGATTAATACGAGACGTGATAGCCTCTATTGCCTCACTATCAGATATAGATAATGGTATCCCTGAAAGAAGCTTTTGAGTGTTTTTTATATTGAATCCACCACCAGTTGATACTGAAAAACTACTTTTTGGTTGTACTTTATACTTTGGTTTTACAATTTCAAATTGTGGTAATCCAAAAAAATTAGTGTCGACAAAAATTTTCATATAAACATTAATTGCTTGGGTCCAAACTGTATTCAAAAAGTTTTCAATAGAATTACCCGCAAGTCTTTGATCTGCAATCATGCACCCTAAAACAGCTAGGAATGTTTTGTTGCTTTGTTTTTCTGATAGTGCTTCTCTAATCCTTACTTCACTTGGATACAATCTAGCAATAGTGTTGAGCAAAGGCATTATATTGCCAATAATTCTATATAAGGACGTTGATTTTTGTTTAGCTCCATAGTTCTGAATTGCCAGTAAGACTTCATTTGTAAATGTTGGTCCATAAGTAGCATGAATAGTTTCCAAATGAATAAAGTACATATCACCAAATTTACTTGTTACATTCCAACCACAAAACAGTTTAATTTTATCTATATTTTGAAGAGAAGCCTTATATCGTTCTATACAACTCATGGCATCTTTTGAAATTTTATTTTGTAAAACTACTGAAGGATTAAAGGTATGAAAACTTAAATCTAATGCAATGCTTGAAAATAACTTACCGATTTTTAATGTTATTGTATATTTTCTCGCGTTACTAAATTCGTTAAATTCCTCATACACAAAACCTATAAGTAGATAGAAATGATTTTGAAAGGTGTTTTCATCATTTAAAACATCAATAGCCGAGTAATTAATAACATGCTTGACACTTAAGCATTGAGTATCAACAAAAGTTGCATAAATATTCAGTATCACATTAGAGGCCTTTGCGTACCCCCCTTCTTCGCTCTTAGCCAAAATTAACTTTTTCAGTGGTTCTGAAAGTACATTTTTTACAGAAGAAAAGCCTTCAATTGCAACAAGATTCATAGTCGTAAACCTATATATTTGATTTGCATGTTAAGATTTTTTTCTTTGACAATTGTCAATTAACATAATGACATAGAATTAAATTAAAACCATTTTAAAACAATGAATTATATTAATTGACAACATATACTTTAAGGGGAAACTAGCAAATGCCCAATACACCACGATACACAATCGCCATTAGCGACTTCTATATAACCATCATGTTTTTTATGTGGTTTTGGTAAGGCATCAGCAATTGCTCTGCCTAGTGATGGTTTTTCTGCAATGTAGAGTTTCATGGGAGTCGCTCACTCACTGTTTATATAAACAGTAGTTTAGCACAGCTATTTTGAAGGTGGGGAGTTTTCTATTTTTGACCTTACACTACCTTGCTTAGTGAAAAGGATAATTAAAGGTAAATAGCATACAACCACCGTGGCAATATTGATAAATGGCATTAGGGTCTGATAAATAACGGTACTGTAAGCTAAATCCCACAAATGGCGATCAACTAATCGGAATAGTTGTAATATAGGTGCGCCAATAACAACTAGTTGCCCAATAACACATTGCCATAAATAAACTTTATCCTTTATACCCCAGTAAGCTATAAGTGCCATCCAAATAATATCTGTGATCGCCCAAACTAAATAACGATAAATATAAATGTCATCAAACGCTCGCAGGCTTGAAGCAGTTAGGTTACCAAAGAGGAAAAAAGCTGCGGTAAGTAATACAAATCGAAAGGCTAGGCGATCTTTAAATACAAAAAATATAAAAATAGCCGGACTTAGCATTAAAACCCAGCTTTTGCTTAAAATACTAACAATATATAAAAACCATTCAGGCAAAATACTCTGCCCTATTTTGTTTTTTTATCGTCATCAGTACCATCACCATTACCCGGCATGTCGCAATATTTATTGATTATTTTCACAGGCACTCCATTACATATGTTAAGGAAATGTACTGTAAGCTAAAATGATGAAATTGCCAAGATACTTAAGGCAATTAAGTACCTTAAATTAAAACAAACATAGTGAAATATAACACAAGCAATAACTTAGCGCACATCAATAGGAGCAGACTCTTTAGCCTTACCTTGCAGGATTGATATTTCTACTCGACGGTTTCTTCGGCGATCTTCATTTGAATCGTTTGGAACAAGTGGACGAGTATCAGCGCGCCCTACTACCATCATCCGATTTTTATCAAACCCTTGCACTGTTTGCAGTTCGCTTGCTACTGCTACAGCACGCTTTGACGATAAATCCCAATTATTAATATATAGCTCATTCGATACCTGAAAATCGTCGGTATGGCCAGATACAGTAATTTCGCCAGGTACATCTTTTAACAGCACACCAATATCTTGAATTATGGGTTTAAACTTTGGTTGTAAAAATGCACTCCCTGAGGGAAATGAGCCATTTTCACGAATACGAATAATTATTTGCTGCCCTAAAGACTCAAGCTCAATTGCGCCATCGATTATTTGCTTTTCAAGCTGCTGCGCTATTTTTTTAACAAGCTCGTTAGTTTGTTCCTGATCGGCAGCTGAAGTTGCTTGCTCTGACGATTGTTCTTGCGATGTGCTACGAGATTCCCCCCCTCGTTTATCTCCTCGCTGCTCTTGCCTACCACCAGCGGAGCTTTCATCTCCCGCTTGAAATTCAAGCATTTGCTGGGTCATTTCTACAGTTTGTTGCTGAATGGTTTCTATTGGGGTTGGTTCTGGTTTGCCTGGGGTAAACTCCATGGCAATAACAGAGGTACCTTTGGGGATATCTTTTACTTCAATTTTATTCTGTACACCAAAAGCAAACTTCATTGAGCCTGCTATTTGTTTAAATTTAAGTACATCCATTTCTGAAAACGCAAGCAAGAGTACAAAGAAGCACATTAATAATGACATTAAATCGGCAAAAGTTCCCATCCATGCAGGTAAGCCTGGTGGTGGACATTTGCACTCTTGATCAGACATAGTTACTCCTCGGTATCTACTTTGCGCTTAGATTCAGCTAAGTAATTTTTCAAAATACCTTCGATTACTTTTGGATTTTGACCATCTTGAATACCTAAAATAGCATCTAAAA
Source organism: Pseudoalteromonas sp. AS84 (assembly GCF_038900255.1). Classification (NCBI taxonomy): domain Bacteria; kingdom Pseudomonadati; phylum Pseudomonadota; class Gammaproteobacteria; order Alteromonadales; family Pseudoalteromonadaceae; genus Pseudoalteromonas; species Pseudoalteromonas sp. AS84. The sequence continues at coordinate 182,285 of NZ_JBBMQY010000008.1, read as the reverse complement.
TTAAACGTTGATTCATAGCTTCTTCGTCTTTACGCAGTTCAAGTTTTACCTGAATTGGGATTGCTACAACATTAGCTAAAAACGCGCCATATAAAGTTGTTAATAGTGCTACCGCCATTGCCGGGCCAATTGCTTTTGGGTCATCCATGTTAGATAACATTGCAACTAAGCCAATTAGGGTGCCAATCATTCCCATTGCTGGTGCTATATCGGCTAATGACTTAAATAAACCTGCGCCCATTTCATGGCGAGTCGTGGTTAGAGAAATATCTTTTTGAAGTGTAGCGCGAACTACATCTGCATCATGTCCGTCAACAAGCATGTCGACGCCTTTGCGCATAAATGGATTTGGGATTTCAGCTTCTTCGAGTGCTAAAAAGCCTCCTTTACGAGCTGAATCAGCAAGCTCTACAGCTTTTTCAATAAGTTCTTCTGGCGTTTCAATTTTAAACATAAACGCTTTAGCAACAACTTTACCTATCCCCAAAAATTGCGACATGGTGAAGTTTGATAAAACAATAAAGAGCGAACCACCAAATACAATTACACTTGAAGGGGCATCGGCAAACATAGCCATTTCGCCGCTACTACTCATAAACATAGACATGACAATTAAGCCAATTGCGCCTAGGATCCCAATTATGGTTGCTAAATCCACATTTCCTCCAGAAGTTTCATGCTTAATGGCCTTATCATAAACTTTTATTATTAACTGCTTATCGGCAACATATTGAATTGCTTAAGCCATTTTTATAAATAAACATAAAAAGCAGCCTTTAGCACTATCTTAGATCAAGTTATAGAGGCTACCTAATTATCAATTGATTTATTAAATCAACAGACCGCTATTAAGGCTTTATTAATGCACTTGAAATATAATTTAACGTGATAAAGGTAAAAAACCAATATCATCCTTTGACCTAGTTTAGCATTCCCCCTAAAATTGACCCCTAAATTTATTATGTAAGCTGAAATAAAGATGGCGACTAAAAAACCTGAAAACTTAAGTTTCGAACAAGCACTAGAAGAATTATCTACAATCGTTAGTGACATGGAACAAGGTGACTTATCGCTTGAGCAATCGTTAAAGCAATTTGAGCGTGGAATTGCATTAGCAAGTGCTTCATCAGGGAAATTACAGCAAGCAGAGCAAAAAGTATCAATTTTGATGGGGAATGGCGAAAAGTCAGTACTTACAAATTTTGATAGTGATATGGAATAGCTGTGAGCATAAAAAATCATATTGAACGTGCTCAAAAAGATGTAGTAGCAACTTTACAACTGCATTTTAAACAGCCTCTCGATACAGAAGAAACTGTAAAGAACGCCACCCAGTATGGATTATTTAATGGCGGTAAAAGATTACGTCCATTTTTAGTTTATGCCACAGGTAAAATGCTAGGCGCAAACCAACAAGACTTAAACATACTGGCTGCTGCAATTGAGTGCATTCATAGCTATTCGTTAGTTCATGACGACTTACCTGCAATGGACGATGACGATTTACGTCGCGGACGCCCTACTTGCCACATAGAATTTGGCGAGGCAAACGCAATTTTAGCCGGTGATGCTCTACAAACTCTTGCCTTTGAGCTTATTGCAAATCACAAATTTGAATGCTCATCACAAACACAAGTAAAAATGATTGCACAATTAGCCCAAGCATCAGGTCTACAAGGTATGGTTGGCGGACAAGGCCTCGATATAGCTGCAACGGATAAAGTAATTACCGTACAAGAGCTTGAGCGAATACATAAACTAAAAACCGGGGCTCTAATTAATTGCGCAATTACACTTGGTGCACTGTGCAGTGAAAAGGCAGATCAACAAACCTTAGAAAATTTAAGTGTTTTTGGGTATGCTATAGGGCTAGCATTTCAAGTACACGACGACATTTTAGATGTTGAAGGCGATACGGTTACTTTAGGTAAGCCGCAAGGCTCCGATATTGCCGCGAATAAAGCGACATATCCGGCGTTATTAGGTATGCTAGGCGCTAAAGTAAAGGCGCAGAATTTAATACAACAAGCCCATGAAGCGTTGGCAAATATAGATGCTGACACAACACTTCTTGCGTCGCTAGCAAATTATCTAATTGAGCGTGACCACTAATTTTTGCTCATACGTATTGCAATTAGCACTGACATTATTACCCAACATTAATTATTCGTAATAGCTTTGAATCAAATTAATGTTAGCGAAGGATATAAATAAAACCATGACACTTGATAGTAGCAAGTATCCATTACTTAATTTGGTTGACGAGCCAGCCCAATTGCGCGACTTAGCGCAAGACAAACTCCCTGCATTTAGCAATGAGCTGCGCGATTATTTACTCAACTCAGTATCGCAAAGTAGCGGTCATCTAGCTTCTGGTTTAGGGACGGTTGAACTAACCGTTGCGCTGCATTATGTTTATAACACTCCAGATGATCGCCTAGTTTGGGATGTGGGTCATCAAGCTTATCCGCATAAAATCCTTACTGGTCGTCGCGACCAAATGCACACTATTCGCCAAAAAGACGGTTTGCACCCTTTTCCTTTTCGTGATGAAAGCCAATACGATACGTTTAGCGTAGGCCATTCGAGCACCTCTATTTCAGCTGCTTTAGGTATGTCTATTGCCGCACAAAAAGAAGGTAAAGGTCGAAAGTCTGTAGCCATTATTGGTGACGGAGCTATAACCGCAGGCATGGCATTTGAAGCAATGAATCATTTAGGTGATGTAAAATCAGACATGCTTATTATTTTAAATGATAACGAAATGTCGATTTCTGAAAATGTTGGCGCATTAACAAATCACTTTGCTCGAATTTTATCAGGTAGCTTTTATACAAACATTCGTGAAGGTAGTAAAAAGTTACTCTCAGGTGTGCCTCCGGTAAAGCAACTTGCCAGTAAAATGGAAGAGCACATTAAAGGTATGATGATCCCGGGTACCTTCTTTGAAGAATTAGGCCTAAATTACATTGGCCCCATTGATGGCCACGATGTAAACATGCTTGTAGATACATTACGTAATATGCGTAATTTAAAAGGCCCACAGCTTTTACATATAAAAACGCAAAAAGGTAAGGGTTACAAACCGGCTGAAGCCGATCCAATTGGCTACCATGGTGTACCAAAATTCGATCCGAGCACAACTAGCCTGCCTAAATCTAAACCTAGTGCTGCCACTTTTTCAAAAGTATTCGGCGATTGGTTATGCGATATGGCCGAACAAGACAGCAAGTTAATGGCTATCACGCCTGCAATGCGCGAAGGTTCAGGCATGGTACGTTTTTCTAAAGAGCATCCAGATCAATACTTTGATGTAGCTATTGCTGAACAGCATGCCGTTACTTTAGCCGCTGGCTTTGCCTGTGAAGGTTTAAAACCTGTTGTTGCTATTTATTCAAGCTTTTTACAACGTGCGTATGACCAATTAATACATGATGTTGCACTGCAAAACTTACCTGTATTATTTGCCATTGACCGCGCTGGTATTGTGGGAGCCGATGGTGAAACTCACCAAGGTGCGTACGATTTAAGCTTTATGCGCTGCATTCCAAATATGGTAATTATGGCACCAAGCGATACCAACGAGTGCCGTCAAATGCTGTACACCGGCTATAAAGCAAACTGCCCTGTTGCAGTTCGTTACCCTCGCGGTAGTGCTGGTACTGCAGACATTGAAAGCACTATGCAACTGCTTGAAATAGGTAAGGCAGATACAATTAAGAAAGGCAGTAAAATTGCCATTTTATCGTTCGGTACATTACTTGAAAATGCACAGCTTGCTGCAGATGAATTAAATGCAACGCTTGTTAATATGCGTTTTATTAAACCACTTGATACCGCACTTTTAAATGAGCTTGCAACTAGCCACGATGTAATTGTTACGCTTGAAGATAATGCGATTGCTGGCGGTGCCGGCTCTGCAGTTAACGAATTCTTAGCAACGCTAAAAGCTAATATTAATATTCTTAACTTAGGTATTCCTGATGAGTTTATTAAACACGGCACCCAAGATGAAATGCACAATGAAATGGGACTAGGCGAGCAAGGAATATTAACCGCTATTAAAGCGTTTATTAATTAACTTCCTATACATCTAAAGTTGAGCATATTAAAAAAGGAGCCTAGGCTCCTTTTTTAATATCAAATATATTGCTGATCAGCGCATCCACACTTTAATATCAGCTAGGCCATTGCTTTGTAAAATACCCAATTGTTGATCAACGTTAGAATTTTGTTCAAACTCAAATGCATCAAGCTGATCATCAAACGTAATGTTTGCAACACCATCACCACCGCGTTTTTTTACTTGGTGCAGTGAAATATCCGCTAGGTTAATAGATGTCTCCCAACTAATTACCTGCCCACCTAGAAGTGGTAACGGATAGAATGACCATCCAATTGAAGCTGTAATATTAGTTGTTTTTCCATTTGGTAATTGGAATGAATTAGCCGCGATTACTTTACAAAGATCCGCTGCGTAGCTGTCTATTTTATTACATTTGAAGTCACGTAATAATAATAAAAACTCATCACCACTCCAACGCGCCACATAGTCAGAGCCCTGCGTACGTGAATTTAATAATGCAGCCATTTGTTGTAAGCAGCTATCACCAGCAATTGGGCCGTAGGCATCGTTAATACGACTGAAGTTATCAAAGTTAATAATTACCAGCACCAGTGACTTGCCTTGTGCCTGCAGCGATTGTGAATTACGTTGAAAGTGTTCAATATCTTTAGGGAGTTGATCAAACAAAAAGCGACGACTACGAAGCCCTGTTAGCTCATCTGAGTGACTAACTAATTTAAGCTGTGAATTCACTTGGCCTAATTTATCATTAGCTTGACGAAGCTCTAGGGTACGCTCGGTGATCAAGCCCTCTAATGCTTCTTGTTTTCTGCGCTCTTGCGCTCTAAACACCCAAAAAATGAGATAAAAAAGCAAAATAAAGCCACTGGTAATTAAAAGCCTAAAGTAAATGGTTTCATCAAAGCGCTCAGGCACTACAAAACCGTACTCTACCTCTTGTGCTTTAGCCCAGTCTTCACCCTGGCGTTTTGCTTCTAATTGAAACAAAAACGAACCTGGAGGTAAGTTAGTATAAATAGCTTCACGTCGAGTATTAGCATAGCGCCAGTCACTATCTAAGCCACTTAGTTTATATCTAAATTCAATACTGTTTGGTGCATAGTAATCAATAGCAGTGTAAGTAAGCGTTATATCACGTTCGTCTGTCTCTAATGATGGTTTTTTACCAAGTGCAGCGGTGGTTAAATGACGAAGTGGTGTTGTTATTGTTTCAATTGTTGGCTTTAATGCCAGCACGCCAAATAGCTCTACATTTTTAGGGATTTCAACAACACCTTGTAAGCTTGGATACCAAATAGAATTGCCAGTGTCAGCTACTGCATCATGCCCTAGTCCACTACAACATTGATTCGCTTTACCATCGAGTTGGCGGTCAAAAGATGAAATTACTTCTTCAACTTTTAAGCTTTTTATCTCTGTTTTAAATTGCGCTACAGGCATTCTGTAAACACCTTTCATGGTGCTTACCCAAACATGTTTTAACTTTTCATCATATTCTAGGCTGAATATAGAACCATACGGTAAACCATTGGCTGCATCGAGTTGGCGCCACTGCCCTTGTGTACTTCTGTAAAAAAGCCCATCGTTAAGAGAGCCAATTAAAATACCCACGCCATCTATATGTAGCACGCTAGTTACGTATGCACTTTCAAGTGTTGTTTGGTCACCAATTTTTTCAATGCCACGGTCCGTAAAGTAATATGCGCCTTTACTAGTACCAATCACACCAAAATTTGTTTTATCCAATACGTAGGTAATAAACTTACTACCTAAAAAAGCGTTATATGCAAAAGGCGTTAAACCAGCATAATTTAATCGGTATAAACCACGTCCGGTGCCAATCCAAAAACCGCCTTTACTAGAGCGACTTATTGCAAATACCGGGTTATCGCGAAGCGCTCGACCAGGCACGGTATAGAGTGTCTTGTTTTCAAAAACAAATAAGCCGCGCCCCGTGGCTATATATAATCGCTCACCGTCAAATTGGAGATCGTGTACTGACGCGTATCCATATTTACTACTTGGAACTAAATTAATAAAACTTTTATCTAAATCGAAATAACCAATGCCACTTTTGTTAGCAACCCACAGTTTTCCATCGGGAGCTTGGCTAATAGCCATAACAGATTCGGTCATATTTGAAACTGCTGAATGCCTTTCTACTCGCCCTTCGTGGGCAAGCCATAAGCCTTCACTAAAACTTGCTAACCAAACGTTATTTTTATCATCTCTAAAAATATCAGCAAACCATATGCTTTGATCAAGTTGGCTTGGCTCTACCCATTGCCACTCACCAGTTTTATCTCTGAACAATAACCGCCCGTAAGTTGAGACCCACAAGCCACCATCGGTATCACTCATAAACTTATAAACGGCTGAGTTATTTGCATTAGGTAAAGGAAAAGGTCTTAGTTCGTCATCTAAATCTAAAAAGTATGCACCTAGCTCAGAGGCTATATACAAATTACCATTTAAGAATGATAAATCGTGCACTATGGTTTGCGCTAAGCGCTCTGGTAACGATATTTTAGCGGTAAGTTCTAAACGTAGTTTAGAAAAATCAGATGAATTTTTAGTAAGGCGTAATAAATGACGATCGTTAACCAGCCAAATACCTTCAGGAGAGAGTGCCATTTGGCTAACAGAGCCAACAATTTGGGTAATTACGGTAGCATTTACAATAGGTAGGGGTCCATTTACTTGAGTGCGTAAATCAACTTGCCCTCTATCTACATAGTACAAACCATTGGCTGCAATCCATATGCTGCCTTTAGAGTCCTCAAGAATATCTCTTACTGGACCTTTAATATTAAACTCTTGCGCTGCAAATGTGGCTGGATTAATAACTACTAAACCACTTTTGGTACCCACCCACAACAAACCACTTGAATCGACTAAAAGTTTATTAATACCATTACTAGGCAAGAATGGGCTATTCTGCGTATTGTAGTTTGTAAATGTTGTACCATCAAAACGACTTAAGCCAAACTGAGTACCAAGCCACATATATCCTTGCTGGTCTTGTACTACGCTTTTAAGCGATTGCGAAGGTAAACCATCTTTTATATTCCATTGCTTAACTACGTAATCAGTAATTGAAGCCCAACTTGGTGTCGCGCACAACATCAGTACACAAACCAGTAAAAATCGCATCATATTGCTGCCACCTAGTTAAACAAATCAAATATAAAAAATTAAAAGGGTAGTAAACCCACTTTTATTAACGCCTGTAAGCATATAAGCGAAAAAATGCCCGCTAGTATATCGTCGGCCATAATACCTAAACCACCATGTACTCGCTTGTCTAGCATACGGATTGGGCCCGGTTTAGCTATATCAAAAAAGCGAAATAACAAAAAACCGACGAGTAATGTTTGCCAGCTAAGTGCTGCGCCAATCATTGTAATGTAATAACCCGCCACTTCATCCCATACAATAGCAGGATGGTCATGTACGCCTAAATCATCAGCTGTTTTACCACACGCCCATATACCAAATATACTGATCACTACAGCAAACACAATTTGCAGCCATAGTGGATAATACATAGTCATAAAAATAAATGGTAGTGCAGCAAATGTACCAAATGTACCAGGTGCTTTAGGGGCTAACCCAGTACCAAAGCCCAGACCAAAAAACTGATGTGGACGCTTTAAATTAAACTTTCGGTTTTTGTTCAAACCAGCTCCTTTGCAAAATGCTCAAAACCTTGCTGCTTAAAATCAAACTTTTCACCGTTGTGTAAAAGCTCAATTTGGCCATCGCCACTTTTAATTTGGCCTATGCAAGTTGCATCTACACCATACTGACGCAGTTTTATATCTAGCATACTTTTATTGCTATCAGGTACAGTAAAAATTAATTCGTAATCATCACCGTAACTGAGAATAAATGGAAGTTGCTGATTAAAATCAAGGCTTGCTTGCATTGCATCTGAGGTCGGAATGCTTTCAATGTTTACCACTGCATTTACTTGCGACATATCTAGTATATGACTTAGATCTGCGATTAAACCATCAGACACATCAATAGCGGATGATGCAAGGCCTCGTAACACCTGCCCTGCAGCAACTCGTGGTGTTGGAAAGTCAAAGCGTTTATTTAAGTACTTTAAATGCTCTGGTTCAATATTTATACCTTGCTTGCGAGATTCAATTGCAAGTCCAGCATCACCTAGCGGACCCGTAACATAAATCCAATCACCTACTTTTGCACCACTACGACGAAGTGCAGTCCCTTCTGGAACAGTCCCTTTAGCACAAATAGTGATGGTTAATGGACCCTGAGTAGTATCGCCACCTATAATTTGCACATTAAAGTATTCTGCAATTTCATGCATGCCTTCAGTAAATTCTTCAATCCACTGTGGGTCAATACTTGGTAAGGTTAACGCAACTGAAACCCATGTTGGCTCAGCGCCCATTGCCGCTAAGTCACTTAAGTTAACAGCAAGCGCTCTGTGACCTAATGCTCGAGGGGAAATATCATCGAAAAAGTGTACGCCAGCAACTAGAGTATCTGTTGTAACGGCAAGTTGGCAGTTTTGTGGAACGGTTACTAAAGCGCAATCATCCCCTATACCTAGGTTTACATCACGACGGGTGATCCCGCGACCTTTAAAGTAGCGGTTAATTAATTCAAATTCCTTCATACACAAAAAAGCCGGCCTATGCCGGCTCCCCTCTTTAACGGTTACTTACTTGCGTAAATGCTTAACAGCTTTATCAAGTACACCGTTTACAAATTTATGGCTATCTTCAGCGCCAAATATTTTGGCCAGCTCAATACCTTCGTTGATAGCAACCTTGTAAGGTACATCGTCACGGAACTTAAGTTCATAGCTGCTTAAACGTAAAATTGCGCGCTCAACCATATCTAAGTCATTAAACGGACGTGTTAAATGTGGCGATACAGCTTCGTCTAGTTGCTTGTAATTTACAGCAACCCCTGTCGCTAAATCTTTAAAGTATTCAACATCTATTTTAGTAACGTCTGTTTCGATCAACATTTGTTGTTCGATATCGGCAATTAGATTGCCACTTATTTGCCAAGAATAAACGGCTTGGAGTGCTAAGATACGTGCTTTACGTCTTGCTGCTGGTTTCACAAAAATTCCTTAAACTTAAATTTTATCTAACACATTAACCATTTCAAGCGCGCCTAAAGCAGCTTCGCCGCCTTTGTTGCCCATTTTGGTGCCAGCACGCTCAATTGCTTGTTCAATGCTTTCTGTGGTTAATACGCCAAATGCAACCGGGATATCATACTCAAGTGATACTTGCGCAAGACCTTTGTTTGATTCGCCAGCAACTAGGTCAAAGTGTGGTGTCCCACCTCTGATCACTACGCCTAATGCGATGATTGCATCATACTCTTTTTTTGCCGCAACGCGTTTAGCCGCTAAAGGTAATTCTACCGCGCCTGGTACATAAATAACGGTAATGTCGTCATCAGATACGCCACCAGTGCGTTTTAGCTCATCAACAGCACCTGCAAGGAGACTGCTACCAATAAAGTCATTAAAACGAGAAATGACAATGGCAAACTTCTTGCCTGGAGCGTACTTATTACCTTCAATAATTTTCATTTGATAACCCTAAAAATAAGTTCAAGCGGTTGCGATTGCGCAAAAATTGCTGCGCATCATACCATAAAAATAAAATAATAGACTAGTTAAAAGCAGAGCGCTTATTGCGGCTCAACGTAATCAACAACTTCTAAATGAAAGCCCGAAAGTGCATGGTACTTTTTAGGCCGACTCATTAATCGCATTTGTTTAATTCCAAGATCTGCAAGTATTTGCGAGCCTACGCCAACAGTACGCGATGTACCTTTAAATTTACGTGGCGTAACGCTTTCGCCAGCATCAGCTGCTGCGAATGCTTTTACAGTCGCCTCTAATTCTTCAGTGCTTTCTTGTTTACCTAAAATAACTAAAGCACCTTTATTTTTAGCAATATAAGCCATTGCTTCTGAAAGGCCCCAACTACGGTCAGCACTTCTATCTGAAAGTAGAATATCGTTAAAGGTACTTTGCAAATGTACACGTACATTTGTCGGCTCTTGCTCTTTTATATCGCCTTTAAGCAAAACGTAATGTAATTGGCCGTCAATTGTGTCTTTGTAAGTAACTAAATCAAATTCACCGTGAATAGTTGGTAACTTACATTTTGCAACTTGCTCAATTGTTGTTTCGTTTAAGTTACGGTATTCGATTAAATCAGCAATAGTACCAATTTTAATACCGTGCTCTTTCGCAAAAACTTCTAAATCAGGGCGTCGTGCCATGGTGCCATCGGCATTAAGTATTTCAACAATAACAGATGATGCTTCAAGCCCAGCTAAACGCGCTAAATCACAACCTGCTTCAGTGTGTCCTGCACGAGTTAACACGCCACCAGGTTGTGCCATAATAGGAAAAATATGACCAGGCTGAACAATATCACTTGGGACTGCGCCTTTAGCTATAGCCGCTTGTACTGTACGCGCTCTATCTGCAGCTGAAATACCGGTTGTAACACCTTTTGATGCTTCTATCGACATTGTAAAGTTAGTCGAAAATGCAGCACCATTGTTTTTAACCATTAACGGTAAATCAAGTTGCTCGCAACGCTCTTGCGTCATGGTTAAACATATTAAACCACGGCCATGAGTGGCCATAAAGTTAATCGCTTCTGCGCTAATATGCTCAGCAGCTATTATTAAATCGCCTTCATTTTCTCTATCTTCATCATCCATTAAAATAACCATTTTACCGGCTTTAATATCATCGATGATTTCTTGCGCGCTGTGTAAATTCATAAATTTGCTCGTGTAAGTTGTCAGTTTCGTTATTTAATAAAACCCGCTTTAGCGAGTAAGCTCATCGAAATATCAGAGCCCGTTGGTTGCTCTGCACCCTTTATAAGGCGCTCTAAATAACGTGCAATTTGATCGACTTCTAAATTAACTTGGGTACCTACTTTAAAATGAGCAATTGTGGTTTGCTCACTCGTGTGTGGGACAATTGTTAATTTGAATTTATTGCCCTCTACAGCGTTTACTGTCAGGCTTATACCATCAATACATACCGAACCTTTGTACGGAATGTATTTCATTAAACTTTCTTCGGTTGTAAGCCAATATTCTGTTGCTCGAGCGTTTGCTGTAATGCTTGTAATAGTTGCTATGCCATCAACATGGCCAGACACTAAATGACCGCCCAAACGCGATACAGGTTGCATGGCTTTTTCAAGATTCACCGTTTGCCCTAAAGCATAGTGAGCAAAACCGGTTAAACCAATCGTCTCGTTAGATAAATCAGCACTAAAACCGTCAATATGTTTATCAACTACGGTTAAGCAAACGCCATTGGTTGCAATGCTGTCGCCTAGCTTTACGTCTTTCATATCAAGATCAGCACTTTGGATACGAATGGCTAAGTCGCCTTGTTTTTTTTGTAATAAAGCAATTTTGCCTGTGGCTTCTATTATCCCAGTAAACATAGCGCTACTCTTTTTTATTAAGTGATTTTAATGAGTTTTTAACGCGGTGATACGTAAATCGTCACCAATGCGCGCACATTCATTAAATGTTAAATCAACGGTGTTTTGCATACTCGTCAATTCAGGAAAATTAACTAAACATTTTGCATCATGGCCCATTAATTTAGGCGCCAAATAAAAAACAAACTCGTCAACTAAATCAAGCTCTGTCATTTTACCAGCAAGTGTTGCCCCAGCTTCAAGCCAAACATTATTAAAGTCTAGTTGCCCAAGCTTTTCTAAAACAGCCTGTAAATCAACTTTGCCATTGCTTTCACTTACTTCAATATGTTTTACAAAATGCGGCCATTGCAATGATTTATCAACCTTAGTCGTAAATATTATTACATCACTTTGGATTTTAAATAAAGCAAGGTTGGGCGTTAAACGGTTTTGAGAGTCAATTATAACACGCACGGGCTGGCGAAGCGGTAAATTGGTAGGTAGCGTGCAAGGCAACTCGCTTAGTCGCACATTAAGTTTAGCATCGTCTACTAACACGGTGTCGGCACCAGTTAAAATAGCGCAACTTTTCGCTCGGTATAATTGTACGTCTTGGCGAGCAGCTGGACTTGTGATCCACTTACTTTGTCCATTTTTAAGTGCTGTTTTACCATCTATACTTGCTGCCATTTTACAGGTCACATAAGGTAAGCCTTGCTCCATTCGCTTAAAAAAGCCAACGTTAAGTGCGCGTGCTTGTGATTCAAGTAATCCGTAAGCAACTTCAATACCGGCATCGCTCAGTATTTTAAGGCCTTTGCCCGCAACCTGTGGGTTTGTATCAACCATAGCGGCAATTACTTTTACAACGCCCGCCTTTTTTAAGCCTTCAGCACACGGTGGCGTACGCCCATAATGACTGCAAGGTTCAAGCGTTACATAAGCCGTTGCACCTTGTGCATTATTACCCGCTATCGCCAGAGCATTTACTTCTGCATGGCCTTGACCTGCTAATTGATGAAAACCCTCGCCAATTATTTGATTATTTTTAACTAATACACAGCCAACATTAGGGTTAGGCGTGGTAGTAAATTCGCCTTTTTTGGCAAGTTCTATGGCGCGTGCCATATACATTTCGTCATGTTCGGTAAAAGTAGTTTGGCTTTGCATTGTTATACCAATTGCGTTAAATAAGTGTTCTATTATAGCGCTAAGAAGATAGCGTAATAACAAGGCGAAAATTATGACATATAGTTATTCTATATAAATAATTTTTAACGCAGTGAGTGCGCTATTTAATGCGATAGAATGATCATGTTTTAATAAAATTGGTATTACTCCCCTAAGCGGGCAATCTCTTCGCCAAATTCGCGTATATCTTCAAACGAGCGATAAACAGAGGCAAATCTTACGTACGCTACTTTATCGAGCTTTTTGAGGGCTTCCATAATACATTCACCCACCAAATGGCTTGAAATTTCTCGCTCACCCGTTGCGCGTAGTTGCGATTTTATTATATTCACTACTTCATCTACTTGCTCTGTGCTCACTGGGCGCTTTTCGAGTGCGCGATTTAAGCCATTTAATAATTTATCTTCGTTAAATGGTTCACGGCTGCCGTCTTGTTTAATAACACGAGGCATAACCAGTTCAGCGCCTTCAAATGTAGTAAAGCGCTCGTGGCAGTCGTTACACTCACGACGCCTGCGAACTTGATGGCCTCCGCCAACAAGGCGTGAATCAATAACTTTAGTATCTTTTGCGGTACAAAATGGACAATGCATAGCTCGGTACTTCCGTTTTAAAACAAAAAAGACCGCTAAATAGCGGTCTTTTATCTTAGCAAAAAAATAGGGCCTGTTGACCTTTCAGGATTAAATTTGTTCTATCTAGGGGCGATTTAATCGCGGCGCGAGGTTTGTAACCTAGTGGGCTAAGTAAAAACCGAGCAACAAAGAGTAAATCGCCCCTAGAACGAACCCGAGGGCAGTGCATGTTTGGCATTTATGCTGCGTTATCGCCTATTTGTGTGGAGTAACCACACTACATAGACTCTGCCTTGCCTAAAAACCAAACATACTACTGCAAATTAAACCTCGAAAGATAAACAGGCCCTTAGCCTATGTGATCTAAATTACTGCTGCTTATGCAATTAAGCGTAAACAGGTAATTTTGCACAAATTGCTTTAACTTTTTCTTTAACTTGCGCCTGTACAGATTCATCAGTGATGTTATCTAGTACGTCACAAATCCAGCCAGCAAGCTCTTTTGATTCTGCTTCTTTAAAACCACGGCGAGTAATTGCAGGAGAACCAATACGCAAACCAGATGTTACAAACGGTGAACGTGGATCGTTTGGCACTGAGTTTTTATTAACTGTGATGTTAGCGTTACCAAGGGCTGCGTCTGCATCTTTACCAGTAATATCTTTGTCGATTAAATCGAGTAAGAATAAGTGGTTTTCAGTTTTGTCAGATACGATTTTGTAGCCACGTTCTTGCATAACTGCGACCATTGCTTTTGCGTTTTTAACAACTTGTGTTTGGTATACTTTAAACTCTGGTTGAAGTGCTTCTTTAAATGCCACTGCTTTTGCTGCAATAACATGACATAAAGGACCGCCTTGGCCACCAGGGAAAACAGCGCTGTTAAGCTTTTTGTAGATTGCTTCGTCGCCACATGCAGAAATAATCAAACCACCACGAGGGCCTGCAAGTGTTTTATGCGTAGTTGTAGTTACAACGTGTGCATGAGGAACTGGGCTTGGGTAAACGCCTGCCGCAATTAAACCCGCAACGTGAGCCATATCAACAAACAGATAAGCACCGATTTTGTCAGCAATTTCACGGAATTTAGCCCAATCAACAATACCTGAGTACGCTGAGAAACCACCAATGATCATTTTTGGTTTGTGCTCAAGTGCTAGTGCTTCAACTTGTGCATAATCAATTTCGCCCGTAGCTTCATCTAGTCCGTATTGGATTGCGTTGTAAAGCTTACCAGAAAAACTTACGTGAGAACCGTGAGTTAAGTGACCACCATGAGCTAAGCTCATACCTAGTACAGTATCGCCAGCATCTAATAATGCTAGAAAAACAGCTGCATTTGCTTGCGAACCAGCATGTGGCTGTACGTTAGCGTAGTCAGAACCAAATAATTCGTTAGCACGGTCAATTGCTAATTGCTCAACAACATCTACATGCTCACAACCGCCATAATAACGTTTGCCAGGGTAACCTTCTGCGTATTTGTTTGTAAGCTGTGAACCCTGCGCTTCTAGTACGCGTGGGCTACAGTAGTTTTCTGAAGCGATTAGTTCGATATGCTCTTCTTGGCGAGCAGTTTCTTTGGTTATCGCGTCAAATAACTCTGGATCAAAATCCGAAATATTCATGCTACGTTCTAACATTGGGGTCTCCTAGGGCAACGTGTATGGTGTTTTTTAGAGGCTTTATTGTACGCTTTAAACGACTCTTTGCCTACGCTCTTAAGTTGAGGATATTTAAACAGGGATTGAAACTATTTCACAGCCCTTTTAAGATGATATTTTTTTATAAAGCCATAATAATTTTAAATGAATTATATTTACTACATTTAATTAGTAAATATAACTAAATGTATTCATCCGTTTAAAGTTATAAAAAAAGCGGCTCAAGCCGCTTTTTCTTGTAATTTAACTTAGCCTAGTTTATCAAGTATTTCGGTACGTAACGCGTCGTAATCGGCGTTCATATCGCTTGCTAGGCATGGTTTTGCTAGTGCATCAGCAAGTGGTTTTGGCATACCTAATTCAATATTTAGAATACCCTCTACGCTTTCTTTAAACTTAGCAGGATGAGCGGTCGCTAAAAAGATACCCGCGGCACCAGGTGCACGATTTTCAACAAGACCTTGGTAAGCAATAGCAGTATGAGGCTCTGCAATATAGCCAGTTTGTTGAATTTTTTTCATCACGGCTTGCGTGTCTTGCTCGTTTACGCTTGTTGAATAAAAATTATCGTAGCTAAACCAGTTATTATCTAACATTGTTTGTACACGCGGCCAATTGTTTGGTTTACTTACATCCATCGCATTTGAAAGCGACTCAAGTGTTGCATTTGGCGTCCAGTTTTTATCAAGCATAAAGCGCGGCACAGTATCGTTTTGGTTTGTTGTTGCACTTAATTTACCTACAGGTAAACCAATAACCGCACCAATCATTGCGGCGCACACATTACCAAAGTTACCACTAGGCACTGATATATGCGCTGTTGCGCGTTTTTCTTTCGGTAACTGTGCAATGGCTTCAAAGTAGTAACAAACCTGAGCAACTAAACGGCTAATATTAATTGAGTTAGCTGAGTTAAGCCCAAGTTTCGATTTAACTTCTTCATCTAAAAAGGCATTTTTAACTAGCTCTTGGCAATCATCAAAGCTGCCCTCAACTGCGTAACAATGAATATTGTTACCTAGCGTAGTAAATAGCTTTTGCTGAGCAAGTGAAATTTTGCCTTTAGGATATAAAATTACTACGTCGATATTTGGTTTATTGTAAAAAGCATGCGCTACAGCTGCACCGGTATCGCCCGATGTTGCTGTTAAAATAGTTACTTTTTCATCTTTATTAAACTGCGTTAAACACTCTGCCATAAAGCGACCACCAAAGTCTTTAAACGCAAGTGTAGGACCATGAAACAGCTCTAAACAGTATGTGTTCTCTTGTACTTCCACCAGCTTAACGGGAAAGTTAAATGCATTTTTAACCATTTGTGCCACAGTATCGCTTGGTAGCTCATCTCCAATTAGGTGAGATAATATTTTGCCGCTGCGCGTAACAAAGTCCATATCAAGCAATGCATCAACATCGGACAGTGGGGCTAGTGATTCTGGAAAAAATACACCTTGGTTACGACCCAAACCTGTTTTTACGGCTTCAACGAACGACACTTTTTGTGAGCTATCTTTTAAATTATGTAATTGCATGACTACCTATCCTATAAAACTGTTAATTGACGCGTGCCGTCGTTATCTAATTTACAAATGTGGCAAAAGCCTTGCTCGTTAATGTAATTGGTTTCTAACCACTGCGCGCATTGCTGTGCAGCTTCAAGTGTTTTACATACGCTAAACAAGGTGGGTCCTGCGCCCGAAATACTGACTATTTCAGCGCCCAGCGCTGGCAAGCTTGCTTTGGCTTCACTAAAACCTTTAATAAGCGGTGCGCGGTAAGGTTCTGCTATTTCATCTTTCATTATGCTTAGCGCATCGTCAAAACGATTAGTTAACAATAAGCTACTAAACGCCGATAAACGCTGAGCAAACTCAACACTTGCATGCATGCTCAACTCTTTTGGTAAAACAGAGCGCGCTTTTGCGGTATTAAGCGAAAAACCTGGAAACGCAGCAACGTAGTACCAGTTTTCATCAACAGGCAGTGCAATTGATTTATCAGGAATTAAATCACCAGTTAACTGCAAACCACCTAAATAACATGGCGTGATGTTGTCGTAATGACGACCGCCGCTTACTACTGCTTCAAAGTCAGCCATCAGTTCAATAAGCTCAACCTGACTTAAATTAGTTTTTGCAAACTTATCAAGGGCAGCAAAAGTAGCCACAACCGAACACGCACTAGAACCAAGTCCAGATCCAATTGGTAAGTTCTTTTTAAGCTCGAGCTTTACGCTTGGCATATTAGGCGCAACATGCGCTCTAAAATGCACTAAGCACTGGTACGCTAAATTTTCATTAGCATCACTTGGTAACTTGTGAGCGTACTCGCCTGTGCAAATAAATTCGTCGCTTGGTGCTGCCCTTACAACGGCTACATCGCCTAATAAACTGCCATCAATTGGCGCAAGTGCTGCGCCAAGTGCATCAAAACCTACTGCAAAATTACCAATAGACGCAGGAGCATATACTTCAATCATAACGATCTCCTAGCGCGATAACGTTTTTAAAATATCAGCAAATACACCTGCGGCTGTTACTTCTGAGCCAGCGCCATAACCACGAATTACAAACGGACGTGGCTGGTAATATTGGCTTAAAATAGCCAGCGCGTTTTCACCATCACGAATGACACTAAGTGCATGTTTGGCATCTACAGCTTCAATACCTACTTTACAGTGGCCTTCTTTAATTGTGCCTACATAGCGAAGTACTTTGCCTTCACTAGCAGCACTTTGGATAAGCTTGTTAAAATCAGTATCTAAGCTTGGTAGTTTTGCCATAAACTCATCAACGCTATCGCCCTGTGCAAAACCTGGTGGTAATACAGACTCAACTTCAATATCGCTTAACTCTAATTTCATACCGGCTTCGCGAGCAATGATCAATAACTTACGTGCTACATCGGTACCCGATAAATCATCACGAGGATCGGGCTCAGTAAAACCGCTTTCTTTGGCTTTAATAGTTGCCTCAGAAAGTGATAAACCATCTTGAAGTGCGCCAAACATATACGAAAGTGAGCCTGATAAAATACCGCTAAACTCTAATAACTCATCACCCGCACCAAATAATGACTGTAAGTTGTCGATTACTGGTAAGCCTGCACCTACGTTTGTTTCGTATAAAAATTTACGATTATTCTTTTGCGTTGCTGCAATTAAATCTTGGTAATACGTGTATGAGCTTGTTGTTGCTTTTTTATTGGCAGCAACCACATGAAAACCTGCATTTAAAAAGTCTACATACTGCGCAGCAAGTGCATCCGACGACGTACAATCAACAAGTACAGGATTTACTAAATGATTTTGCTTAACAAACTGCTCTACTAGTTTTAAATCAAATGCTTGCTCAGATGAGGCCAATTTTTGCTGCCAATCGCCAAAAGCAATACCTTCACTATCTAGGTGTAATTGACGAGAGTTAGCAACACCATACAAGTTAAGTTTAATATTACGTTTTTCAAGCCACGCTTGCTGACGCTCAAGCTGATTAATAAGCTCTTGCCCTACTAAGCCACAACCTAGTAAAAACACATCAATTGACGGCACATGCGTGAAAAAGTTTTCATGGCATATTTTTACGGCGTCGTTACATAACTCACCATCAATTACCGCAGAGATAGCGCTTTCAGTAGAATCCTGTGCAATTGCCACAATATTTACTTGCGCTTGTGCAAGAGATGCAAAAAACTTAGCCGCTAAGCCACGGTGCGCGCGCATGTTATCGCCCACTAAAGTAACAATGGCTAGATTGCGCTGCACTTGTACAGGCTCAATAAGCCCTGCTTGTAACTCAAGCTCAAATGCAGTTTGTAGCGCGTCAAGTGCAAGTGCTAGGTCTGTTTCGTGCACACAAAAGCTAATGCTAAACTCGCATGATGACTGAGTGATTAATACAATTGATACGTTATCGTGAGCAAGCGCGTTAAATACCTTAGACGCCATACCTACTTTGCCTTTCATGCCTGGCCCTGAAACAGTCAACATTGCAAGTTCTTGTAAGCTCGAAAGTGCTTTTACTGGCTCATCTGATGAATAATCGTTACCAATTAATGAGCCTTGTGCATCTGGGTTATGCGTATTTTTTATTTCGCATGGCACGCCTGCTTTAGCACATGGTAAAATTGTTTTAGGGTGAAGTACTTTTGCACCAAAGTAAGAAAGCTCCATCGCTTCTTTATAAGATAAAAAATCTACTTTAGTCGCTTTTTTAATATAACGAGGATCAGCGCTATATACGCCATCAACGTCAGTCCAAATTTGGCAAATTTCAGCCTCTAAACATGCTGCTGCAATTGCTGCTGAGTAGTCTGAGCCATTACGACCAAGCGTTGTAAGCTCACCTTTATCATTACTAGCTGTAAAACCAGGCATGATATAAATAGTTGCAGGGCTTTCTTTAAGCACAGCTTGAAAGCGCGCTTTACTTGTTACTAAATCAGCCTCGGCGTCGATATAACCACCCGTTGAAGCAATACAGCTGGTTGCTTCTAAGTATCTTGCATCGTGCGAGTTCAATAAAGCCTGCATTAAAGAAACACTAACGCGCTCTCCAAAGCTAATCACAAATGCGCGAACCTGATCAGGGCAACACTGTATAAGTGACACGCCATCTAGTTTATTTTTAAGCTCGCCTAAGTTTGGCCAACTTGTAACTACTACACCACTTTTTTCAACGTCAGCTTTTAAACCTTCACAGCGGCTAACCAATGCTTGCCATTGCTGCGAAAAATCTGAGCCTTGCTCTGCGGCACTTGCAAGTGCAACTAGCGAATCGGTCATTCCACCGGGAGCAGAAAGTACCAATAACATTTCATCTTTTAATTGTGCTTTAACTAGCTGAGCTACCTGTTGTAAGCATGCATAGTCGGCAAGCGAAGACCCACCAAATTTTAAAACTCGCATTGTTTATGTTCCTCATCCCATAAAACGAAAAAAGGCCTGTGTTCTAAGTGAACACAGGCCTTTAAATTTGTTGCACCGACCTATGCCACTATCCAGTAAGAATGATGGTTGTAATAATTATGGTCAGTACGCGATTAATTGTTTTCATATGTTAAGACTGCCCTAACAAAGGCTATGCTGTCAACCCTAAATCAAAAGATAAAACATCCTTTTTTAACATGAAAAAACCTAATGAATGCCAAATTTATGCAATATTTCGTTTAAGTTAGATTTATTGATAGGTTTATCGATAAAGTCTATTGCGCCAAGTTGAGCGACTCGTTGCTTCATTTTCTCTTGTATATCGGCGGAAATAACTAAAACAAAACACTCTATTTTTTCTGTTTTTATAGTCTCGAGTACTTGTATACCATCAACTTCGGGCATCGTGAGGTCTAAGCATAGCAAATCAAAGCTTTGTGCCCGTAAAAGTTCTAGAGCATGCGCTCCATTTGTAGCTTGTTGTATTTGAGCGTCTATACATTCATTCAAACACCGCACAACTTGTTTACGGGCGACTGCAGAATCGTCACAGACTAATATCGAAAATTTCATCATGTTTACTACTACACAACCATCAAATTTATTAAAAGGTTACTAAAATACCTTCCTTCGCATTTTAGACACTTTAACACGCCTCCAAGCACTCAGCGCATTAATAATTTAATACAATGATAAATATAGAATAAATCCGTTTAAGATATAATTAACCAAGGCAAATACCAATAAAACCTTAAATACTTAATAGATAACAAACTTACTAACTCATAGCTTGTTTTAATTGCTTTGATGCTACACGCCTGCTTTTTGGGCTTATCTTGTTAAATTTTAACTTTTTTATTTATTTTTAGAGGTTTATTGACTAACTTTTAAATTACTATCGTAACGTTACAAAAATAATAAAGGATGAACAAGTCACTCATGTTACAAAAAAGTCTTTCTAAGAAGCTGCTGACTAGCGTTTTATCCGTCTATTTTTTGCTTACCTTTGTAGTGACTTGCGGACAAGTGCTTGCTGAATACGTTAATACTAAAGACTATATCCGTGATGAATTGAGTACATTACAAAAAACCTTTAGTCGCAGCTTAACACGCGCTATTTGGGAACTTAATACCAAGCAAACAATTACAACAGCAGAAGGTCTACTCGCCATCCCCATGATTGAAGGGATTATAGTTCGAGATGACAGCGGTGAAATTATTTCACAGCTAGGACGTTCGCTCGATATACATAAACTATATAACCAACAATTAGTACAAGAAGAAGTAATTTTAGAAGATAGTAAATCGGGTTTATTTGGTTATACCTTTCCACTTATTTTCGAATTTTCAGGCCGTGCAACCCAAGTTGGCGACGTTACCTTATTCTCAAGTCGAGAAGTTGTTTTTAGCCGAATTATGGTATCAATCTACTTTTTGATTGGTAACGCAATGATTAAAACCACTTTTTTGATCATTTTATTTTTAATGGCATTTAGAAAACTTCTTACAGACCCTTTAGCTGAGCTCACTGAGCAGCTAGAAAATTTAGAACTGGATGAGCTAGAAGGTCAACACATAGAAATAGAAACAGAGGAGCATAACGAACTAAAAGTGATGGAGCAGTCGTTTAACAAACTAATTGATAAAGTAGTTCAGTATAGAAAAGAGCTGGAACACACCCAAAAAGAACTCATTATAAGTAACGAAAAGCTCGATCAGCACAACATACAACTTGAACAAGATGTAGCCCGTAAAACATCAAATTTAAGCCAAGCAATGATGGATTTACAGCAGCAAAAGTACGAACTCGAAAAACAAAAAATTGTACTCACAGAAGAAGTTGATTTACGCCGAAGTACAGAACAAGAACTAATTACAAAGCAAACTGAATCTCAGCGTTATATAGAAGAGTTGAGCCTTGCACAGGAACGTTTATTAGGCACAGAAAAAATGGCCGCGCTAGGTGGACTTGTCGCAGGTATTACACACGATATAAACACCCCTATTGGTATAGGTGTAACGGCAATATCATTTTTACAAGAACGCTTAAATAAACTCGAAAACGCTTATACCGAAAAAACGCTTTCGCCAAAAGCACTAGAAGAATTCATTAACGAAGCTAAGCAAAGCGCTAGCTTACTAACAACTAATTTAGATAGAGCCTCTGAACTTATTGCTAGCTTTAAACAAATAGCGGTCGATCAGGCCAGTGAGGCAGTGAGAACAATTAACTTCAAAGATTACACTAACGAAGTCATACGCTCACTACACCCAAAATTAAAAAAGACATCTCATACTATAAAATTAGAATGCCCAGATGATTTAGTTTTAAATTTACCCGCAGGGGCTATAAGCCAAATTTTTACTAACCTAATTATGAACTCACTTATTCATGGCTTTGAAGGTAAAAGTAACGGTGTAATGGATATTAAAATCAGCGCAGATGACACCAATTTAACTATTGATTACAAAGATGATGGGAATGGCGTTACCAACGAGCAATTGAAAAAATTATTCGACCCATTTTTTACTACCAAGCGCGATGAAGGCGGTAGCGGATTAGGTACCCATATAATGCTTAATTTAGTTAAGCAAACCCTAAGTGGATCGATTGATGCAACGAGTGAACCAGGCAGAGGTCTGCGTTACTATATTCAATTTCCGAAGAACATGGCTAAGCCACTGCCTATTTTTGATAAATATGAATAAATAAAACTACATGCGTTAAATTTGTTCATATTCAACGGTAACAAATCAGTCATTTCGAGATACTGTTTTTATTGCTATGATTGTACAAATTTTTAAATGGATCAATTCCCCTATGTGGTTTAGTAACCTTATTTGTTACCGCTTTAAGCAAGACGTTTCATACACTCAAGAAGATTTTGATAAAGCATTAGAGCAAGATTTATTTCGCCCATGTACTGGTCAAGAGCTTGCAACATTTGGTTGGACAAAAGCATTTGGAAAACACGGCGAAACGCTAGCTCACTTTTCTCAAAAAAGTATTTTAGTTTGCGCTAAACGTGAAGAAAAAGTACTCCCTGCTTCTGTTATCAACGAACTAGTCGCTGAGAAAGTTGATCTGATAGAAGCTGAAGAAAACCGCCCAGTTAAAAAGAAAGAAAAAGACGAATTAAAAGAAAACATTCTTCATACTCTTCTACCTCAAGCATTTAAAAAGTCGAGCTTACAATTTGCCTTTATTGACCAAGAAAACGGTTGGGTTGTTGTAAATAGTGGCAGCTTTAATAAAGCAGAAGAGCTACTAGCACTACTTCGTAAATCGCTAGGAACGCTTCCGGTTGTACCTGCGTTTGCTAACTACGATTTAGATGTGTTTTTAACTGATTGGTTAACTAACTTTAGTACACCAGAAGGCTTTGCTATTGGCTCAGACGCTGAACTTGAAGAAGCAGACGACAGCGGCGCACAAGTAAAGCTCAAAGGTCATGACCTATCGTGTGATGAAGTTAAATCGCATTTAGAAAGTGGTAAACGCGTAACTAAACTTGCACTTGATTGGCAAGAGCGTCTTAAGTTTATGCTACAAAACGATGGCTCTATCAAACGTTTAAGCTACTCTGAAACTCTAAAAGAAGAAAACGCAGATATTCCTAAAGAAGATATGGCTTTAAAACTTGATGCTGACTTTATTTTAGCTTCTGAAGAGATAAAGCAATTACTTGAAGAACTAACTGCTGGCTTAGGTGACGTTGAAGATTTAGAAAAAGCGTAAATACCTAAATACCATAGTACCAACCTGCGTAAATATTTAACGAGTTAAATAGCCCCATATATAAGCAGGTTGTTATAACAGATAAAAATCCGATAGCAGTTTACTGCTATCGGATTTTTTTATGGAATTTTTTGAAGCACTTATTTATATATTTATTAACCGCGAACAGAGTTTATACCAATCTGCTTATATACGGGGTCTATTTAACGTTGAGAAAATTACGCTAGAACTAGGCAAAAATTTTTGTATCTAGTTGTTCTAAGTAAAAAATTTTTAACGACGTTATAGTGCAATTTAATTCGTTAAATTGATCAAATATTTATGCAGGTTGGTATTAGCTAACGTTCGACGTATTAAAACCTATGGTGATCACCTTTCAAATAGGAGGTTACAGAATGGCTCAAAGGATCATCAAGGTAAGTTATATAAAGTGGTGTGAAGTTATCTATATACGCTTCAAGCTGGACTGCACAAAAACTGAAGTTTTTGATTTTAATTAAAACCATTAACTTACTTTATGCAGATAACTTATTTTAGCTTTTAGCGTCTTCAACTTTAGGTTGGCGATATATTTTTATAATGTGGTATAAATTTACAAGCGACAATAAGCCATTGGTAAAAATAACAGGCACTGCGCCAATGGCAACACCGTATGCAGTAAATACAATACAACCAAACATGTTGTACCAACGTAGTTTCACTACATCTGTCATTGTTAACGATGCAACCAATAAAGCTGATGCAATATAACCTAAATATTCCCAACTCAATTGTTCTCTCCTAGCCTTTAGGTTAGCATTACATGTACTGCTAGCTTATGGCACTTATAAGTATTGCAAAGTTACAACGAAATAAAAAAGCTAACCTGCTTAAAAAACCTGAAAAAGTTTGCCGGAAAACACCAGCAAATTCTTAAATCATTACACGGGAAATGAAGGTAAAATAATACTCTTAGCAAAGCTAATAATATTAATAGCAAGTTAGCGTAAATTCTTAGTGTCTTAATGCTAACGTCATTAAGATGTAATAAATAGGACAAATGTCCGAAGAGCACATTGATGTTTCAATACCATTTTTCTAGTTACCTTGTTGATCAGCTTTTAACCTTTGCCGGTAGTAGCTATCAACAATCAAAAAAAGAAGTCCTGATCCATCAAGATCAGCCTTTAAGCAAGCTTGTGCTTGTACGCAGTGGCACTGTGTCGTTTAGTTACGACGTAGGTAATGGACGACGCCTGCTGTTAGGTCAATTGGATTGTAACAATACCCTTATTGGTGAAATAGAAGCGCTAAATAATAATCCATGTATTTATACAGTTACGTGCTTTAGCGATGTAACTTACAACCTTATTGAATTAAGGCATTGGCGTGCTCTGCTACTTGAAAAACCAGAACTGAGCTTATACACCGCACAAACCATTGCGGCTAAGTTTCAGGAAAACCAAAAAATCAATCTAGACAAGTTATTACTACCACTTAGCTATAACATAGCTAAAGATTGCTTGCTAAGGGCCGAGAACAACAACCCTACGCTACTTAGGGCCTACCCTACCGTGAATGCTGAAGCAGAACGCTTTGCTACCACTGAGCGAGCTTACAGACGCGTTGTTACAGAACTCGTAGAAAAAGGCTTGGTACTTAGAAGTAACGATGGCTTACAAGCCGTCGATATTCCAAGGCTAAGTGAATATGTAGATAGCTTTGATCAGCTTTAAAATAAAAAAAGGCCTTAACGGCCTTTTTTTATTTATACAAATTACTAATTACTTCTCTAGCAAAATGTCATGAATTTTCGCAAGATCAGATTTACCAGCAATAATTTCATCCGGTGTTAAACCCGATAGTTCATGCGGGAACACTAACCACTCTTCAGACTCATGAATATAATAATCTGGAACAGTGTCTACTTTTGAGTTTTTTGGCTTGTAGTACGGGCATGCAATACGAATATCACGTGGCAAGTTTAAGCGCATAAGCTCTGAAAGCTTTTCTTTTAATGCAACAATACTACGACCTGAGTCAAACACATCATCAACAATTAGTAATGAATCACCTGCATTTGCGTTCTCTACAATGTAATGTAAGCCGTGTACTTTAATTTCTTTCGACTGCTTACCAATACCGTAATAAGACGATGTACGTACTGCAATGTGGTCAGTCTCAATGCCTTTGTAATCGTAATACTCTTGAACAGCAATACCGATCGGTGCACCACCTCGCCAAATACCAATAATAAAATCAGGACGAAAGCCATCTTGGTATACTTGTGCCGCTACGCGGAACGAATCTTCAAGCAGCTGTTGAGCTGTGATGTAGCACTTATCTGACATAATTAGAAACCCCAGTGGTGGATATAAGATTTGAGCGCAGCTTAGAGTTAAGCAAAAATTAAACTCAAACAGGTATTGGCGACGGATTTTACCGTAAATGAAATAAAATTGCTTGTCTGTAAATTAAAAAATAGGCACCCGAGGGTGCCTATTTTTAGTGTAAAAAGCGTAATTTAGTAAATATTATGCTTTTTCTTGTAAAGTACGAGCAACCGTACGCATACCTTGCGTTGTTGCGCCCGCTGCCCATTGGCTTGTACTGCCCATGTTAAATGCAGCCGCTAAATCGATGTGTACCCAGCCTTTGCCATCATTTGGCACAAAGCGCGATAAAAAGCCTGCCGCATTCGATGCGCCGCCGTAACCGCCACCCTTTTGTGCACGGCTATTTGCCGTATCAGCATAAGGAGATGGGCAGTTTTGTTGATGCCATTTTTCAAGAGGCAGTGGCCAAGCAGCTTCCATTTCTTGAGATGCAAAACTCTCAACTTCACGTACAAGCTCTTTATCAAGTGCAAATAATGCATTGTACTCTTGGCCAACTGCAACAAGCGCTGCACCGGTTAGTGTTGCTGCATCAATAATAAGTGGAGCGCCAGTCTCCCCAGCTGCCATTAAACCATCAGCAAGTACTAAGCGACCTTCAGCATCCGTGTTTACAATTTCAACTGTCGTGCCATTTTTATAAGTAAGAATATCACCTAATTTGTATGCATGACCCGAAATTAAGTTCTCAGCACAACATAAAAACAGCTTAATACGTTTTTCAATACCACGGTTAATAGCCAATGCTAAACCTGCAGTTACTGTTGCAGCGCCGCCCATGTCACACTTCATACCAAGCATACCTTCGCTTGATTTAATTGAGTAACCACCTGAGTCAAACGTAATACCTTTACCTACAAGCGCAGCACTTACTGGTGCATTTTCGTCACCTGTTGGGTTGTAATCAAGCTCAAGCAATACTGGTGGGCGAACACTACCGCGACCAACAGCATGAATACCAATCCACTGTTGTTCTAGTAACGCATCACCTTTAATGATTTGGTAACTTACGTGTTCAGGCGCTAATGATTGAATAAACTCAGCTGCTTTTTCGGCTAGGCTCTCTGGGTAAATGTCATCGGCAGTCCCGTTAACCATTTCACGTGCCCAAATTGCTGACGTTTTTAAGTGAGCAAGTTCTTTAATATCTGATTGTGCGTTATCAACAAACTCGACACCGTTTAACGATTTTGGTGTTACAAAGCCTTGATAAAAAGCCCACTGGCTTTCTGTACACCAAGCATCGCCTGCTAATTCAACGTTTTTAATACCTTGAATTGCAATAGTACGACCAGCTTTTTGAACATTTTTCAATGTTTCTTGCTCAGACAAATGAACAGTTGCACCGCGCTCATTAAAAGACAATGACGCATTATCGCCCCAATGACTCGCTGCTGCTTGTTCGCTTAGTTGAACAACAAATTTTTCACTCATGTTAGAATACTCTTGCACTTAAATGTGCCACCGAGTTTACTATAGAGCGCTTAAGTTCCCAACAGCTTGAGATAAATAACATAAACCACACTGCTGTGCAGTATTTACGCTTTGGAAGTTATCATGAAGTACACGCCAACTCTGCAACCTGCCACCTTATTAAAACGCTACAAACGTTTTTTAGCTGATTTACAATTAAGTGATGGCAGTGAATTTACCGCCCACTGTGCTAATACAGGTAAAATGACGGGATGCGCAGAGCCGGGTTTTGCTGCTTTTTATTCAACAAGCGATAACGCAAAACGAAAATACCCGCATTCATTAGAGCTTACGCAAAATAACTTATCTCAGCTTATTTGTGTAAATACAGCAGTGGCTAATAAAGTAGTAGAAGAAGCAATAAACAATAATGTAATAAGCGAGCTACTCGACTACAGTCAATTGCAAAGCGAAGTAAAGTACGGCAGCGAAAACAGCAGAATCGACTTTTTACTCACAGACGAAAATAAGCCTGATTGCTACGTAGAAGTTAAATCAGTCACATTATTAAGCGAGGATGCACCACAAAGCGGGCAAGGCTACTTTCCTGATGCGCAAACACTGCGCGGACAAAAACATATCCGCGAACTAATAGAAATGATCGAACAAGGCCACCGAGCAGTATTACTGTTCGCTGTTTTGCATGAAGGAATAAATACAGTAAGTGCAGCTGCGCATATTGATAAAAAATACGCCACGCTATTAAGCCAAGCAATAATAGCCGGCGTTGAAGTATTAGCATACAAGGCCACTATTTCTGCTAATGAAGTTTTACTTCATAAAAAAATAGTATTTGCACAATAATGTATTAAACCAAGGGATTGAACTAAGCGTAATCTGCAAAATAAGCAAAGTACTCAAATTAAAGAAAGTTATAAAAAGTGAATTATAAAAATTAACTTGTTTTTAAAGCTTTTGCCCACATAACAAGGCAAGTTTTAGAAAGCGAATATGTGAATTAATTAAAAGTGTAAATAAACTATTAATACACTTTTTACTCAGTAAGCATGGTTGAAGCTAATTCGATTAATTAAAAATAAATTTGCCTAGGGTATAAGATTCTGTTATTTATACCGCCGGCTAATGCTGAGGCATTAAATTAAGGATTTAGGAGAGAGTTATGCCAGACCAAAAGAAACATGGTTTATTGGCTCAAGCCGGTTTAGAACCATACCAAGAAAAACCAGGCGAAGAGTACATGAATGATGCACAACGTGCTCATTTTAGAGCGATTTTAGAAACTTGGCGTAATGACTTACGTAACGAAGTTGATCGTACTAAATCACACATGCAAGACGAAGCTGCTAACTTTCCTGACCCAGTTGACCGCGCGGCACAAGAAGAAGAGTTCTCGTTAGAACTTCGTACTCGTGACCGCGAACGTAAATTAATCAAAAAAATTGAAAAAACAATTAATTTGATTAAAGAAGATGATTTTGGCTTTTGTGAGTCTTGTGGCATCGAAATTGGCATACGTCGCTTAGAAGCACGTCCTACTGCCGATTTATGCGTAGACTGCAAAACACTTGCAGAAATCAAAGAAAAGCAATCTGGACGCGGCTAATTAATACTTATTAATTAGTTATGTCTCCTACAGCCGTTACTGCGCCTATGCGTAAATATCGCGGTCGTTTTGCACCGTCTCCTTCTGGGCCATTACATTTTGGCTCACTTGTAGCGGCTGTGGGTAGTTATCTAGATGCAAAAGCTAACCAAGGAGATTGGTTAGTTCGTATAGAAGACATTGACACTACGCGCGTGGTTAAAAACGCCGACTCCGATATTCTGAATACCTTACATGCCTACGCCCTTCACTGGGACGAACCTGTTGTGTATCAAACGCAGCGTCTGCCTTTATACCAAGATATTACCCACTCACTTTTAAAACAAAAGCTTGTTTATGGTTGCACTTGTACTCGCAAACAAATAAAAGCCATTGGCGGTATTTATCAAGGGCATTGCCAAGCACTTAGCCATAATACGGAGTCCGGTGCGCTTCGCTTAGTTCAGCAACATCCAACTACTCAATTTAATGATTTAATTCAAGGTGATATAACAGTAAATAGCGCCCTTTCCCATGAAGATTACTTAATTAAACGCAGCGATGACTTATTTGCATATCAACTTGTTGTGGTCGTCGATGATATTGATCAAGAGATTAATCGAATTGTAAGAGGCGCTGATTTGATTGAGCCAACCGCAAGGCAAATTAGTTTGTTTAAACAACTAAATAGCCCTGTGCCTGAATTTGCTCATTTACCTTTAGCGGTTGCCAAGCCTGGTTTCAAATTATCTAAACAAAACTATGCTCCCGCCATTAGCAAACAAAATCCAAAGCCAGCTTTAATTAGTGCATTTGAGTTTTTAGGGTTGCCTGTTATAGCTGATTTAATCGATTTAAATATTGAACAATTAATCGCTTGGGGAATTAAAAACTTTAGCTTAAAACAGGTACCACAAGTATCCGAAATACAAATTTCTCAGCATCCACGTAGTCAGAAAGTCCAATTTACACATTTAAGTAAATAAAATAGCTAAAAACGGCTTAATTTCAACACATCAACTTAATTTTTAAACCCTGCTGGTATATGATAGCCGCCTAAATATATGCTAATTACGTCAAACAGCTAGTACTGGGCTATAACCGCCTTATTTGCTGTAACTTTTGATTGCAATGCAGAGTCAATCACACCTTCTAGGAGACAGACTATTATTTCCAAGCTTTTTCAATTTTGCCGACAAATAATCGGCCCGAATACCAGTGCCGAAAGCGCTTCTGTAAGCAGTGAACCTATTGTTGTCACTCGTGGTGAGCATGGTATTTCTCGCAAACAATTTAGCCCAAATGCAATCAAAGTATTATACCGCTTAAAAGACGGTGGCTACGATGCCTACCTTGTTGGTGGTTGTATTCGCGATATATTGTTAGGCCAACAGCCAAAAGATTTTGACGTAGTTACTAACGCAACGCCAGATCAAGTAAAAAAACTATTTAGAAACTGTCGCCTTATTGGCCGTCGCTTTCGCTTAGCACATATTGTATTTGGCCGTGAAATTATTGAAGTGGCGACTATGCGTGGCCATCACGAAGCGCAAGAAGACAAAAATCAAATAAGCCAATCAAGCGATGAAGGCCAATTACTACGTGACAACGTATTTGGCAGTATTGAAGAAGATGCAGAGCGCCGCGACTTTTCAATCAATGCACTTTATTACTCAATCAAAGATTTTAGTATTCACGATTACGCCAACGGCTTAGCGGCAATTAAAGCTAAACAAATTGAGCTAATCGGCGACCCTGAAACGCGTTACCGCGAAGACCCTGTTCGTATGTTACGTGCAGTTCGCTTTGCTACTAAACTTGATATGAGCATTGCGCCTAAAAGTGAAAAGCCAATTAGCGAGCTTGCAAGTTTGCTTGATAACATTCCGCCAGCACGTTTATTTGAAGAAATTCTTAAGCTGTTTTTAAACGGCAAGGCCGAAGCTAACTTTTTAATGCTGCGTAAATACGGCTTATTCCGCTCACTGTTTCCTGAGCTTGATAAAATCTTAGATAAAAACCCAAGTGGCTTAGAACACACGCTTATTCAGCAAATGTTTCAAAATACTGACAAGCGCATTAATGCTGATAAAAAAGTAACACCCGCGTTTATTTTTGCCGCACTACTTTGGTTTCCGCTGCTTGAACGTACTAAAAAGATTCAAAGCCAAGAGCAACTTGCAGAATACGACGCTTTCGCACAAGCAATGAATAAAGTACTCAGCGATAACTCACAACACATTGCGGTTCCTAAACGCTTTACTCTAGGCGCCCGCGATATTTGGCATATTCAGCACCGCTTAGATAAACGCGCAGGCCAACGTGCTTACAGACTAACGCAGCAACCTCGCTTTAAAGCCGCCTACGACTTTTTACTCTTACGCGTAGACGCAGGCGAAACACAGCATACTGAGCTTGCCCAGTGGTGGACACAATACTTAAGCCAAGATATAAATGGCCAAAAAGAGATGGTTAAAAACTTAGGTCATCAAGGTGGTCCTAAGCCGCGAAGGCGCCGTCGACCTACTAAAAAGCCAGCTGAGTAATAACATGTACTGTGTTTATTTGGGTTTAGGTGCCAACCTAAACTCACCAAAAGAGCAGCTTGATAACGCGGTAATCGCGCTTAAAAAGCTGCCCAATTGTGAATTTATATGCGTATCGCATTACTATGCTAGTAAGCCTATGGGCCCACAAGATCAACCTGACTATATCAATGCAGTAGCGTGTATTAAAACGACCCTTAAGCCAGAGCAATTGCTTGATTTAACACAAAGCATTGAGCTTGAGCATGGTCGAGTAAGAAAAGCTGAGCGTTGGGGTCCACGCACTCTTGATATAGATACTCTATTATTTGGTGATCAAATTATAAATACGGTGCGCTTAACTGTGCCTCATTATGGTTTGAATAATCGCGAGTTTGTGGTTTATCCACTATTAGAGCTTGCACCTGAACTTATTTTACCAAGCGGCATTGCATTAAAAACCATTGCAAATAACTTACCGCTCAACGACTTACAACAATTACCTCTGTAATTAACCTAGGCTTTTGCCTGCGAGGATATTATGTCTAAAATAACCGTTTCTACTTTAAATAAAATGAAAGCAGAAAATAACAAAATTACTGCATTAACAGCCTATGACGCTAGTTTTGCAAAGTTATTTCATGATAACGGCGTTGAAGTTATTTTAGTGGGCGACTCTTTGGGCATGGTACTACAAGGCGGCGATGACACTCTTGGCGTAACCAATCAAGATATTGCATATCATACCCGCTGTGTACGCGCTGGTAGCCGCGAATTATTTGTAATTGCTGACTTACCGTTTATGACCTACTCAAGCGTAAGTGATACTTGTAAAAATGCAGCTGAGCTTATGCGCGCTGGCGCGAACATGATTAAGCTTGAAGGCGGAGAATGGCTTTACGAGAGCATTAAAACGCTTACTCAACAAGGTATTCCAGTTTGCGGGCATTTAGGCCTTACACCACAGTCAGTACATGTATTTGGTGGCTTTAAAATACAAGGTCGCGAAGAAGACAAAGCACAAAAAATGATTGATGATGCAAAAGCCCTAGAAGCCGCTGGCGCACAATTATTAGTACTTGAATGTATTCCAAGTGCATTGGCTAAACGCATTACAGACGCTCTAAGTATCCCAACTATTGGTATTGGTGCTGGTAGCCTAACTGATGGCCAAATACTGGTAATGCATGACCTTGTTGGTATTTCCGCAGGTTACATTCCTAAATTTTCTAAAAACTTTTTGCTCGAAACAGGCAATATGCCTACAGCCGTTCAAAAGTATTGTACAGACGTTAAAAATGGCGCATTTCCAAGCGCTGAACACGAGTTTAAATAATGCAGTCAATTACTGAAATTAGATCGTTACGTAGTCAAATTAAAGCATGGCGCCAAGCTGGCCTTAGCGTGGCACTTGTGCCAACAATGGGCAACTTGCACCGTGGGCATTTTTCGCTAGTAGAAAAAGCAAAAAACTTAGCCGATAAAGTCGTTGTGAGTATTTTTGTTAACCCAATGCAATTTGGTGCTAACGAAGATTTAGATAACTATCCTCGTACGCTAAATGAAGACAAGCAAGGCCTTGCTGAACTAGGCACTGATATTGTGTTTACTCCAAGTGTAGATACAATCTATCCAAATGGACTTGGTGCACAAAGCTTTGTAGATGTGCCTGATATTTCATTAGGCTATTGCGGTGGCTCACGTCCTGGCCACTTCAGAGGCGTTGCTACAATAGTGACTAAGTTATTCAACCTTGTACAACCAGACTACGCCTGCTTTGGTGAAAAAGATTTTCAGCAACTGCAAGTAATTAAAACCATGGCACGCGACTTATCAATTCCGGTTGAAGTTATTGGTGTACCTACAATGCGAGAAGTTTCTGGCCTTGCTATGAGCTCGCGTAATGGTTACTTATCGAACGAGCAAAAAGCGACAGCAACCGTATTATTCAAAGCACTTAATACATGCGCTGAGCAACTTAAAAGTGGCGAAAAAGACTTCGTAAAACTTGAAAGCTTAGCTAAACAAAGTTTAGAGCAAGCAGGCCTAAAGCCAGACTATTTTGAGATTGCTCAACGAGATACATTAAAAACTGCTACAATCGAAGATACTCAATTTGTTATTTTAGCCGCAGCCTATTTTGGTGGTGTTAGATTGATCGACAATATTCAAGTCGAAATTTAATATTATTGCGACTCCATTTTAAGGATAAGAAGCATGCACACTTTAATAAAAACAAGCGTAGTCGCCCTTACTTTTGCACTATTAGTAGGTTGCCAAAACCAAGTTGAAAACCCTGAAATGAATCAGTGTGCTCAACAAAATTACCAATGTGAAAGTACATGTGAACAGCAAACAACAGCTGATAGCTTAAAGCAACAAGTATGCTCTGGTAAATGTGTTGAGAGCTACAATCAGTGTAAAGTGCAAGCCGAAAAATTAGGTAATATTTAATTCCTTAAAGTTTTTAGTTTTAGACACAAAAAAACCGCTCAATGAGCGGTTTTTTATTGCTTATAGTTTATTTATTTAAACCAAGCTTTTTAAGTTCTGTTTTTACTAGCTTTGCAGAAAGAGGTACATAACCATCTTTTTCTACAATTTGCTGACCATCTTTTGAAAGTACCATTCTTAAAAATTGTTCTTCCATAGGTGATAGCGGCTTATTCGGGTGTTTATTCACATAAACATATAAAAAGCGCGATAGCGGATATTTACCTTGCGCAACGTTATCAAGTGTTGCATCAACAAAGTTATCGCCTTTTTTAGCAAGCGGTACTGTACGTACGCCCGATGTTTTATAACCGATACCAGAGTAACCAATTGCATTTAATGAAGATGAAATTGACTGTACTACCGATGCAGAGCCTGGTTGCTCATTTACGTTATTACGGAAATCACCTTTACACAGTGCTTTCTTTTTAAAGTAACCGTAAGTACCTGATACTGAGTTACGTCCGTAAAGTTGAACGTCTTTAGCTGCCCAGTCACCTGTTAAACCAACATCGCTCCAACGGTTAACTTGCTCTGATGCGCCACATTTACGAGTAGATGAAAAAATCGCATCTACTTGGTCAATACGAAGACCTTCAATTGGATTATCTTTATGTACAAATACTGCAAGTGCATCAATAGCTACACGTACTTCTGTTGGTTTGTAACCGTAACGTTTTTCGAACGCTTCGATTTCTTTAGATTTCATTTTACGGCTCATTGGACCTAGGTTAGCTGTACCTTCGGTAAGTGCCGGTGGCGCAGTAGAAGAACCTGCCGCTTGAATTTGAATATTTACATTTGGGTAAATACGTTTGTACTCTTCAGCCCAGAACGTCATCATGTTGGCTAAAGTGTCAGAACCTACTGATGAGAAGTTACCTGAAACACCACTAATTTTTTGATACTCAGGAATATCTTGGTCTAAAGCAACTGCTTGTGCAGATACGAAAGTTGTAACAGCCACACCCATTGCGGCAACTAAGTTTTTAAATTTCATGTAGGGTTCTCCGGTTTGTTCGTCCCATTTTCTAACTGCTGCCCACTCTAAAGTGAGTACATGACAGTTACATTACTCTTAAATGACACTTTTATGACTTTGCTTTTCAGCCTAATTACTTAGCCAGCGAAACTATCTTATCTATTGAAAATTCAAAAGAAAAACACGAACCTTTGTTAACTTCACTACTAATATTTAATTTACTATCGTGGCGCGTTAGTACATGTTTTGTAATCGCAAGCCCTAAACCTGAGCCACCTGTTGTTCTGCTGCGGGCTTTATCAACACGATAAAAACGCTCAGTTAAACGGTTAATATGCTCAGGCGCAATACCATCACCATTATCGGTAACACTAAAACATGCTTTATTGTTTTTGCGCTGCCAACATACTTCCACTTTGCCACCGGGTTTTGTGTAATGAATCGCGTTAAATACTAAATTAGAAAACGCACTACGCAGTTCATCCTCAGAGCCTTTAATATCAAGGGTTTTATCAATATTAAAAATAAGCTCATGGCCTTTGTCTTGGTTAATTGAATTTGCTTCAGTGTGAATATAACCAAGTAATTGCGGTACGTTTATAGCTTTATCGTTGTCTTGACGCCGTGCACCCTCAATACGTGAAAGCGATAGTAACTGGCTGACTAAGCTATCCATGCGCTTACATTGTTCAAGCATGGTATTTTGCGCTTTGTTCCACATTGCTGGCGGCGGCATCATGTCACCTTCCATCATCTCAAGATACCCTGTAACCACTGTAAGCGGCGTACGTAGTTCATGTGACACATTGGCTACAAAGTCTTTACGCATCTGTTCTAGCTGTTTTAAGCGCGTTACATCACGCACAACAACCATAAGTTGCGTGCTTGCATAAGGCATTACCCTAAACTCAAGTACCTGTTCAACGCTATGACCATTATCCAGCTCAAGCGCATCATCAAACTCGCCTTTGTGCATGTACTTAGCAAACTTAGGTTCGCGAATTAAATTATCAAGACGCTGACCATGATCGGTTGGCCACTGCAGGCCAAGCACTTTAAGCGCTAATTGATTACACCACACAATACTTAAATCGTTTTGTAATACCACAACCGCATCAGGTACTGCTTCAGCTCCATCGCGAAAGCGACGAATTAAATCAGCAAGCTCATTACGTTTTTTACGATTACGGTGCTGCAAATGATAAATACCTTCAAACACTTGCTCCCATGCACCCTCGCCCTCTGGTGGATTAAAGCTACGTTGATTAAGTAGCCAATCGCTCAAACGATAAAGTTGATGGTAGTGCCAAATAAGGAGGGAAAAAGATCCTAAAAATAAAAGCAAAAATGGCGCGCCAACCAGCACACCAATTAATAGTAAGGGTAAAAAATAGATAAACAGGCGCTTTACTAACGCCTGCTTATTAACAACTCGATACATACACTCACTTTACCTTAGAGTAGTAATACATGCATATTTCACACATTAGCTAAGCTTTAAGCTGATCACAGCTTACTTGAAAAACGATACCCAGCACCACGTACAGTTTGCACTAAACGGTCGTGTCCAAGTGGGCCAATTGCTTTACGTAGGCGACGAATGTGCACATCAACCGTGCGATCTTCTACGTAAACGTTAGTTCCCCATACATGATCAAGCAGTTGTTCACGACTATAAACACGCTCTGGGTGGGTCATAAAAAAGTGCAGTAATCTAAATTCGGTTGGCCCCATATCAAGCTCGTTACCTTCTGAGGTAACACGATGCGAAATAGGATCTAAACGCAGGCCATGTACTTCAATAGCCTCTTCTAATGAGGTTGGCGATACACGGCGAATAACCGCTTTAATACGTGCCATAAGCTCTTTAGGAGAAAATGGCTTAGTGACGTAGTCGTCAGCACCTACTTCAAGGCCGCGTACTTTGTCTTCTTCTTCGCCACGGGCTGTAAGCATAATAATTGGGATTTGGCGGGTGTGTTCGTTTTGCTTAAACTTTTTAGCAATTTGAATACCGCTTCCACCTGGTAACATCCAATCAAGTAAAACCATATCTGGGTAAGGTTCAACCATAGCTGCAATAGCAGAGTCGTAATCTTCTGCTTCAATTGCTTGAAATCCATTTTGCTCTAAAACAAAAACCAACATCTCCCTGATAGGAGCTTCGTCATCTACGACTAGTACTTTACGTGACATTCCAATTTATCTCTTACGCTATCGAATTAGTTTTCATTATTATGACTAAGTATGACATTTTTATGAAAGTGTAACGTGTAAATTAAAATGGTGGTAAAAAAAACACAAATTAGTGACAAAAAACCTCATTAACGTCATATTTTTAAAACCTTTTTAATATTTAACGTAATAATTAGAGATTTACGATAAATTTATAAAATAGCTAATTTTTGAAATTATCTACTTTTTGTCGCTAGTTTAATCATTAAATAATACAAAATTAGCTGGGATCATTGTTTTACTAACCAATACTTTTTTACAGATCGATCGTTTAAAAGTAACTTTAAAGCTATTTTAAAATTAACAAACCCGCCTGTGTAACAATCAATACGTTTAAAAATAGATCTAAATTTTACTAAGCCCCAAATAAAGGATCAGATTTTTACCAAGCCGATCTACCCTCAGATCAGAGTTGTACCTAGTCAAAGCCATAAGTTGTTGATTGTTTGTACAAATAAATAACGATCAAATTATCTCAGAGGCTAAAATAGCGCAAAAGTGTATTTGGCTTAGTAAAGTAATGATCCGAAAAGGCTGTGTTAGTAAATGCGTGATCCCAAAGTAAGGTGTTGGTAATACAGTGATCTGATCAACAGAGGCAGTAACCTGTAATATAAAAGTACAGGCATTAAAAAAGCCAGCAACTGGGTTACTGGCTTTTAAACTATTTATTTTAAAATAGACTTATTATCTAATTTTAGGATCAAGTTCGCCGCTTAAGTATTTAAGGTGCATTTCATCAAGTGAAATTGGCTTAATTTTACTAGCCTGACCAGAAGTACCAAACGAGTTATAGCGTGCAACACAAATCTCTGTCATTGCTTTTGTAGCTTCAGCTAGGTATTTACGTGGATCGAAATTAGATGGGTTTAGCGCCATATGACGGCGAATTGCACCGGTAGATGCTAAACGTAAATCGGTATCAATATTTACCTTACGAACACCAAACTTAATGCCTTCAACAATCTGTTCAACCGGCACACCATAAGTTTCTGGAATTTCGCCACCATACTGATTAATAATTTCTAACCATTCTTGTGGAACAGAAGACGAACCATGCATCACTAAATGCGTGTTAGGAATACGCGCATGAATCGCTTTAATACGATCAATCGCTAAAATGTCATCGGTTGGTGGGCGAGTAAATTTATAAGCACCGTGTGAAGTACCACAGGCAATTGCAAGTGCATCAACGTGTGTTTTATTTACAAAGTCAGCCGCTTCTTCAGGATCTGTTAGCATTTGCTCAGTGGTTAGTAACCCTTCTGCGCCAACACCATCTTCTTCGCCAGCTTCACCTGTTTCTAGTGAACCAAGCACACCTAGCTCGCCTTCAACCGATACGCCACAGGCATGCGCCATAGCAACAGTTTCGCGCGTTACTTCTACATTGTATTCGTAGCTTGAAGGGGTTTTACCGTCGCTCATTAACGAGCCATCCATCATTACTGATGAAAAACCAAGCTGAATTGAACGCTGACATACACCTGGCGATGTGCCGTGATCTTGGTGCATAACAACGGGGATATGTGGCCATTCTTCAACGGCTGCTAAAATCATATGACGAATAAATGGAGCACCAGCATAAGCACGTGCACCAGCGGATCCCTGAACGATTACTGGGCTGTTTGTTTTGTCAGCCGCTTCCATTATTGCGCGCATTTGCTCTTGATTGTTAACGTTAAAAGCAGGTACGCCGTAACCATGCTCTGCTGCATGATCTAAAAGTTGTCGCATACTGATTAAAGCCATTGGGTATTCTCCAATTTATCGACAGTAGTTCCCTACCATCTAGTTTGAACGGATGTGTTAGTTTGGCGTTATAACAACGCCACGAAAAACCACTGCTTTGCAGTAATATTCCGTCTAAATTAACTATTAAATTAGGGTGAGAGGTATTTAATAATTAATTGTCGGTGAGGGCTATTAACCCTCACCTTACGCTACTAAAATTACTTAGCGCGCGACTCTAGCATTTCAACTGCTGGAAGTTTTTTGCCTTCTAAAAACTCTAAGAACGCACCACCACCAGTAGAAATATAAGAAACTTTATCGGCAATGCCGTATTTATCAATTGCGGCTAAGGTATCACCACCACCAGCAATCGAAAACGCATTTGAGTTAGCAATTGCTTGTGCAATAGCACGTGTGCCATTACCAAATTGGTCAAACTCGAACACGCCAACAGGGCCATTCCATACAACAGTGCCCGCATTTGCAATAATTTTTGCAAGCTTGCTCGCTGTATCAGGACCAATATCAAAAATCATATCGTCGCTTGTTACTTCGCTTACATCTTTAAGCGTAGCTACAGCAGATTCAGAAAACTCATTACCAACAACTACGTCAGTCGGTACCGGAATTTCACCATTATTAGCAATTGCTGCTGCACATAAACGGTTCGCTTCATCCATTAAATCAGGTTCGTAAAGCGATTTACCAACTGGGCTACCTGATGCAGCAATAAAGGTATTTGCAATACCGCCGCCAGTAACTAATTGGTCAACAATTTTAGAAAGTGAATCTAAAACGGTTAGCTTAGTAGATACTTTAGAACCACCAACAATCGCTACTAATGGACGCGCTGGGTTATCAAGTGCTTTGCCTAACGCTTCTAGCTCAGCTGATAACAATGGACCTGCACATGCCACATCAGCAAATAAGCCAACGCCATGGGTAGATGCTTGTGCACGATGAGCCGTACCAAATGCATCCATTACATATACATCACACAGTGCTGCAAGTTGCTTAGATAACGCTTCGTCGTTTTTCTTCTCGCCTTTGTTAAAGCGCACATTTTCAAAAACAACAACTTCGTTATCAGCAATATCAACACCGTTTAGGTAATCTTTTTCTAAACGTACAGTTTGCTCAAGGGCATCGTTTAAGTAATCAGCGACAGGTGCTAGCGAAAACTCTTCATCATATTCCCCTTCCGTAGGACGGCCAAGGTGTGACATAACCATTACTTTAGCACCCATCTCAAGCGCTAATTTAATAGTAGGTAGTGCTGCACGAATACGCGCATCTGACGTCACTTTACCTGCTTTAACTGGTACATTTAAATCTTCACGAATTAATACGCGTTTGCCGTTTAAATCTAAATCTGCCATTTTTATGACCGACATGAACATCTCCTTAGTTAACGATACTGAACCTGAAAAATACGTTTAAAATTATTATATTAATAAATTACTTATTCACTGCCATCATAGCACGCGCTGTGTCGAGCATGCGATTAGCAAAACCCCATTCGTTATCACACCATACTAATAACTTTATCAGTCGTTTGTGACTAACACGTGTTTGTGTGCCATCAATAATACAAGAATGTGGGTCGTGATTAAAATCAACCGATACAAGCGGCTCTTCGGTATAACTTAAAATACCTTCTAAGCGGTCTTTTGCTTGTGCTTTAAGTGCGTTATTTACTGCGTTTAAATCTACATCGGTATTAACCGTTACACTTAAATCCATTGCCGTTACATTTATAGTAGGAACACGTACGGCGATGGCTTCAAAACGGCCTTTAAATTTAGGTAAAATACGGTCTATACCACGGGCGAGCTTTGTATCAACTGGAATAATTGATTGGCTTGCAGCGCGTGTACGGCGTAAATCATGATGATAACCATCAATCACTTGTTGATCGTTCATCGACGCATGAATCGTTGTAATAGCGCCCGACTCAATACCAAATGCATCATCTAATACTTTAATAACCGGCACAACACAGTTAGTTGTACACGAGCCGTTAGACACAATTGTGTGCTCGCGTTTAAGCTCATCGTCGTTAATGCCATACACAATCGTAGCATCAACATCGTTATCAGCCGGGTGTGAAAACAACACCTTTTTAGCGCCTGCAGTAATATGTAGCTGCGCATGTTCACGCGAGTGATAAACACCCGTACATTCAAGTACAACGTCTACATCGAGCGTTTGCCAAGGTAATTCAATTGGGTTTTCTTCACAAAAAAGTGCAATGGTATCGCCTGCAACACTAATGGTGTCTTCACCAAGTTTTACAGGAAAAGAAAAACGACCGTGGGATGTGTCGTATTTTAATAAATGAGCAATAGCTTCAGGATCAGCAAGTTCGTTAATCGCAACAATTTTTATATCGTCGCTCAAACCAGACTCGTATAACGCGCGGACAATATTTCGACCAATACGACCAAAACCATTAATTGCAAGTTTGATTGCCATGAAATATAAAATCCACTCTTTTAGCGTGCAGATAAAGGCAATACGCCTTTTAGATGGCTGTATTGTAATCGACCTTGAGCATTATTATAAGAGGGTAGCATTAGAAACTTTAAATTAAGGTTAAAGAGCTTACGCATTGCAAGCTCTTTGATGGTTCTGACTTTTTAAATTAAGTTTTTATACTAAATTTTTTAATGCGTTAATTATATCTTCTGGCTCAGAACGAGTACGGTAATCAACATCAACATAACGCCAAGTCACTTTACCTTGTTCATCTAAAACAAAGGTGGCAGGGATCGGTAAAACACGACTATTGCCATTATTAACCGACTCTAAATCTAGGCCTCGGTCTACTCGCATATGTTCTAGTAAAAATGTAGGTACTTGCCATGCTACGCCGTAGCTTGCTGCTACATCGGCATTTTGATCACTCAGTACTAAAAAATCCATGTTACTTATTTCATCATCACTAAGTGAGCCATCGGGTACTTGCGGGCTAATAGCCACCAATTGTGCGCCTAACGCATGAATTTCAGGCAAGCGTGCTTGAAGCGCTTTGAGCTGTAAATTGCAGTACGGACACCAACTACCACGATAAAAAGTAACAACTACAGGCCCTTTAGCAAGTAACTCGGTTAACTGCACCGATTGACCATGTTGATTTGGTAACTCAAAACTTGGTGCGCTTTGGTTTAAATCAAGTGCATTAGCACCTTGTTGAAACGCTTTTGCCTGTGCAATCGTTTCATCAACACCTTTCATAAAATCAGGATTACCTTTACGCCCTGCTGCTATTTTTGCCTCAGTTTGGGCTTTTAACGTGTTATTTTCATCGCTCATAATATGGCTACCTTTAAATTAATCAAAAACTTAAAGCCAGCTTACATTATGAAAATGTATTTGAAATGAAAATTTTGGGGCGTGTTGACCATTCGGGGTTAAATTTGTTCTATCTAGGGGCTATTTAATCGCGGCGCGAGGTTTGAAACCTAGTGGGCTAAGTAAAAACCGAGCAACAAAGAGTGAATTGTCCCTAGGACGAACCCAAAGGGCAGCGCATGTTTGGTATTTATGCTGTGTTATCGCCTACTTATGTGGAATAACCACACACCATAGGCTCTGCCTTGCTTTAATACCAAACATACCGCTGCAAATTCAACATCGAAAGAAAAACACGCCCTAACTTAATCATTTACTTCTAAATCAAACACCACGTTTATTGATGATTTAAAGCTTATCGTTTGCTGTAAATAATTTTTGCAAGCTTTAGGAAATGAATCGCTCATTGGATTTACTCTATCTATTTTTTTAACCGCTGCACCAAAGCCACTGTAAACGCTTTTTTGAGTTGAGCTAATAGTGCGTACTTCACCCACTTTTGTACCAAAGGACTTAGCAAGTACATTTGCTTTTTCTTTTGCGTTATTAAGTGCTTGTTGTGTGGCTTGTGCTTGTAACAGCTCAGCTTTTGAAGATAAAAACTCAGTATTTTGAATCGCATTTACTTTTAAATTCAATAAAAAATCACTTAAATCATTCACTCTTTCAATGTTTTTTAGTGTTACTTCAAAGGTCCTTATAGCTGCGTATTCAGCGGGAGCTTGATGCCCTGTTTCAATGTAATCCATACCCGTTTTTTCAACTTTAACACTTGAGGCAGCTACATCATCGGCAGTTATTTCAAATTGATTTAGTCCGTCAATTAGTAAATTAACTTTATTATCAAGATCGTTCTTAGCTGCTAAAGGTTCGTTTTTAATACTTATAATTTGAAATAGTATTTTAGCGATATCAGGATTGGCAATCACCTCTGCAGTCCCTTGAACCGAAATTTGACGGCTTATAGGTAAGCTTGAATTGGCAAAAGTGATAAGAGGAAATAAGGTTAGAAAAATAGTGGTAATGAGTTTCATAATTTGCCCTGAATAAAGTGCCATGCTGAGTTATGCGTTAATAAATAACAGTCAATAGTATTTCTGCGAATGTTTAATTACTGTGTGCTTGATGCAGCTTTTGACTTTGGCTTAATCGTTTTTTCTTGGTGTAGGTTAGGTATTAATGCTGAAATATTTTCTTGTGAAATAATAAGTAACTTATCTTGTTTATTATCATAAACAAATAAATTCCCAATTGTTGAGGCTACTATTTGAACATTTTGAAGTTGAGTTACTTTACTCTGAGCAATTGGATAATTTAATGATAAGTGATAACTCATTGTTTTTTCGTTTACTATATCTTTACTATGAAAATGCGCCAATATAGTAGGGTATGTAGGTATTATAAGTGCTAAAAATAATACCGCTGTATAACTAGGTTTTAATAAATAGTACGGGTAACAAAAGCCATAATAAAGTCTTTTTAAAATGTTTGTTTTACTAGGGTCTGGTGTGTGTCCTGAGCGCCAATTGAAATAAATAGCAGTTATAACGATGAGCGTAGTATAAAGAGTAATAAGTAAAGGATTTGAAATCAGTGCCAGTAAAAAGTCACTTATTTCAATGAAGTTGAATACATCAATCGAGAAGTTATTAAGTAAAACGTAAAGATACACGACACCTGACAAACTACCCAGTAAGTAAAGAATAGTAAGAAACACACCAAAATTATTATGAATGTATTTTTTAACTGCTTTAAGGTCATTGTTTAACTGGTTGTAATACTTACTGGCGGCTTCAATTACCATAATAAATCCTTTTAAAATTTTTATCTTAACAAAGTAATTAGTAAATGCTGTAGTTTTGTTAAATTATTGACCTCAACTGCAACTCTTTGCCACGGCTTATTTGATGGCACTGGGCTAGCAGTAACTCGGCGGTCGCTTGTGCGTCAGTAAGGGCATGATGGCAATGATAGCTCGGTAACTCATAACGTGTGCGACAGGCATTTAGGGTTAAATCATCTTGTTTTATTTCAGTTGAATGATGAAGTAAGCGCTTTTGTTCAATATGGAGTGTGTCGATTATGAGTTTGGGACGTATCGTTATATTGGCATTTTTAAGCGCTATTTTTAAAAATCCCCAGTCGAGCATGGCATTATGAAACACTAAAATA
Source organism: Pseudoalteromonas sp. AS84 (assembly GCF_038900255.1). Taxonomy (NCBI): domain Bacteria; kingdom Pseudomonadati; phylum Pseudomonadota; class Gammaproteobacteria; order Alteromonadales; family Pseudoalteromonadaceae; genus Pseudoalteromonas; species Pseudoalteromonas sp. AS84. The sequence goes on along the minus strand of NZ_JBBMQY010000008.1, from coordinate 137,750 downwards.
CAGTCGCTAAAATGTCTGCTTAACTGCGTTAATATACTATTTAGGCTTTGCCCTTTTGCTATAGCATCATCACTAATCCCATGAAAAACAGGACTTTGCTCAAGGCTTTTTACGTCTTTATTTATAAGGTGCTGCGACTCGCTCATTTTTATACATTGGTTATCTATTATCACCCACGCTAGTGATACAATTTCGTGCTGTTTTGCATCAAGGCCAGTGAGCTCTAAATCAATCACCAAATAACGTTGTTGTAAGGCATTTTTGCCTAGTAATTTACGGCGCTTTAAATACCGAGTGAGCAGCTTTTTTACCATGTTAGTAATCCATCATTATAAACTGCCGCGAGCAAACTTAAACGCGGCGGCTTGCTGCGCTTGTTTAACAAGGTAAAACGCTTCTTTTAGTTGATGGCGCTCTAATGAGTTTAATTTATTAGGGTTAATACAATTACTCGGTAAACCCTCTTCGTTTATTTGTGTACTCAAGCGAAGCTGCGTTAAGAACCGCCAGCAGTCTTTTAGGTTGTATATATCTTCTTTGCTGATCAGTTTATGCTTTAGTAGTGCGTCCAACCGCTCTTGTGTGTTGGCGCGCCTAATACCCGCTTTTAAAGCGTATAACCGCACTATGTCATTTATAATTACGACACCGCGTTTTTTTAAATCTATATATTTATTATTTTGATCTGTTTTTTCAGTTTTAAATTTATTAAATAAACCAATTGGCACGCTGTTGCTGCTTATGTCGGTTGCCATTGCGGCATAGAATAAGTCGTTACGCGATATACGAATTAATTGCTCGCAAAAAGCGGTGTATAAAGTATTTGAGCCTTCAATAAATCGCAGGTCAAAAAATATTTTACAGTTAAGCATTGCATCAGGCGTTGGGCTTTTTATCCATTTAAAAAATCGCTCGCTCCAGTCGTTTACGCTCATACGGCACTCATCGCTGCTTGCCATAATATTACCTGGGCAACGCCTAATGCCGCATTCAACTAAGTTTTCACATACAAACTCCCCCATGCTTTTAAAGTAAGCGTGTTGCTCGGGAGTTAAGTCGTTTGGAAGTAATAAGCCGTTATCTTGATCTGAATGCAGGGTTTGTTCTTCTCGTGCTTGCGAGCCAAAGCAAATAAAACTAAAGCTGGTTAGCGCTGCGCCATGCTCTTCTTGAAATAAATGAATAAGGCGCGATGTAAGCGCATCAGTTAAACCACTCAGTAATTTACCAATTAGCGATATGTCGTCAATGTTGTACGAAAAACCACGCAAAAGTTCGGGGATTTCTTTTGCGTAGCGTTTTAAATCAGTAACAGTATGCGCTTTGTATATGCGCCCAATAAGCTGTACGGGGTCACTTTTTTGTTGGCGCAGTAAATCGGTGCTGGTTATCATTCCTATCGGGTTATGGTTTTCGTCGAGCACGGGCAAATGATGAATATTGTATTTAAGCATTAAGTGCAGCGCCGAAAACACCCGGTTATTTTCAAATATAAACTTGGGCTTGGCGGTCATAATACTGCTGACTGCATCTTGTGGGTCTACCTCGTCAGCAAGTACTCGATTACGTAAATCGCGGTCAGTCACAACTCCCACTAAGTGTGCGTGCTGCGTTATCATTATTGACGAGACACCATGCTCTTTCATTTTTTTAGCGCTTTGCCTAATACTTGCATCGGGCGAAAGTGTAATTGCTGTGCGGGTCATCAGCTCTGATATTTTACGTTCAGACCAACTATCGTTTTTACTTTTATAATGCGATGACAACAACCGGTTAGCATGAGCGCGTACAAAATATTGCTCAAACGATTTGTATTCTCGGCGTAAATAATCAAAATGCGTTTGAGAGAGCATATACACTATGCCTTCTTTTTGTACCTCTAACCTATTTTGAATTGCTTCGCCGGTTAACAGCGACGGAAAACCAAAATAATCACCTTGCGCTAAGCGTGTAACAACATCCCCCTTGCCATCAACTAGGTCGTACAAACCAGAGCGAATTAAAAATAGTTTAGGGTTTTCACTTTGTAACCACTGCGTTTGGTTTTCGCGGGTGAGGTAAATAATATCAAGATGATTTACAAAATATTCGTATGCGCTGCTATCAAGCAGTGTAAAAGGCGCTTGCAAACAAACGTATTGGGCTATTTCTTGTTGCTCTACACTCATTGTTGTACTCATTAAAAAGTATACACAACACCAATGTACTTATTTATTAAACAAATAAAAAGCCCGACTAAAGTCGGGCTTTTGGTGCTTTATGTTTTCTAAACTGTAACTTATAAATTGTGGCTAATGGTCATGCGCTTCAGCCGATCCTTTAGGGTTACGAATACCTTCAACCATTAGTTGAATTTCAACTGGTGTAGGTTTAGTAAACTTAAGAACAATTGCAGCTACTGCAAAGTTAATAATCATACCAATTAAGCCAATACCTTCAGGTGAAATACCTAAGAACCAGTTTTCAGGGCTGTTTAGCTCTGGGCTAACAAACTTGAAGAAAATGATATACGCAGCGGTAAAGCCAATACCCGTTACCATGCCTGCAATTGCGCCTTCGCGGTTCATTGTTTTAGAGAATATACCCATAATAATTGCTGGGAAGAAACTCGCTGCCGCCAAGCCGAATGCAAATGCCACTACCGATGCCACAAATCCAGGCGGGTTAATACCAAAGTACGCGGAGATAACAATAGCGACCATGGCTGCCAACCTCGCTGCAAGTAACTCTTGCTTGTCGGTAATATCGGGCTTGAGAGTTCGCTTGAGTAAATCGTGCGAAACAGAGGTTGAAATAACCAGTAGTAAACCTGCTGTTGTAGACAGTGCAGCGGCAATACCACCCGCAGCTACAAGTGCGATTACCCACGCTGGTAAGTTAGCAATCTCTGGATTAGCTAATACCATAATGTCGCGGTCTACGTTTACTTCGTTAGCACTGTTCGGATCGGTGATTTTACCCGCCGTGTAGAACATTTTGCCATCGCCGTTTTTATCATCAAATGTAATTAAACCTGTGCGTTCCCAGTTTTTAATCCACCCTGGTGCTTCTGCATACTCTGTACCACTGCCATCTTTACCGTTTATGGTATCAATCATGTTTACACGAGCAAACGAGGCAACCGCTGGTGCTGTGGTATAAACAATCGCGATGAACACAAGAGTCCATGCTGCAGAAATACGCGTGTCTTTTACGCGAGGTACAGTGAAAAAGCGAACAATTACATGTGGTAAACCAGCAGTACCTACCATTAATGCACCAGTAATAGCGAACACGTCAATCATGCTCTTAGAGCCTTCGGTGTACTGTGCAAAACCAAGCTCAGCGCTTAGACCGTCCAGTTTATCAAGTACGTACACGCCATCGCTGCCAATTAATGTGGCACCAAAACCTGTTTGTGGGAAGAAGTGACCCGTCATCATCATCGAGATAAAAATGGCTGGTACAAGGTATGCAAATACAAGTACACAGTACTGCGCTACTTGCGTGTAGGTAATGCCTTTCATACCGCCAAGTACGGCGTAGAAAAATACAATCACCATACCAATGTAAACACCGGTTTCAATTTCTACTTCTAAAAAGCGTGAAAATACCACGCCTACACCACGCATTTGCCCTGCAATGTAAGTGAAACAAATGAATATGGCACATACAATTGCCACTAAACGCGCGGTACGTGAATAGTAACGGTCGCCAATAAAGTCTGGCACAGTAAACTTGCCGAATTTACGTAAGTAAGGCGCTAAACACATGGCTAATAGTACATAACCACCTGTCCACCCCATTAAGTAAACACTGCCATCGTAACCTGCAAACGAAATAATACCCGCCATTGAAATAAACGACGCGGCGCTCATCCAATCGGCAGCCGTTGCCATACCATTAGCAAGAGGAGGTACGCCGCCGCCTGCTACATAAAACTCTTTAGTTGAACCCGCTCGGGCCCAAATTGCTATGCCGATATAAAGCGCAAAGCTTAAACCAACAATTATAAACGTGAGTGTTTGAACATCCATTGCTTAGCTCCTATTCGTCTACGCCGTATTTTTTATCTAACGTATTCATTTTGAAAACGTACACAAAAATCAAAGCAACAAAGGTATAAATCGCGCCTTGCTGGGCGAACCAGAAGCCAAGTTTAAACCCAAAAAAACGCACTTCATTAAGTACATCAACCAGTAATATGCCAAAGCCGAAAGACACGATAAACCACACTGCTAATAGTTTAAATAACAGTGAAATGTTTTCAGCCCAATAAGCTTTTGCTTGTTCTTCATCTTTAAAAGCCATTTTTGTTTTCCCCTTTAAGCACCGCAATATCGCGATGAGTGGTTTTTTATCTTCGCTTACCAATTTAGCAACGCTGGTTAAATATTGAATTGAGACCATAGTCGTAACAGCCTGTTAACGTTTACGTAAACTGCAGATTGAATTTTATTTAAAAAACCAAAAACCTTTTAATTACATAAAGTTAATCATTTATGGATATTTAAAATACAGGAAATGTTACAAATTAGTTAATACTGCGACATTAGTCTAATATAATTACAAATTTAAATTTAACCAATTAAATTCAACAACTTGAAAAACAAATACCATTTGGAAATAAAAATCTGCACGCACACTCGCTAGGAGTTCTGGTATTGTGTTAATTCCTCATAGGGTTGAGGCACTATTTAAAATAATAAGGTTTAATAACAACATGACTGCCGTACTCATTATTGTTGCTTTAAGTTATATAGGTGTGCTGTTTTGGCTTGCCAACTGGGGCGATAAAACAACACCTTTGGCAAAGCGTATTAGCCACCATCCTTTTGTATATTCACTGTCATTAGGCATTTATTGTACGTCGTGGACTTATTACGGCTCGGTAGGTACAGCGGCCACCAGCAGTTGGAGTTATTTACCCATTTTACTTGGCCCTGCATTGTTGTTTTTTTTCGGCCAAGGGTTTTTACGTAAACTGGTATTAGTAAGTAAAAAGCAAAATATAACCACTATTGCCGATTTTATTTCAGCTCGTTACGGCAAACGCCAAACTACGGCGATTATGGTTACTGTAATCGCGTTACTAGCGACTATTCCCTACATTGCACTGCAATTAAAAGCGCTCAGTACCAGCTTTTTACTGCTGCAAAGTAGTACTAAAATATCCGGTGATATGCTCGCGCTTTCTGCCACATTAATTATGGCTTTGTTTGCCATATTTTTTGGTACACGCAAGGTTGATGTAACTGAATATCGTTCTGGGTTAATGCTTGCTGTTGCATTTGAATCAATGATTAAACTGATTGCCCTTATTGCTGTTGCTGGACTTGCAGTATTTACACTATTTAACTTGCCCGAAACCGCTGCAAATAAGGTAACCGAATCGATGTGGGATCACTGGACTAACTTTAACTTTTTTAGTTTTAACTTTATTGGTCAGTCTTTAATGGCTGCGGCGGCTATTATATGTTTACCACGTCAGTTTCATGTAACCGTGGTCGACAATCAAAATAAACGTCACTTACTTACCGCTCGCTGGGCTTTTCCGCTGTATTTACTATTAACCGCCGCAATGATTTTACCTATTGCCACAGCGGCTATTCATCCTGAAATTGGCAGTGGCTATTCACCCGACAGCTTTGTACTTGCCCTACCTTTAATTAACGACAATGCCTTTTTAACCACCTTTGTATTTATAGGCGGTTTATCTGCCGCTACTGCAATGATAGTGGTAGCCACGCTAACGTTGAGCACGATGATTTCAAACGATGTGGTATTACCGTTAATGCTACGTCGTAAATTTAAACGCAACTTAATTACCACCAGTTATAAGTCTCGTATTTTACTAGTAAGGCGCTTTGCTATTGCAGGCATATTAATTTTGGCTTATTTCTATCAACAATGGTTTGGCCACAGCAGTGCACTGGCAAGTATGGGCTTGGTGGCTTTTTCACTTGTTACACAATTACTGCCCTCTATTGTGGGTGGTTTATATTGGCGAAAAGGTCATGCTTATGGGGTTTATGCAGGTTTAGTGGCTGGCTTTATTTGCTGGATACTATTTCTAATGCTGCCAATACTCGATGCCGGCACAACCCTTGATAGCGAGCTACAACAAACACTTATCACGCGTGGAACCTTAATAGCTTTGTTTGCCAATATTGGTTGTTATATTAGTTTTTCACTAGGGGCTGAGGAGCGCTTAATTGATAAAATTCAGGCAGCTGCTTTTGTTAATCCTAAAGATCAGGCTATTTTATCAAGGCGCTTAAATAAAGACGTAAAAGCCACTGTTTACGACTTTAAAATACTCCTACAAACCTTTTTAGGTATTCAGCGCAGCCAACAAGTATTGGCCCATTACGCACTCGCCCATCACTTAAGCGATAATAACGCACACCCAGAGCCTGAATTTATAGCCTACTGCGAACGCGCTTTAACAGGCGTGCTGGGCGCATCGTCGGCTCAAGCATTAATACACACGGTATCGTCGGGTAAGCGCATGGCGTTTGAAGAAGTTGTAAACTTTTTTGACGAGACCACACAAGCGCTGCAGTTTAATCAAAACCTGTTATTTACCTCACTCGAAAATTTAAGTCATGGTATTTCGGTTGTTGATAAAGATTTAAAGCTAGTGGCTTGGAATAAGCGCTACAGCGAAATGTTCGGCTACCCTGAAGGGTTTTTAGAAGTAGGCCAACCCATAGAGGATATTATTAGATACAACGCAGAGCGCGGCGAATGTGGCCCTGGCGAAATAGAGCGCCAAGTAGAAAAACGTGTGCAGCATTTAAAATACGGCAGCTCGCATCACTTTATTCGCCACCGTCGTAATGGCCAAGTATACGAAATGATTGGGAATCCGCTGCCCGATGGCGGATTTGTTACCAGCTTTTCGGATATTACCAATCACATAAGTACGCAAAATGCGCTTGAAGAAGTAAACATGGATCTTGAAAACCGCATAGAAGCGCGAACTCAAGAAGTGCAAACCATTAATAGAGACTTACAAGCTCAAATAGATAGCCGTGTACAAACCGAGCAAGCACTTACTTTAGCCAAACGAGAAGCAGAGCAAGCCAACGACAGTAAAACGCGCTTTTTAGCACTGGCGAGCCACGATATTTTACAGCCGTTAAACGCAGCACGTTTATACCTTGCTGCCATTGACGAAAAGCAACTCGACAGCACTAACCAAAACAGCTTTGAAAAACTAGGCGACAGTCTCGATTCAACCGTGCATTTAATGTCGGCATTACTTGAAATAGCCAAGCTAGAACAAGGCGCTATGACCCCAACCCCTCGCCACTTTTATATCGAAGATATTTTAGCGCCACTGCAAAGTGAATACGCTATTTTATCAAGTGATAAAGGGCTTAAACTTAGTGTGCGTTCACACCAGCAAATTGTGCACAGCGATATAACCTATTTGCGCCGAATTATTCAAAACTTGGTCTCTAATGCAGTAAAATACACCGATAACGGCCGTGTATTAATTGCCTGTAGAAACCGTAAACACAATTTACGAATAGAAGTATGGGATACAGGCCCAGGTATTAGCGAAGTTGAGCAAGCTAAAATATTTAACGACTTTTACCGTGTTGAGTCGGGCGATAACAAAGGCGTAGGCTTAGGCTTGGGTGTTGTAAAACGTATGGCTGACTTATTAAGTTTGCCGCTTGATGTTCATTCTGAGCCTAATAAAGGTAGCCGTTTTAGTATTGAAGTACCTTATGGCGATGAGCAGTTTGTGCAACAAAAAAGTACGACAAACAGCCTAATAGAAAACCGTGCAGCAATTAATATTGTTGCCGTGGATGACGACCCTGAAAACCTAGCCGCAATGGCAAGCTTACTTAAAAAGTGGCAAGCTAATTACACCCTGTTTGATAACGTAGATAATGTACTGGCGCATGCTAAGCAAAACCGCGCACCCGATGTTATTTTAATGGACTATCAATTAGGTAGCGACTGCGATGGCATAACGCTAATTAAAACTCTGCGCGAAATTTGGCAAAGCCAGGTACCCGCTATTTTAATTACCGCAGTGCGCGACACCGAGCTTAAACAAGAAACCAAAGCCGCTAATATTCATTATTTAAGTAAGCCAATTAAACCGGGCAAACTAAAGGCACTGCTTAATCACAGTACATAATATTTTAGTTAAAAGTATTCTAGTTAAAAGCTATCAAATAATAGCGTAAAACAAAAAGCCCAGTATCTTCACTGGGCTTTGCATTATAAAGTGTTCATAAAGTTAAACTGGATTTACTCGGCTTCTAAGCTTTTGGAACAACCAACTTAGTCCCACCAACGAAAGCCCTAAACCAATAAACGAAAGCGCTTTAAGCAACCCCTCCAAATTAGCCATATCAATTAAGAACACTTTAACAATAACTGCAGCTAGTAAGCCTAAGCCTACTTTTTGTATTAATAACTGGTTTTTTAAATGACCAAAAATAACAGTACCCGCACCCATTACTAACCAAATGACAGAGTAGCTATAAAGCTCTGCATTACTTGCGCCTTTTGATAAGTAAATGTAAGGACCTTGCCAGTATTGACGAATAAAGCTGTTTATTGCCAATAATATAAAGCCACCCGCAACGGCCAATATAAATGGCGTAGCTTTAGCATTTATTGGTTTTACAAGCTTGGCCAGCCAAAGCGTTAATCCTGCAGGTACTAGCCACAATAGTAATAACCAGTTAAATATTGGCAGCTCACCTATGTAAAGGGATTCGAATAATGGGTTGTCGTCAAGCAGTGTTTTAATAGCAAAAACCCCTGCTAACCCCGCAAGTGCAAAGCCCGCCACTTGGTATAACTTAGCTAAAGTACCGGCAAGTTTTGCTCTGTGTAAGTACACACACCCTAATGCCAGCCAGTTACAGGTAAGGAGTATTTGTTCGTAAAAGTTAAGTGAATCAAATTGCGGATAATGCCCTACTAGCTGATAACTTGTTTCGGTGGTAATAAAAAGCGCTAAACAATGAAGCGCTGCACCTTCCAGCCATATTTTAAGTTTTGATGAGTCAAAGCACTTAGCTGCGGCAAAAAATAACGCAATACATAACGGATAAACCACAATACTCCAATGCAAACCAAATACGGTTAGCGCATCGTAGCTTGGCGTCCAAGATGAAAGCGTAAGGCGCAGTAATAACGCAGCAACCAAGGCTTTTATAGGCCAATGCGGCATAGGCACGCTATAGCGTTTAATAAGTACGCTTATAAGTAATACTTGCACAGCAAGTGCGATGGTTAATCCGCTGTCACTTAGTAGCATAGTAATTGCTAACGTAATATTGGCATTAGCGCCTACCCAATAAGTAAAACGCTGAAATAGCGTTGTATTATGCTGCGCGAGCTTTATTAAAATAGCCGCTACTACAAACAATACAACGGCCCAAAGTGGATATGCAGTACTTAACGCAGAATTAGGAATAAGCGTATATAAAGTAGCTATCATTACAAATGCACTAAATGCCCCCGTAATATGAAAGGCTAAACGCTTAATCTGTTTTTTGCCGTAATAGAGCCCAAAAGCGGTAAGTAACAATCCGAGTAATAAACCCAAACCATACTCATTTTTGAATATAAAGAGTGCGTCATCAAATAGGTTTGGCGAAAGATGCGTGCGTTCAGCGCCTATCACTAATAGCGTTGAAATAACTAATGCTACGCCCTGCCAAATATCCCAGCGGCTATTTTTAAGTACTAAAAACAACACCAATACAATACATAACACGCCGATTGTTTGCCACTGCATATCAAAGTGACTTATTAACATGGTAAATATTAAGGGCGCTATAAAAGCGAGTAATAAGAGGTGATCTGGAAGCACTTTAATTAAGCGTTTTAAACTGTGCGGGCGGTGCTCAATAACACTCAATTTTAAGCCCAATCGCGGTATAGCAATTAGCCCTACAATGCTAAGTAAAGCAAACGTCCCCATTAACCAAACGGTATTAATTTTAAGTAGCGTAAAACCAACTAAATACCAGCCAATGTGCCCCGCCCATAATAAATACCACAACCAAGCTCGCTGTACTTTATGTGCAACTAACGCAGCCGACAAACTTACAAAGCCAACATACATAAATAATGCAAACAAGTTACCACTGCCAGTGCTAACCCATATTGGTACACTATAAGCGCCAATAATACCTAATACAGCCAATAATGGCCCCAACCTAAGCGCCATCGCACTTGCACTAATCGCAATAACTGCCAGTGCAAAAAATGCCACGGTAGGACTAAGCATATCGTAGCTACTGTAAGCTAAAAGCGTTAAAGCAAAACAGGTAATAAACCCGCCGCTTGCAAGCGCTGCGGGTATGTAATTATTAAAGCCTTCAAATACAATGCGTTTATGATGTAAATAAGCCGCGGCTGCAATTAAGCTAAGCCCAAATAAGCCGCCTAAACTCAACCTCATTACTGGCGAGAGTAATCCAGCTTCTAGGCTGTATTTAGCTAAAAATATGCCCCCAAACGCAAGCGCTATTGCGCCTATCCAGGTCATCCAGTTCTCTTCAAACCCTGCGCGTAGTTTATTAAAGAGTAATTCTATGGCTGATGCTTTAGCTGGTTTGGCTTTTTTAGGAGGTGCTGATGGCTGATTTATTACAGGTGGTGACACGCTTTGGGGCGTTAAGTTTGACCGTGCTTTATAAGCAGCGATTGGCTCAGACCTTGAAAGCGCTGCCTGAGCAGTAGATGCTTCGCTTTGAGGTTCACTTTGCGATATCGGTTTATGTGTTTGTAAGTGTGTTACTTTGGCCCTTAAAACAGCAACTTCTTGTTTTAATCCATTTAACTGCACTAGCGCTATTAAGCCGCAAATAGCACCGGCAACTACAACCAGTATTACTATAACGGCTAACCCAACTAAATCATCCATGGCACACTCTTATTAATTATTATGCCCTGAGTGTACCTAATTATTAATAAGTAGGTAAATTTTGTTCGATAAAAAAGCCTAAGCACTTAAAGTACTTAGGCTTTACGCTACTTAATATATTTAGGGTTATTCAACACTATCGGTGATAGTGCGCTCTAGGGTCATTTTATAACCTGAGCTTGTTGTTTCATCATGCTCTAAAATCAATATGTAATTACCCTCTTGTGTAAAGTCCATATCGCTTTGTTGAATAAGCACAATTTGCTGACCGTTGTCTTCATATACAGCATAAACAGTGTAAACTTCGTTATCTACAACCTGCTCTTCTTGATCGTATCTATCTAAACCATCAACTACGTTACTGGTGTCATCTACCGTTTCGCCGTTAAGTGTAAAGTACACATCAACATCTGAAACCGATTGTCCTGCATAGCTTTCAATTAGGTTTACAACCGATACCGTATGGCTGTAACTACTTGGCGTTAGGTTTTCTTCAACGCTCATCATACGTAGACCGTTATCAACGTCGTTATAAAAAATACCCACCGCACTTTGCTCACGCTCTAGCGTCATTAAAAAGTTATCGGCAAGCTTTGTGCCTTCTTCGTCGTACATCGCTACGCTGTAACTATTAGGCGAAAGTTCAACATAGTCTGTATACGAATCACTAGCGACTGTATTTGTTGTATTTACAGTTGTGCCACGTGTAGCCGAAAAGCTAACTGGCGAGTAGTCATCAATCGTATTTATAAAACGTAATTGCCCCAACGCAGATTGGTGCTTAAGCTCAGTAACGTAATTATTATCGGTTACTACATCAAGCGTAATACCGCCTTCTTCTGTTGCATAACTTGGGCGGATCATTGCTACATAGCTTGCTTCGTCGTATAAATAAACAGATGACGACTCGTACACAACATCACTGCTGCCCGCTTGAGTTATATAAATAGTGTAATAACCTTCATCAATGCTTTGCAGGTCTAACTCACTTAAATATTGAGCCGATGAAAAAAGTGTCGCGCTTTCAAATACGCCATCATCAGTTGCTAAGTAAATATCGTAGTTAGTGTCTTCCCCTGCAATATTATAAAACCCTAAGTTAAACTCACCCGTATCGCTTGTGATAGGTACGCTAAGCTCTGTAAATGTAGGTTCATCGAAGTTGCCGCTCATTACTACTAACTGTGTTTTGTCACCTTTAATAGAAATTTCTTGGTCGCTAATTGTTATATAGCTGTCGTTAGCATCTAGGTATTCAAAACTTACATCATAAGTACCTGTGCTGTAGTTATGGCGAGTAGTTACATCGGCAAAATCAGCGCCTGAACGCTCTGTTTCTTCAACAAACAAACGCGTGTATGGGCTATTGTAAGAGCCGTTATACAATTGGATGTAACCTGTAGAGCTTGAGCTATCATCAGAGCCGCAGCCCGACAAAATAGTAATTAGACTTAAGGGTAATGCAGCTTTTAAAAGGGAGTTGGTCATTAAGGTTATTCCTTATTATTAATATCTCCATTATGACCCAAACATTCTATTTTAATTTCATGATTTACAAAGCATTACCCTCACTGACATTTCCTTACGAAAACGTTAAAAAGTGTAGTAAATGTGCAAAGAATAAGGACGTGTTTTTATATAATTAAAAACGCTTACGGGGCAACTTCAAAACGATCTCGACCATTCTTTTTAGCTAAATATAAAGCTTGGTCAGCGCGTTTCATTACTTTATCTAAAGGCTCATTAGGCGTTTGCATTGCAACACCTATGCTTACTGTTAAGTGGCGAGAATTTTTAACACTTATGGTGTGCGCAATGGTAATTAATTGTTTTGAAAAATTACACGCTTGCATCATATTATTTGTAGGCAAGTAGCCGCCAAACTCTTCACCGCCGAGGCGAGCAAATTTATTTTTATACGTAAAAGCATTGTCGTATTTAGTTGCTAGTTCTTTAAGCACTGCATCACCTACATCATGACCAAATTCATCATTAATTGCTTTAAAGTGGTCTATATCGATAATTAAAATAACGAAAGGTGAGAGCTGAGCATCTTTAGCGTGCTGATAAAAATAACGTCTGTTATGCACCTTAGTTAAATCGTCAATAATTAGCTCACGTGCTAATCGGTTATTGATACTTTGTACAAAGCGCATCGTTTTAAATAAACCATAGGAAGTTAAAAGCATGCCGCTGGTTCTGCATAAGTCTTCAAAATAAATACTTACCCAGTAAGGCTGCACAACTAACTCATCTAGTACATCAGCAGTAGCTCCAATACTCCAAAGTAATAAACCTAAACTAGAAAAAATATATGCCTGCTTAGATAGTTCAGAGCATTGGACCATCCAAAATAAAAATACAAGTACAATTAAATTAATAAAATCGGTAGTAAAACCGTAAACATTATTTTGAACTTGCAAGGGAGGGAAGTTAGTTAGGGAGTAGGCTGAAAAAATAGCAATATAGATCAATAAAGCTAAACTTAAAACTTTATTGATCAAAGGCATTTTATAAAAATTAGAAAGTTTAACGGTAAGTTTTACAGTTTCAATCATATTAATTGCTAGGTTTTTCAGTACTTCATTTAAAAACTATAGCACAATAATAAAAACCCTCGCGAAGATAAAACCCACAATAACCCCCAAATTTATACTTAAACTACGGTACTAAGTCCCCACAATCCCAACACTAAAATAGTAATGCCAATCATAGCCTTAGTTTTATGTTTGCTAATGATTCGCTCTGCTTCATTACCTGCATAATAAACAATAATGGCCAAGCCAAAGTAACGAATAGAACGCGCGATACCCGAAGCCAATAAAAATAGCCAAATAGAGTACTTAGTCGCGCCTGCTGCAAGCATCGCTATTTGAAACGGAATAGGCACTATGCCCAGTGTTATTACAAACCAAAAACCTTGATCTTGCATTTGTTGTTTAACGTTTTCAAATTGCTCAGGGCTCGAAAACGTATTAATAATCCAATCGCCAACCGCATCAAATAAATAATAACCTAACGCATAGCCAAACAATGCACCCACTATGCAACCTAAAGTCGCCATTAACGCGATAAGCCATAGCTTCTCTCTACGAGCTTGCATTAGCGGTACTAATACAGCCTCAAGTGGAATAGGAACTATGGTTGACTCTAAAAACGACGCCACTGTAATACCGCTAAGCATATGCTTAGAATCAATAAAATTACGTGTTTTTTCTTTTAGCTTTTTTTGAATGGCCATAGTAAATCCTTTTCACTTATAAATAAGAACAAGAGTATTCAATGAGCTAATAATTACATATTTAGGTTAATACACGCTGAAAACAGTGTACTAAATTTATCAGGTTCTAATGCATTAACAAATTAGTAATATCTATAATAATATTTTATTATGTGCGCATGTAGTTAGATTCCCTATCACAGTAGTTATTAATTTATGCAAAGTGCGCGTTTTATTCCCTTTAGAAAGCAAGATATTGTTGATATGTGTAGCCAAGAGCTCAATAACAACACACAACAAACATCGTTTAAACAATTTTGCGATTTACTAGCAAGCCTTATTCATTACGATTACCACGCAACACTTGAATCACTTAAAAACAACTACGCCCCTTTTGATCCCAACAGTGACACGCGATCGTTAGCGCCAGTATCGGCTGATCAAAAAGCGCAGTGCCAACGTGAGTTTGCTAAAGATTTTGCCAAGGTGCTTAATGCCGCTAATTTTGAAGTGATCACCAATGAAGACTTACAAGATGCATTAAATGAAGAGTCGCTATTTAAGGTGCGCCTTGAAGTTGAATTTGACGACTTTGAAGAAGTCGTATTTTATCGCCGTGGCGAGTCGCAACTCACTGAAACGATTACCAGCTTTTGGGGCCTTCGTAAAAAGCCGCTGCACTTTACTAATTACGACCGTGTTGCTGTGTTTATTCGCTTTAAAGATAGCGCTTATTTTAAAGCTAAAAATAAAACGCCAATGGGATTTGAGCCAAGTTCAACCATAGTAAAGCTGTTTCAAAATGTACCAAAGGCCGATCTCGAAATGCTATTTCCTAATAGTGAAGTACGCATGCGCCCTATCGATAAAGCAATTATTGGCTCATCGGCTTTAGTTGGCGGTGCAGTGGTACTTATTACCAAACTTGGTGCATCAATTGTATTATTGCTTGCTCTGTTTGCTTTTTGGGGTGGCTTTAGAAGTGAAGCTGTAGAAATGACCCAACAACATTTTATTACCTTTGCTATTGGCATGGGAGTATTTGGCAGCTTTATTTTTAAAGAATGGAGTAAGTTTAAAAACCGTAAAATTAAATTTATGAAAGCGCTTAGCGATAATCTCTACTTTAAAAACCTCGATAACAACGCGGGTGTTTTTCACACGCTTATTGATGCTGCCGAAGAAGAAGACATAAAAGAAGCCCTGCTTGCTTATACTTTTTTATTAAAATCAGAAAGTGGCTTAACCGCACAAACGCTTGATGAACAAATAGAGCATTGGTTTAAAAGCAAATATCAGTGCGATCTTGATTTTGAAATTAGCGATGCACTTGAAAAGCTGGTACGTATGCGTTTGGTAACATGTAGTAACGAAATAGAAGGTAATGAAGTGTATAACGCGCTAAGTTTAGACCATGCAAAAGCTATTTTAGATGAACGTTGGGATAACCTGTTTCAGTATAATTAATGTAGTATTTTTGCTAAATAATTACCCAAATAAAAAGCAGCTATAATTATAGCTGCTTTTTTGATTACACTATTAATAGCTAATACTTAAGCTAATTCAGCCTCTTTTTGCTTATTAAACTTCGCATGCACTAATTTATAAAGTGCAGGCAATATTAATAGCGTAAGTAGAGTTGATGAAATAATACCGCCAACTACCACGGTTGCCAGTGGTCTTTGTAGCTCAGCGCCAGTACCTGTATTTAGCGCCATAGGGACAAACCCTAAGCTTGCCACTAAAGCGGTCATTAATACTGGACGCAAGCGCGAAAGTGCACCGGTTTGTATCGCATCAATTAAACTAAGCCCATCGGCTCTTAATTGTTTAATAAACGACAGCATAACCACACCGTTTAATACGGCTACGCCACTTAGCGCGATAAAGCCAACGCCTGCCGATATTGATAACGGCATATCGCGTAGCAATAACGCAAGCACGCCACCGGTAAGCGCAAGTGGTACGCCGCTAAATATAATTAACGAATCACGCAGCGATCCAAAGGCGCTGTACAATAAGCCAAATATAAGTAATAAAGTAACCGGCACCACCAGCGATAAACGCTTACTTGCTGATTCTAATTGCTCAAACGTGCCGCCATATTCAATCCAATAACCACTTGGTAAATTAAGATCTGAATTTAAAGCCGCCTGCGCATCACTTACAAAGCTTGCTAAATCGCGCCCCTCTACATTTGCAGTTACCACTACGTTACGTTTGCCGCTTTCACGGTTTATTTGATTAGGCCCTTTTTCAATGCTGATTGTCGCCACTTCGCCAAGCGGTACAAATGCAAGGTCTGGGTTAGCACTTTTTGGCACTGCCACCGGCAAACGCGCAAGCTGTGTTATATCCCTAGACCAGCGTTCATCCAAACGCACTAATAACGAAAAGCGTTTATCGCCCTCAAAAATAAGCCCTGTTTGCACACCGCCTACCGCAGCGCTCACACTTTGCTGTATATCGGTTACGGTTAAACCTAGTAGCGCCATATGGTCGCGAAGCGGCGTTACAGAAAGCGTTGGCAAACCTTCCATTTGTTCAAGGCGTACATCGGTTGCACCGGTTATGTTTTGCACCAAGGCTGTGGCTTTTTCGCCGTACTGTTTTAATGTTGATAAGTCATCGCCATAAATACGCACTGCAACATCGGCGCGCACACCGGCTATTAACTCGTTAAAGCGCATTTCTATCGGCTGCGTAAATTCATAGTTATTACCTGGCACTTCATTTACTAAATGGCGAATTTGCTTAACGAGTTCTTCTTTAGATAAAGTAGGATTTGGCCATTGATCGCGCGGTTTTAACATTAAAAAAGTGTCGGCAACGTTAGGTGGCATCGGATCGTTTGCTACATCGGGCGTACCAATTTTTGAAAATACTTTTTCAACTTCAGGTATGGCTAAAATGGCTTGCTCTAGCTCTTTTTGCATTTTTACCGATTGCTCAATACCGGTACCGGTAATACGCAGTGCATGCATGGCTATATCGCCTTCATCTAGCTGCGGTAAAAACTCAGCGCCCATATTTTTAACTTTAAAGCCAAGTGCAATCACTAAAATACCCGCAATACATACCATCACCCACGGTAACTTAAGCGATAGACCAAGTAGCGGTTTATAGCCTTTTTTAATACCACGCATAACTGCATTTTCGCTTTCACTCACCTTGCCACGTACGAATACCGCAATAGCGGCAGGTACAAAGGTAACGGCAAAAATAAGTGCGCCAACTAGTGCGGCTACAACGGTAAATGCCATTGGCTGAAACATTTTGCCCTCAACCCCGCTCAGTGCAAATAACGGTAAATACACCAGCATAATAATTAAAATGCCAAATACTGCAGGGCTGAACACTTCTTTAGTGGCGGCGGTTACCACATTTAAACGCTCGTTTAATGTAAGCAACCTGCCATGTTTATGCTGAGCCATACCGAGTTGACGCAGGCAGTTTTCAACCACAATAACAGCGCCATCAACAATTAAACCAAAGTCGATTGCGCCTAGACTCATTAAATTACCCGATACCCGATTACCCACCATGCCTGTAATGGCAAATAACATACTGAGTGGAATAACCATTGCCGTAATCAATGCGCCAGTTACGTTACCCAGTAGTAGCAGTAAAATAACAACCACCAGCACCGCGCCTTCAAACAGATTAGTTTTTACAGTTTCTATGGTTTTATCAACAAGAGTTGTACGGTCATAAACAGCCTCAACCACAACACCTTCAGGCAAGCTTAGCTGTACGTCTTTGAGTTTATCTGCCATGGCTTTTGCAACTATGCGGCTGTTTTCGCCAATTAACATCATGGCAGTACCGAGTACGGTTTCTTCACCGTTATAAGTGGCTGCGCCTGTTCTGAGCTCTTTTCCTAAACGCACGTTGGCCACATCTTTTATGCGAACGGGTGCATCATCTCGCTTAGCAACAACCGTGTTGGCTATATCATCAATGCTTTTTAATTGCCCTGGTGAGCGCACTAAATATTGCCCATCAAAGCGCTCTATAAATCCGGCACCTTGATTACTGTTATTTAATTTAAGAGCAGTAATAACATCGCTTAGCGTGAGCTTGTAAGCGAGTAGTTTTTCGGGCATTGGCGCTACTTGGTACTGGCGCTCAAAGCCACCTTGGCTGTTTATTTCGGTAACGCCTTTCACTTTTAAAAGCTGCGGGCGAATAACCCAATCTTGCAAAGTACGTAAGTCTTCTGCACTAAATGGGGTTCCATCGCCTTTTAATGCGTCTTTATTTGCATGCACCGAGTAAGTAAAAATCTCCCCTAGGCCACTGGCAATTGGCCCTAAGTTTGGCTCAATATTGGCAGGTAAGTCTGAGCGAATACTTTGAATACGCTCACTAATTTGCTGGCGCGCCCAGTAAATATCGGTGCCTTCGTTAAAAATAACGGTTACTTGCGAGAGCCCATAACGCGAAATCGAACGAGTATAATCAAGCTTTGGTATGCCCGCCATCGCAGTTTCGATTAAATAGGTAATGCGCTGCTCGCTCTCAAGCGGGGTAAAACCAGGCGCTTTGGTATTTATTTGCACTTGCACGTTAGTAATATCGGGTACGGCGTCAACCGCTAAGTTTTGTGTGTTGTATACGCCAAATCCTGCAAATAAAAGCGTTAGTGCAAGCACCATCATGCGGCGTTTAACCGCAAAAGAAACTATCCAGTTAATCATGCTGTCTCCTAGTGTGAGTGGCTAGCGCCGCTTTTTAAAATATCTGCTTTTATTACATAACTGTTCTCAGTTACGTACTCACTATTAACAGAAAGTCCTTCTAACACTTCAACCCATTCACTATTTTTAGCACCGAGCTTTACAGCGCGTACTTCAAAAACATTACCGCTTTTAATAAACACGCTAGATTTACCGTTAAATTCCTGAATAGCAGTCGCTTTAACGCGTACAGCCGCATTTATATTTGCAGTGCTAATATCGCTATTAACGTGCATGCCTGGTCGCCAATGCCCGTCTGGATTTTTAAGCTCAACCCGAGCGCGCGCAATATGCCCGCCGCTCATCATTGGCGCGATAAAAAACACCTCGCCTTGCGCGTTTAAATGATGGTGTAAGTCGTACACTTTAGCGTTTTGCCCTATGGCTAACTTTTCAATATTTTCAGGAAATGCCGATAGCTCTACCCATACGGTTTCTAAGTTTACTATTTGCATTAGCGCACTATTTGCAAGTTCACCGCGCTTTAAATATTGCTCGGTAATAACACCTGTTATGGGACTTTTTATGATGTAATTTTGCAGCGTTTCGCGGTTAGTTACGCTTGCAAGCTTGTCACCTTTTTTAACGTTTTGACCAATGCTGACAAATATATCGTTAACTAAACCGGTGTAAGGCGCCATTACTTCAACAGTGCCGTGCGCGGTTGGTGCTATTACACCAAATAAAGTATCCATCAGCTCAACACTGCCTGACTGAGCAAGTTGGGTTTTAATACCTGCGCGCTCAATTGCTTGGGTGCTTAGTGTGGTGCGCCCTTCTTCTTGCTCATAATGATAATTTATTTTAGCCCCTTTATAGCGTGCCATAACGTCAAGTTTAAATGAGTGCGGCTCGTTTACACTTACGGTACTTACTAAATAGTCATCTTCTGCTTTAAAGCGAATAAGCTGTGGTTTTTCACTTAAACGCTGCACATTAATAGTTACGCTTAACTGGTTTATATCAACGGCTTTATTATTATCAAAACCATATATTCGCAGCTCCGTATTACCTGCAAATTGCGTTAATTTAAGCTCTAAATCAAGTTTGTTATTGGTTAGTAAAAATCCGCCGTGAGGACCTTTTTCTGCGTGTTCATCTTTATGACCTTCTTCATGACCTTCTTTGTGATTGTCGTCAGATGCTATAGCCGTGCTACTAAATAGCGGGAATGCAAACAGCTGGGTAATTAATAATGCGATAAGAGTTTTATTCATGATTGATGAGTCTCGATTAAAGGTTGGCCAGTTAAACGCTCTAGAGTAAGTAGCACTTGATATAGCTCGCTATGAGTGGTGATAAGTGCGCGTTTAGAATCAAATAAAGCTTGTTGAGCGTCGAGTAATTGCAATACCGAAATTTGCCCTTGCTGATAACTTTTTAAGCTTTGCTTTATAAGCGTTTGCGCCTGTGGAATAACCTGCTGCGTTAACAGCATTGCTTGCGCAGCTTTACCTTGGTAATACGCGTACAAGGTGCGTATTTGCTGGCGAAGTTGAATACGTAACTGCCCTTGCTGCTCATTCAGCAGTGCAAGCTGGCTTTGAGCCGCCTCAATATTCCCGCTGTTAGAATTACTCAGTTGTAGCGGCATAGAAAACGAAAATACAAACGAGCTAGCATCTGTTTGTTGGTTATAACGTACGCCGCCGCTAAGTGTTAAATCACTTTCCCCGTTTGATTTTTGTAGCGATAAATTAGCCGTTTGCTGCATATATTGCTGCTGTAACAAAGCAAAGTCTGGTGCTGTATTTACCGCATCAAGTAATGCTTGCTCATTTTTAAGCTCTGTAACTGTAGATAAATCCCCAGCATAATAATCACTGAGTAATTGCTCTTGCCAAAGCTCATTTAGTGCTAAGCGCGAGCGCTCAAATTCACTTTGTAGCATTGCAGTATTTAAATCTACTTGGCTTAATGCGTAGCGCATACGTGTTACATCAGCTTGTGAAACTGCGCCCGCTTCAGCGCGTTTTTCTATTGCCTTAAGCGCCTGCTTAACAGTACTTTTACGCTCACTATTTAAAGCTATTAACGCCTGAAATTTAAGTACTTGGTAATAACGCTCAGTAGTAGTAGCAAAAAGCGCTAAGCGCGTATTTTTATACTCAATTGTTTGCGCTTTTATATTTGCAGTCGCGTAATTAACGCGGTTCTGCCGTTTATCGCCAAGCTCTATTAATTGACTCAGTGCAAGTGTGTACTGCGCCCCCGAAAATGCATGGGAGCCGTGGGTCCCTAAAAAATTTTCAGCTTCAAAACTCATCTCTGGATTAGGTGCAAGCGCAGCCTGGGTTTTAAGCGCACTCAATATTTTTTGATGATAAGGGTAGCGTTTAAGCTGTAAGTTTTGCTGCTCAGTATTTGTAAGCGCTTGCTTAAGGGTTAATACTTTTTGATTTTCGCTGTTAGCAAATGCGCTAAATACAGGCAATACGCACAGTAGCGCCACCAGCGTTATTGGTTTTTTATTCATATAGCGTGTCCGTTTTTAACAAACAGTGGGTGTGTTACAAATCGTAAGCACCCTAAATAGGCAAAATAGTACCTTTAACGCATATAAGCGCAGGCAATAAAATGCACTGAAATTATCTAAAAAATAATTAAACTAGCTAAGTGAATTAGGTGGCGGAACATCTGGCGGATAATTTAAGCCTTTGTAACAAGCTGGCTGCGTTGCTTGGCTTTGCTCAGGACTTATTGGATGATTTAGCGTACTGTAGTAACCACAGTGGCAATGTTGATGGGCATGAATTTCAGTAGGTGATTGAGCGTCTTCATCTTCTAAACTTGTTTGAGAATGAATATGGGTAACGTGATCAACTTCTTCTTGTAAATGATACACGGCCGCGTCACAGCTAATAAAGCTGTGTACAAGCACTAGGAGTATCACGACTAAAAAGTAATTTGAGCGCATTGCGACCTATAAAATCCAAAAATACAATTAACAACGCACGCACAATACATTAAACACTTCAAAAAGTAACGAGCTACTTTCTATACATTGATGGCGACATACCTACCGACTTCTTGAAACGTTTGGAAAAAATAAAAATATTAGAATACCCCACATAACTTGCCACATGAGAAATTGGCCAAGCCGTGTTTAACAGTAAGTTTTTAGCTCGCTCAATACGTAAATGAATAAGTTGTTGTATTGGGCTTTTACCAAATAGCGCTTGGCATAAACGATGTAAGTGCGGCGGTGAATAATGCACATGCTCGCACATTGCCTCTATTGTCCAATCAAACTGTAAGCGCTTATCTACCTCTTCAAACAAACTAATTAAACGGTTATGCGCCGCACCCTGTGAGTTATTTTGGAGCGTAGCATTTAAGTAATGACTTAAAATAGGCATGACGCTTTCGCGTAAATTAGCATTAGGCTCGCTATATAAAAGCTCCATAGCAAGGTGTAACGGCTCAAGCTTTTGATCGGTTAACACCAATGCTTGCGCTAAATTTAAATGCTGCCAACGTTTAGAGTTTGCAAGGTTTAACCAAATAACATCCCAATGTTCAGCATCAATTTTAACTTCAAAGCTTTGCTTTGCTGGTAGCACAATAAGTGTATTGGCATTAAGTGTGTATTGCTCATTTTGTGTTGTTAATTTACCCTGCCCTGCAAGCGTATAAAAAAGTGTATGTTCTAGCGGTGCTGTACGTGCTACGCAATAACGACCCGATAGGTTTGAGCAACCCGCAAGTGCTATTTCAAGGTTTGGCATTTGCGCGAGCGTTTGTGAATCAATAAAGCGTTCTATACAGCGCGGACCAATATCGAGTATGTCTTTAATGTTATAGCGCATAATTACAATGATAGTTTTGGATAAATAAAGGAGAGCTTTAAGCATAACCCCTGTGATTATTTTTAGCTATATTTAGCGCATTATAATTGCCCGCTTATGCAATAGGATAAACATGACCTCTTTAGAGCACATAATTAATCGCCGCGATTGGGAAAACCCAATTTCAGTACAAGTTAATCAAGTAAAAGCGCACAGCCCACTCAATGGTTTTAAAAGCGTTGAACATGCCCGTACTAACACACAATCGCAAAAGCAAAGTTTAAACGGTCAGTGGGATTTTAAATTATTTGATAAACCCGAAGCGGTCGATGAGTCATTGCTAAGTGAAACACTAAACAGCGACTGGCAAAGCATTACAGTGCCTTCTAACTGGCAATTACACGGTTTTGATAAACCTATTTACTGCAATGTTAAATACCCGTTTGCAGTTAACCCGCCTTTTGTACCAAGCGATAACCCTACAGGCTGTTACCGCACTGAGTTTACTATTACGCCGGAGAAATTAGCTCAGCGTAATCATATTATTTTTGAAGGCGTTAACTCGGCGTTTCACCTTTGGTGTAACGGGCAATGGGTGGGTTATTCACAAGATAGCCGCTTGCCAAGCGAGTTTGATTTAAGCGCACTGTTAGTTGCAGGCACCAACCGTATTGCCGTTATGGTTATTCGCTGGAGCGATGGCAGTTACTTAGAAGATCAGGACATGTGGTGGCTAAGCGGTATTTTTCGCGATGTTAACTTACTTACAAAACCACAAAATCAAATACGTGATGTGTTTATAACCCCCGATTTAGACGCTTGCTACCGTGATGCAACGCTACATATAAAAACCGCGATTAATGCGCCAAATAACTATCAAGTAGCAGTGCAAGTTTTTGATGGGGAACAGGCGCTATGTGAGCCACAGATTCAAAGCACTAACAATAAACGTGTTGATGAAAAAG
This sequence comes from Pseudoalteromonas sp. AS84, assembly GCF_038900255.1. NCBI lineage: Bacteria > Pseudomonadati > Pseudomonadota > Gammaproteobacteria > Alteromonadales > Pseudoalteromonadaceae > Pseudoalteromonas > Pseudoalteromonas sp. AS84. The sequence continues at coordinate 114,144 of NZ_JBBMQY010000008.1, read as the reverse complement.
GTGGCTGGAGCGATGTTGTATTTCAAACAATTGATATACAAAGCCCTAAAAAATGGACCGCCGAAACGCCGTACTTGTACCGCTGCGTCGTAAGCCTGCTTGATGAGCAAGGCAACACTGTAGATGTAGAAGCCTACAACATTGGCTTTAGAAAAGTAGAAATGCTTAACGGGCAGCTTTGCCTAAACGGCAAGCCGCTACTTATTCGCGGCGTTAACCGCCACGAGCACCACCCTGAAAACGGTCATGCAGTTACTACCGCCGATATGATTGAAGATATTAAGCTGATGAAGCAAAATAACTTTAACGCCGTGCGTACTGCTCACTACCCTAACCATCCACGCTTTTACGAGTTATGTGACGAGCTAGGTTTATACGTAGTAGATGAAGCCAATATAGAAACCCACGGCATGTTTCCTATGGGGCGTTTGGCAAGCGATCCGCAGTGGGCCGGTGCATTTATGTCGCGCTATACGCAAATGGTTGAGCGCGACAAAAACCACGCCTCAATTATTATTTGGTCATTGGGTAACGAATGTGGGCACGGTGCAAATCACGATGCTATGTATGGCTGGTCAAAAAGCTTTGACCCTTCTCGCCCAGTGCAATACGAAGGTGGCGGCGCAAATACAACGGCTACCGATATTATTTGCCCAATGTACGCCCGTGTAGATACGCATGTTGCCGACGACGCCGTACCTAAATATTCAATTAAAAAATGGTTAAGCCTACCGGGTGAAACTCGCCCGCTTATTTTATGCGAATACGCTCACGCAATGGGTAACAGCCTAGGTAGCTTTGACGATTACTGGCAAGCATTTAGAGAATACCCGCGTTTGCAAGGCGGCTTTATTTGGGATTGGGTAGACCAAGGTTTATCTAAAACTGACGAAAACGGTGAGCATTACTGGGCTTACGGTGGCGACTTTGGTGATGAACTAAATGACCGACAGTTTTGTATAAACGGGTTATTGTTCCCAGACCGAACACCACACCCTAGCCTGTTTGAAGCTAAATACAGCCAACAGCATTTACAATTTACATTGCGTGAGCAAAATCAAAACCAATACACCATTGAGGTATTTAGCGATTACGTATTTAGGCACACCGATAACGAAAAGCTCGTTTGGCAATTAATGCAAAATGGCGTGTGTGTTGAGCAAGGCGAGCAAGTACTTAATATAGCGCCGCAAAGTACGCACACGTTAACGATTAAAACTAAAACAGCGTTTGAGCAAGGTGCGCAATATTACCTTAATTTAGATGTAGCGCTAATTAACGACTCACACTTTGCAAACGCTCAACATATTATGGATACCGAGCAGTTTAAGCTAATGAACAGTAATAATTTAAACGATAAATCATTTACACCAACCTCTAAGCAAAGCGCTATAAGTGTTAATGAAACCGACTCTCAACTAAATATTGAAAACGATAAGTTTAAACTTATTTTTAGCAAGCAATCAGGGCTTATAGAGCAGTGGTTACAAAACGATACTCAGGTTATTAGTAGCCCACTGGTTGATAACTTTTATCGTGCGCCACTTGATAACGACATTGGTGTAAGCGAAGTAGATAACCTAGATCCTAATGCGTGGGAGGCTCGTTGGTTGCGTGCAGGTATAGGGCAATGGCAGCGCACATGTAGCTCAATTCACGCAGTGCAATCAAGTGTTGATGTACGTATTACTTGTGTATTTAATTACGAGTTTAACGGCGTGCTACAGGCTCAAACACAGTGGCTATATACACTAAATAATACCGGTAATATTAGCCTAAATATTAACGTGCACTTAAACGATATCCTGCCGCCAATGCCGCGTATAGGGCTAAGTACAACGCTTAATAAGCAAAGCGATACAAAAATAAACTGGCTAGGTTTAGGGCCTTTCGAAAACTACCCAGATCGCAAAGCCGCAGCACGTTTAGGTTATTACAGCTTGAGCTTAAATGAGCTACATACACCGTATATATTCCCAACTGATAATGGTCTGCGTAGCGATTGCCAATTACTGAGTATTAATAACTTAACCGTGACTGGCGCGTTTTTGTTTGCAGCTAGCGAGTATTCTCAAAGCATGTTAACTCAGGCGAAACACACTAACGAACTAATTGCTGATGATTGCGTACATGTACATATTGATCATCAACATATGGGGGTTGGTGGCGATGATTCATGGAGCCCAAGTACACATAAAGAATATTTACTCGAACAAAAACAGTACAGCTATTCTTTAACATTATCTGCTAAATAATTTAAACAAAAATAGCGGCCAAATTGGCCGCTGTTTTTTAAATTTATAAACGTTATTTATTAGCTAGTTTTTTAGCTAATACGTTATCAAGCGAAAAACTTCCCGCTCCTTGAATGGCAAGTGCAGCCATTACAACAAGTAACGTTAACGCATATTCGTAGCCATTGTTTGCCATAAACAAACCATGACTAATATGCACGCTAAAAATAGCAATTAGCATAGTAAAGCCAGCAACAACCGCTGCTGGGCGTGTTAATAAACCAATAACCAAGGCAATACCACCAAAAAACTCTGCACTACCGGCCATCATTGCTAACCAGTAGCCTGGCTCTAAACCAATACTCGCCATCCATTGACCTGTACCTTCAAGGCCATAACCGCCAAACCAAGCAAATAATTTTTGTGCACCATGCGCAGCTAAAATAAGGCCCACAGGCACTCGTAAAATTAATGCTGCTGCGCCTGCTTTTGAGCTAAGTAATGTGTTTAGTAATTTCATGAGTTTTAGTCCTGTTTAATTTATTTGAGCGTTAGATTTCTTCTAACCGTTGAGCACAGTTTACTATCATCATTTGCAAACATTAACACCAGCATTATTGGTTAATTATCAATGCAGTGTTTTTAATTTATTTAATACCAATTCGCTTAATTAAGTGATCTATTTTGAGGATGGAAAAACGTGTTGATAACTAGGCAAAAAATTTGCTATTTAGTTGTTCTAAATGAGAATTTTTTAACGCAAATAGCGATACGTTTAGCCCCGCAAAATGATTAAGTATTATTGCGGATTGGTATAACTCACAAAAAAGCCGCTAGCTTTGAACGTTAGCGGCTTTAAGTTTTAAGTTACTTTAAAATGATTAAGCAACAGCTTGCTCTAAAATTTCGCGGCTTTCTTTAAGCGTAATAGCTTGGTTTTCACCAAGTGCTAGCATGCCATGCGCTTCAAGTTTGCCAATAATGTTGTCAATCGCAGCGGCTTTATCATCGCCATGCTCAGTAAGCACAGTTGCTACGTCAAGGCTGTGGTAAAACGCTTCAATTGCTTCAATTGTTTTCTCAGCTAAGTCGGCAGATTGCTCAAGACCAAATACGTTTTTACCCATTTGCTCAAGCTTTGCTTTTTTAACTGCAAATTGGTTGCGTAGTAAAGAAGGCTGAACAATAGCAAGTGAACGGGCATGATCAACACCGTAAGCAGCTGTAAGTTCGTGGCCAATCATGTGTGTTGCCCAATCTTGCGATACACCAGAACCAATTAAACCATTAAGTGCTTGGTTAGCTGCCCACATAAGGTTTGCACGCCATGCATCGTCTTGGTTTTCAAAGTTATCGCCCAGTGTTTTAAGCGTTCTTAATAGTGCCTCTGCGTAACCTTCTTGAACCAATGCTGTTTCAGGGAATGTTAGGTACTGCTCACAGGTATGAACCCATGCATCTACTAATCCATTCACAAGTTGGCGCTGTGGTAATGTTTTCATTACATCAGGGTCCATAATCGCAAATTTAGGAAGTACTTCTGCTGATGCAAACGGTAGTTTTTGCTTCGTTGCTTCTTTGCTCACAACTGAGTTTTGGTTAGACTCTGAACCCGTTGCTGGCAATGTTAATATTGCGCCAATTGGTAATGCGCTAGTAATAGTATGCTTACCAGTAGGAATATCCCAACCTTCGCCATCATAAACTGCAGATGCTGCAATGTATTTAACGCCGTCGATTACTGAACCGCCGCCTACACCTAGTACAAAGTCGATGCCTTGTTCTTTACAAATTTTTACTGCTTGATCTAACACTTCAATTGTTGGGTTAGCGCCTACACCCGAAAATTCAACCCAGTCAAAGCCTTCAAGTGCTGCTGCAACTTGGTCGTACACGCCGTTCTTTTTAATTGAACCGCCGCCGTACACTACAAGTACTTTTTGATCCTTTGCGATCAAATCAGTTAGTGAGGCAATTTGTTCTTGGCCGAACTGGATAAGTGTTGGGTTTACGTAGCTAAATTTCATTATTTTGCTCCTAGGTGACGGTTAAATACTAAATATAATGCTTAGTTACTCACTAAGCTAAACTTCAATGAGTGCATATTAGTGGCAAAACAAACATAAAAAAAGCCCAATAACTCGCAAAAGCTTGCCTAAAACTGTCAACATTGATATTTTAAGCAAAATTCGTACGATAGTAGATGCTTTAATGTCCTCAATAGCCAACATGATGCAAAAATTTGCAGAGCACAATAATTTACTTAACTTTGAAGGCAACATGGAAACCATTATTCCAGGTGTGTATTTTCATCGTGCAAGTAAAAGCTCGCCGCGCCAGCCACTTATATATAACTCAGGTATTATTATTGTTGGGCAAGGACATAAGATAATTCATTTTCCTGATCATCAAATAAAATATGGTGAAGGCGACTACCTTGTTTTAGGTGTGCCTGTGCCACTTGAATGCGAAGCTTTTACCGATAACAACCTACCTGTTATGGGTATTGTTATAGATATAAACCCGGTAATGTTAAATAAATTAGTAAACCAAATTGGTACACATAAGCCATTCATCACTGGGCAAATGAGTGGCGTTCAATCGGCTAAAATAGATGGTGCAATGGAGCAAGTAACCCACCGTTTACTTAGCGTACTTAATAACCCCATTGAGGCTGACGTTTTTGGCGAAGATATAGTAAAAGAATTGGTATATCGTGTACTTTGTGGGCCACAAGGACATACTTTAATAGGGCTTGCTATGCATGATGGGCATTATGCGCGTATCGCCCGTACGCTCTCAACTATGCACAGTAGTTATGCCAATCAAATTACAGTTGAAGGATTAGCTGAAGATGTAAACATGAGCGTATCGTCGTTCCATCGTGCTTTTAGGCAAGTAACGTTTGAGTCACCTTTGCAGTATTTAAAAAAAGTACGCTTAGCTAAGGCTAAAGAGCTTATAACCACTAGTGGAAGTAAAGCCAACGAAGCTGCATTAAAGGTTGGCTATACGAGCCCATCGCAATTTAGCCGCGAATTTAAACGCCACTTTAATAAAACACCTAGTGAAATGTTAACTCAACTACACAGCTAACTAACTAGCTAAAAATTATGACTTGAGAGATATAAATTAACCGAGCGAGTCAATCTTAAACACTGCTTTTTTGGTGTTTAGCATAGCTTGCTTAGCAAATTGACGATTGATAAATTGGCTAAAAATAATAGTAAATAACGTTGAGCAAATGGCAGCTGTTGCGTACACCTGCCAAATCATAAAGTTATGTTTTAACATAAACGCAATCACCGCAAAAAATACACACCCACCTAATGAACCAATAATACCCCCATTAAGAATTTTAAACGTTGAGGCTTGTTTGTCACTAAAGTGGGCAACACTGCCCATTACCGCCAAAATAACCGGAAAGGTAGAGATTAATCCGCTCCACGCAGACCCTATATGCTGTGATATAAACGTAACAAGCACGATAAAGCTTGTCACTAATATCATTTTTACCGGAAGCTCCCAGCGGGCATTTAATGGTTTTGCATCAGCTGATATATTTAGCTTTGTAGAGATAATAGTTAAACCGAGTAAAATACAAAGCGAAACCACACTCGCCACAATAATATTCACTGGTAAAAATAAAGTAATAACGCTAAATACACACCAAATACTTAACGCTGTAAAAAGCGATTTAAGCATTCCAAACCTTCGTGATACAACCAAGTAACTAAAACAAAATAAGCCTATACCGCTCATACCATAAAGAGAGGCCACCGCTGAGTTAGCTGCAAATAATTTACCTTGCTCTAATGCTATAAAATAAGAAATAGGCCCAGAGGTAATAGGCAAGCCAGGAATTATGCCGCTAACAAAACTACCAAAGCGTTTTTGGGCGAATGTTATTAGTAAAATAAGCAAAGGTGCAATTATGAGTTTAAGCAGCATAAATAACAATAAAGTATGAGAGTTGGAATCGAGTTTACGTGGCTATACCTACATTGTAGAGTGAATAAAAATCATGCATGTAGTGTAATTTTTTTCACCTGTAAATATTAAGTAATTTATCAAAACACTGATTAATAGTTATAAGAAAACCACTTATTAAAGTGGTTTTTTAGCTTAACTTAAACAACAGCATTTATACTTTTTTAAATAAAACCTCTGGGTTTACCATGGTTTTCATTTCAAGCACATTGCCATTTGGATCTTCAATAAAAAACGTTTCTTGCTCAAACTCATCACCAATAAAACGGCGGTATGGTTTATCTAGGTATTCAATACCCGCATCTTCAATACGTTTTTTTAATCCATTAAATTCATCTTCAGATAAGTGAATCCCAAAGTGAGGTACTGCTACAGCTCCCATATCAACATCATGGCGAACTGTTGGTAAGCGCTCAACACTCTGGTGCAAGGTAAGTTCATTACCCCAAAAGTCTATATCTACCCAGCGACCTTCTTCACTGTTACCGGTTTTACAGCCTAGTACGTCACAATAAAACGCTTTAGCCACTTTTAAATCGCCAGCTGGAATAGCCAGATGCAAACAGTTAGACATAAATAACCCTTGGTTAACACTTTAATACATTAAATTATCGCCATTATACATAATTTGTGATTTATAGAACATTAACAGCAACGCTATTAAGCATATTTAATACCTAAAAGTCGTTTAAAAAACATGCTTTTTAAATGTGTAATTACTTATAACATTTATTTGTTAGAGAGTATTAGAAAGCGCAAAAGGATTAGTTTAAAATGCGCCGCTATGATTAAATTCTTACTTTTAAAATTCATTACTTTCTTTTTAGGCTTTGTAGCTTGCTTTGCTATGCACACTACTTTTGCACTGCCTTTAGTAATTTCTGCTGCGCTAACGGGGCTTATAGGCTCGTTTATTCCCTTTCCTGCGCGTTATAAAAATCATCCTTATGCTGCAATTTATGCTGGTAGCTTTGCCGGTATGTGTTCAACCCATTTAATTACCAGTTACTGGGAAATTGCTATTATTTCGCTTATTGGCTCAAGTTTGTATGTGCTTACTATGAATATGTTTACAGGCTTTGGTGGTAAGCTTGGCAGTGTTGCCTTTGCTAGTGTGGCACTTTTTGTATTAGCTAAAGGAATTGTATTATGAGTATTGAATACCCGTTACTTGTACTGCTTGGTGCCTTTTTAACATTTTACTTGGCTAAACATAGCCGCTTTGATGGGGTTAGAGCGTCGTCTTCACTTTCTATTATTGCTTATTTAATTTTTAGCGCTTTAAATTTAAACCCCGATTTATACGCAATTGTATTTTTTGGCGGCACATTCATAGGTATGAGCGCCCCACATCGATTTGGTATTTATACCGTAGCAAGCTCATCTATTTTGTTTTCAATATTATTTGAGTTCCTTGTACCAAAACTTGACGGTTACGGTGGTGCATTGGGTATTAGTGCATTTTTATCTGTATGTATCTGCCATACTTGTATTTTGTTAGGTGCCCCAAGAAGTAAAAAGCCGCCACCAGTTCAATAAAAAATTATTGAGCTGGTCTAGTTTCTCCCAGCATTCGCTTTAATATAGTAGAGAAATTAGAGTGTAAAATATTCATGTTTTAAGCTGTTCTTTTTCTCTGCAAGTCTGTTAGAATCTTTCGCGAACTTTATTTACCCTAAATAAAGACAATCATATATGGATTTATGAAAATGAAAAAACTAATCGCAGTAGCTGCACTATCTTTACTTCCTTTCTCAAACGCAATGGCTGACCAAGATATTGGTTGTGGTCTTGGTTCTATGTTATTTGCTGGTCAGCAAGGTAAAGGCGTTAAAATTTTAGGCGCTACAACAAACGGTACATCTGGTAACCAAACTTTTGGTATCACTTTTGGTACTCTTGGTTGTGATGGTACTGGTACAGTAACTTCTTCAGAAAAAATCGCTTTATTCATTGACGGTAACATGGAGCAACTTGCTCGTGATATGTCAAAAGGTGAAGGCGAAACTTTAGCTACTCTAGCTGAAGCTTGGGGTGTTGCAGATCAAGATAAAGCAGCGTTCAATAAGCTTGCTCAAGCACAGTTTTCTTCAGTATTTACTTCTGAAAACGTGACTTCACAAACAGTTTTAGAAAACCTAAACACTGTTCTTGCAAGTAACGCACAACTTGCTTCTTATACTCTTTCTTAATCAGCTAAATTAGCCGGTTTTATACGTATAAATAAAGCCGCTGGAGTATTTCTCTAGCGGCTTTTGTAATTTAGTGATTATGAAAAAAATATTATTTGGTTTACTGCTCGCACTTTTTAGTACTTACTCAAACGCTCAAAGTATTGAAACAAATACATTAGCAACAGACCCTTACTGGCTTAAATTAGGTCACTACCGCGGGGCCACATTAGGTGATTGGAAAAGTGAAGTAGACAGTGCTGAGTTTTTTTTATCTCCTACAGGTAAAACAAGTCCATATGACGAACTTAAAGCAACTATAGCCACATTTAGTGGTAAAAATACTGACCCAAAAACAACACAATATCGTTGTCAGTTTCCTGCACGTTATAAATGGCTAAAAACAAAAATTAAAAATAACTGGCCCGAACTTAATTGCCCAGAGCTACAGGCGTGGCAAAAAATAATAAACCCTAAAGGGGTTACGTTAGTTTTTCCAACTGCATTTATGAATAGCCCATCATCAATGTTTGGCCACACTTTACTTCGTATTGACGCAAAAGATCAGACTCGCCATAAAGAGTTGCTCGCATTCGCAGTTAATTTTGCAGCAGAACCAGACGGCTCAGATAACGCAGCTATGTATGCACTAAAAGGCTTGATTGGCAGCTACCCAGGTAAGTTTTCACTTATGCCGTACTATAAAAAAGTACGCGAATATAATGACTTAGAATCTCGTGATATTTGGGAATATAAACTTAATTTATCAGAGCCACAGGTAGAGCTCATTTTATTGCACTTGTGGGAACTACAATTAGCTACATTCGATTACTTTTTTATTGATGAAAACTGCTCTTACCAATTACTTGCATTATTACAACTTGCGCAAGAGGACCTTGATTTAACATCGTCATTTAATATGCAAGCTATTCCATCAGATACCGTTGCAGTACTAAGAAATAACAACTTATTACAAACACCTAATTACCGCCCTGCTTTTGGTACTAAGCTAAACCATTACTCTACTCAGATGACTGACGAACAACTTGATGATGCAAGAGAGTTAATGCAAGGTGGCTCTCTCAATACTCGTAATTACTCACAGTCGCAATTAGTCGCTATATTAGAAATGGCGTATGAATGGTTAAATTTTGAATTTTACGATAAAGCATTAAATCGTGAAGAAATTGCCCCGCGACTAACTAAGCTACTCCTAATGCGCAGCAAATATAAAGTAGCTTCGCCATTTACTAAGCCAAGCCGCCCTATTGCTTCTCCAGAGCAAGGTCATGGTTCTTCTAAAGTATCGCTAGGTAGGGTACAAAATAATAACCAAGCAAACCTTACAAATTTTGGTTATAGGCTTGCGTATCATGACTTACTAGATAGACCTGAAGGTTTTATAGCGGGTGCACAAATTAGTTTTTTTGATTTGGAAACCTCTATTACTGACGAAGGAAATGCAGATATTGAACATTTTTACTTATTAGATGCTATGTCGCTTGCACCCGATAACCGCGTATTTGATAGCTGGTCGTGGAACTTTAAAATGGGCTTTGACCGACAACCAAGTGACAGTAAACGTTTAGGCCGCTTTTTTACAAAAGGGGGTTATGGTAAATCTTATGGCGATCCTAATAATGTACACGGCTATATTCTTAGTCAATTTGAGCTAAATACAGGTGATATAACCGACCGACTTAGTACAGGAATAGGCAGCGAAGCCGGTGTAATTTGGCAAATAAACAATAACCATAAACTCGCTTTAACTGGCAATATATTATGGCTAACTGATAACGCAGCAAGTAAGCACAGCGAAATAGCTATAACATGGAATTACGCTGTTTCTCGCAATGTATCGCTGCGCAGCAAATTACAGCATGCTCAATGGCATAGCCATAATTCATCAATGAGTTTAGCTATGCAGTTTTACTTTTAACTTATTCAACATTATTTATGTTTAATGCTACTTGTAGGGTAGCCAAATAGCACTCTACATTTAGCTTTTATTCCTGATGCCTTATAAACACTTTTAAATAAGTGCTCCCACTGATGAAACGTAATAACGACTGGGTTATTGCTATTAAGCTGCCCTATAATGCCGTATTTACAAGGCTTTGATTTATCTTCTTCTACAAAGGTGCCAAATAACTTATCCCAAATAATAAGTACACCTGCAAAATTTTTATCAAGGTAACCTGCATTTATTGCGTGATGAACTCGATGATGCGAAGGCGTATTAAATACTTTTTCAAACCAGCCTAGCTTACCCACTATTTGAGTATGTACAAAAAATTGATACGCCAAATTTAATGCAACCACGCTAAATACTGTTAGCGGTTCAAATCCAATTAAAATCATAGGTAGCCAAAACACCCACATACCCGCTACAGGGTACATTAAGCTTTGCCTAAATGCGGTAGTGAAATTCATTTTAGTTGAGCTATGGTGCACCACATGTGCAGCCCACAACCAATGAATATGATGCGATGCTTTATGAAACCAATAATACAAAAAATCTTGCAGTAAAAATGCAAATGCAATACCTAATACACTCATTTCAATATCAAACAATCTATAGTCATACAACCAATTAAATAAAGGCATTAATAGCAGTAACGCAATAGCATCGGCGCCTTGGTGCAATAGCGCTAACACTGTATTTGCTAAGCTATCTTTTATGTCGTAATAGCGCTTAAACTTAATAAACTCAGAGCAAACAAATATCAAAAATAATGGGCTCAGAGCGAGTAAAATAATTTCTGAGTTCATGCTTTACCCACCAAAAAATAATTATTTAAATTGTTTAACGCTTGGGCTATATCTTTTGTAATAACATATTTAAGTAATGCATTTGGCATCCACCACGGAGCTGAGCAGCTTATGCAATAGTTAAGTTCGGTAACTAAAGTATTGATGTCTTTATTTGCAATGAGGTATATATCGCCTCGATGATTAGCTACTGGTTTATCGCCTACTATTTGATAACTGATATGATTTTGATCGGCACTGATTATTTGCTCTGAAAACGTTATTTTACCTATTTTTACTTGCCTAACAGATCCTTTCCCGCCTTTTATTTGCCCTTCGTTTTGTGCTTGTAGCAGCTTAAATTTGGCATTAAAAAATCGATGCAACTGTTGATGATCCAATAGTGTGCTTATTATTTGCTTTGGCTGTGCATTAAGCGTTTGTTTAATTGTTATAAGTATCATTTTTACAGCAAGAGGTTATTAGGCATTCAACTAGCATATAAAAATTTAACGTGGCAAACTTGCTAATACATGACTATTTTTTAGCTTTAGATGACAAATGCACACATTAGCTGATCATTACTTTTCAAGTATTCTTGATTACTTACAAGCGCAAGGCATTAATACTAAAACGGCTTTGCACGCTATTAGCTTTGACGAGTTTAGTAATCAGTATATCCATCAATTAGCGCCGCGTATTAGTTTAAATAGTTACAATGCTTTATTAGTTTATGGCAAGAAAACACTTAACGACCCTCTTTTTGGTTTTACCCTAGGTCAGCAAATTCGCACTGCTGACTACGGCGTTTTAGGTTACTTAATTGAATCAAGCGATAACTTAAGCAGTGCCATTAAAGCATTGTTAAGCTACGACAGCTTGGTGGCTGATATTGGTAAGGCCAAGTTTGAACTAAATACTGATACAGCAACTATTCGTTGGATTGCTCATCAAAGTTGTAATGAGCACGTTGTCTTACGAAATATGACCGCGTGGGTAAGTGTAATTCGCCAGTTAATAAACTTAACGCTTTCGCCAAGTAGTATTAGTTTCACTTATAATTGGTTGCCATTGCAAAGACGCGCCCTTGAATCATGGTTTAAATGCCCTGTAAAAAGCAGTGCTGAATATAATCAAATTAGCTTTCCGAGCCATTATTTAACGCTGCCCTTTAAAACCGATAACGCCATTATTAATTCTACTTTTAAGCAATTGTCAGAGCAGCAACTCTCTAACTTTAAAAGCCAGCAGCGTATTGACGATAAAGTTAATCAGTTACTTAAAGCTAAAACCACCTTGCAAAACTGTAACTTAATAGGCATAGCTGATGCGCTTAATTTAACACCCCGAACGCTACAACGACGCTTAAAAGAACAAAACTTAACCTTTGCTCAGTTACTTGAAAAAGAACGTAAAAAACGTGCAGATACATTAATAGCCAGCATGCCACTTGCTGATTTATCTAATATTTTAGGATTTAAAGATCAAAGCTCTTTTAATCGCGCATTTTTACGCTGGCATAAGTGCTCGCCATTAAAATTTACAAAAAACGCTAAATCAAAGTAAGGTGCTAATGCTGTTTATTTACATTAAATAAACATAAAATGTATACCTTTTAAGCAGCACTCTTTACACTAGCGATAATATTATTTAAAAAGATTTGTTTATGTTAGTGCGTGTTGTATTTAGTGCCTGTGTATTTATGTTTTATAGCGCCATATGTAACGCAGACCACGTCACATTTATAGCTGAAGAGCTTCCTCCTTATCACTTTAAAAATCAGCAAGGTGAAGTAAGCGGCGCTTTAGTCGACATTGCCAAAGCAGTTGTGAAGCAAACAAACTTAACCGCTAATTTTGAAATAATGCCTATGGCCCGCGTTTTTAAGGAGCATCAAACAAGTACCAACGCCATAATGTTGTCTTTGTTAAAAACTCCAGAGCGGATTAATAAATATACGTGGTTAGGCGAAGTGTACTTCGCAGATGCCTATTTAATTAGTTTAAAAAACCATGTAGATGAAGTCGTTCACTTAAATTTTGCTAAAGAGTATAAAGTAGCAACCATTCGTGGCTACCTGAGTGAAGTCTACTTAAAGCAAAAAGGCTTTACCGAAAACAAAAACTTGATACTGGTCAGCTACTATAACCAACTTTGGCAAATGCTTTATAAAAACCGAATCGACTTTGTAGTAACTAATACACTTACACTTGATAACGAGTTAAAAAGCCTAGAACTCGATCCTAGCCTAATAACAAAACGAATTCATTTAAGCGATCTGCCCTCTTCACTTAATTTTGCAGCAAGTAACCAACTTAATCCTAAAACAGCTAAAGCACTCTCTGACGCATTAAATAATATTAAAGAAAATGGTGAATACCGTACCATTTTAAACAAGTGGCAACTTTTATTACCAAACACGACTAACTTGCAGCACTAACCATGGTTAAAGCCCGACATTAATTATTGGCAGTGGTTATTTAGTTATTTGCTAAACGCTGCAAGGCAAACTACAAAATTAATACCCCCCAAAAAAACTACACTTTAGCGCCAAAGGCCACGTTAAACATCATTAAGAGAATAGCCAAGCACATAAAAAATACATACCGCAAACACCTCCATAAAAGCCGTTAAAAAACACCCTAACCAAATTGGTATAACAAAAAATCATTTAAAAAATATTTAATTTCACTAATTGGTAAGTTTTAATTGTTAAATTGGTATGCTAAATTGAGATTAAACTATGCCTATACCGCACAATTTTTACTTCATCACACAGAGACAATAATGATAAAAAATACATCCACATTTAAACTTACGGCTTTAGCCGTTATCACCCCTTTACTTTTTACCGCTTGTTCAAGTACCCAAAGCACTAATCAGCAAAGCGATGCGCCTGTACCTGCAACAAAGTTTGATTTATCTCACTGGAAAATAAATGTACCAGTTGATTTAAACAACGACGGTAAAATTGATGAAATAGATGTAGAAGAAATTCAGACTTACGCACACCCTGATTTTTTCTATCTTGATGATAAAGGCTACATGGTATTTACCTCCCCTAATAAAGCGCTTACAAGTGCCAATTCTACTAATACCCGTAGTGAACTTAGACAAATGATCCGTGGATCAAATACTAAAATTAAAACTAAACACTCTAAAAACAACTTTGCTTTAGCTGTTCACCCGCTATCTGACCGATTTGGTTCTGTTGGTGGAAAAATGGAAGCAACGTTAAAAGTAGATCACGTTGCACTTCGTGCGACTGATCCTGATAAAAAAGCGGCTTACTCGGTTGTTGTAGGGCAAATTCACGCAGGTAAAGATCAGGCACTTATTGATACCAAGCTTGGTTATGGCTGGGGCAATGAACCACTTAAAATATATTACAAAAAATGGCCAGGACATAAAACAGGCTCAGTTTTTTGGAACTACGAACGTAACTTAGCTAAAACAAATCCTGACCGTACAGACATTACTTACCCTGTTTGGGGTAATACATGGGAAAACCCTAACGAGCCAGGCAGCGCCGGTATTGCACTAGGTGAAGAATTTAGCTACACGGTAAATGTGTATAAAAATGTTATGCACCTTACATTTAGCGCACAAGGCAAAGAAGACGTTAACTACTCTATTAACTTAGGTAATAACGTAGATGCTTATGGCAAAGTAGATGAAAAAGACCATCCACATGGTTACGCTGCAGATTGGCATTACTTTAAAGCCGGCGCTTATAACCAATGTAGTACTAAAAGCGCGAAAGGTATTTGGTACCCTGGTTGTTTAGGTACTGGCGATTGGACTAAAGATAAAAAAAATGGCGATTACGCTCAAGTAAGCTTTAGTAAACTAGAGTTGAGCCCTGCGACACCGCCAACAAAATAACTAGGCTAGTATAACCTCAGATAAGTAATTTTTTAGTGATGTAAAAAGTGGCGTTGGTAGATTATTAATATCGCACCAGCGCCACTTTAAACATTTATTAGGCTCTTTAAGCTCAGGCTCTCCGCCCTCAAAATCAGCTTTTACATACAACGTAATATAGTGTTTGTTCTCTGCTGTAAAAATATCATTGGTAAAATCAAGCTTAGTAATTTTACTTACCTTTAAACCTGTTTCTTCAAACACTTCACGTATTGCACATTGCTCAACACTTTCACCAAACTCTAAATGCCCTCCAGGTGTTGCCCATGTATTAGCACCGTGCGCGCCAATGCGCTCACCTAGTAAAATTGTGTTTTGATGCTTTATAATAACCGCAACCCCTACTCTTACTACATTACTCATATCGTCTTTTCTCTTATTTTTACTGCCCGCCATGCTGAACCACACGCTTTGTATTGTCAATTTGGTATTTTTAAAACCAGTATATTGATTAACTTTTAGCCGACCAAGGTCGAATAGCTTGCTTGCTAAAAAAAGCCTACATTTTGTAAGGTCTCTCTCACACACTAGCCTAGGAGCCTTATATGTCAGGCGAATATCAACAGCAATATAATGCATTTAAACAAAACCCAGCCCAATTTTGGCTCGAACAAAGTAAAAATATTCCATGGTATAAAACTCCCACAAAAGCATACACACAAGACGACGATGGGCTTTATCATTGGTTTAGCGACGGGCAATTAAACACCAGTTTTTTAGCGCTAGACCAGCACGTTATTGCCGGATTTGGCGAGCAAACTGCACTGATTTACGACTCCCCAGTCACTAATACAAAGCAAACTTATAGCTACTCACAACTACAACAAGAAGTTGCTAAATTTGCAGGCGTAATACAATCGTTAGGCGTTACAAAAGGCGACTGCGTTGTTATTTATATGCCAATGATCCCACAAGCTGTTATTGGTATGTTGGCGTGCGCTCGCCTTGGCGCTATTCATTCTGTGGTATTTGGTGGGTTTGCTGCACACGAATTGGCTGTACGCATTGATGATGCCAAGCCCAAACTTATACTTAGCGCCTCATGCGGTGTTGAAGTAAACAGCGTTATTGAATACAAGCCACTTATTGATAACGCGATAGACTTAGCTATGCACAAAGTAGAACACTGCATAATTTATCAGCGTCCACAAGTCAGGGCCACTCTTAAGCCTAAACGAGACATAGATTGGACTCAGGCAATGCAAACCGCTACAAGCGCAGATCCGGTGCCTGTAAATGGTGACGATCCGCTTTATATTTTATATACCTCAGGCACTACAGGCACACCCAAAGGCGTAGTGCGCGAAAATGGCGGTCACGCAGTGGCAATGCAATACAGCATGGAAACCGTTTATGGTATGAAGCCCGGCGACGTATTTTGGGCAGCGTCTGACACTGGCTGGGTAGTTGGGCACTCTTATATAGTTTATGCGCCGCTAATGTATCGCTGCGCAACTGTATTATATGAAGGTAAACCGGTTAAAACGCCCGATGCCAGTGCATTTTGGCACGTGGTTGAAGAATATAAAGTAAATGCATTATTTAGTGCCCCCACCGCCTTTAGAGCAATAAAAAAAGAAGATCCAAATGCTGATGGTTTTACCCAATACGATACCTCCAGTTTAAAACGTTTATTTTTAGCAGGCGAGCGGCTAGACCCTCCCACTTATGAGTGGCTTAAAGAAAAAACTAACCTGCCAATACTCGATCACTGGCGGCAAACCGAAACCGGCTGGGCCATCGCCTGCAACCCCGTAGGCATTGAAGAATTAGTAACAAAACCAGGCAGCTCAACAGTCCCAACACCTGGCTTTGATGTGCAAATACTAAATATGCATGGCGAGCAATGTGCACCAAACGAGCAAGGTGCTGTAGTAATAAAACTCCCACTGCCGCCAGGGTGCATGCCAACCGTTTGGCAAAATACCCCGCGCTTTAAAGCCGGCTATTTAACGCAGTACCCTGGCTATTATCTTTCAGGTGACGGCGGCTACATAGATGAAGATGGGTACTTATTTATTATGGGACGCACCGATGATGTAATTAACGTAGCAGGCCATAGACTTTCTACCGGTGAAATGGAAGAAATAGTAGCCGCGCACCCTGCTGTTGCTGAGTGCGCCGTGTTTGGGGTAACCGACACACTAAAAGGCCAACTACCAATGGCAATGATCGTGCTTAAAAATGACTTTATGGGCTCAAGTACCGATGTAGAGCAAGAACTTATACAAACCGTAAGAAACCAAATAGGCGCTATAGCGTGCCTTAAAACCATTATTAGCGTAGAGCGATTACCCAAAACACGCTCAGGTAAAATACTGCGTAAAAATTTACGCCAACTAATTGATGGCGACAAACTGCAAATTCCTTCAACCATAGACGATGCAGGTATTTTTGAAGAAATAAACCAACAAATTTCACTACGTTGATCCAACAAGCTCTCATAAAGCCATTTTTAAAAATGGCTTTTTTTTGTATAAAAATAAGATAATTACAAATATTTAAAGTAAAGTATTAATAGCAACTATAATAAAAATATACCCATAACATTTTAGGAACTATGAATGTTTGTTTTAAGTAAAAAGTATCTATCGGCTAAAAATGATAACGAAGAACTTGCAAAAAAAATTGCAGAATTAACTGCGCATAACGAATTCCTAGCACAAGAAAACAAACACTTAGAACAACAATTAAGCTTTACTCAAACCGAAAATGATGAACAATTTACCGAAAACTTACTTTCAAGTTCTATAGATTGCATAAGCCAAATTGAAGGTGTTCGCCAAACTGTGCTTGAGTCTTACTCAACCATTGAGCAAGAAAGCCAAGTTAGCTATAAAATAAATGACCTTTTAAATAACTCAAACGAATCATTAATGCATATAGCCAGCGAGATGGAACTTATGACCCATAAAATGGGTAGCATGAGTGAAAATATATCTGGCCTTTCAAGCCTTGCAGGTAGTATAAACACCTTTGTATCGACCATTTCAAAAATATCTGATCAAACAAATTTATTAGCATTAAATGCAGCCATTGAGGCCGCTCGAGCAGGCGAAGCTGGTAGAGGCTTTAGCGTGGTAGCTGATGAAGTAAGAGTACTGGCAACTAACACCAATAAATCAGCTCAAGAGGTTGCAGATCTTGTTAAAGAAATAATAGAAAAAACAGATGTAACCGTTAATTCAGCCGACGATATACAAAAAAACAATGCACAGCTTTCAAGTAACTTTGAATCACTAAATAGCGATTACGCATCCATTATTAGTTTTTGCACAAACATGAAGAACACTATATCTCAGGCTTCTATTCGCTCATTTATTCAAACTGTTAAGTTAGATCATATTGTATGGAAAGGTGAAGTTTATGCGGTTGCTAATGGCAAAAGCAATAAATCGGTAGACGATTTCACCAATCACACTATGTGCCGCTTAGGTAAGTGGTATAAGTCTGATGACTCTAATGAATACAAATCGTTAAATGCATTCAAACAAATAGATAAACCGCATAGCGAAGTACATAAAAACGGTGTACAAGCGCTACAACTAATTAAGCAAGGTAAAAAAGTAGAAGCAGTTAAACATATACACTTAATGGAATCAGCCAGTGAGCAAGTAATACATTTACTCGATCAGCTAGTTCGTTAAAACCATTAACGGGTTAAGTTATTCTTAACCCGCAATCTTTCCTATAAAAATTGAAATTTTTTACTTATTGGCACTTTCTTACTTAACTAACCTATAAAAAACGTTAAACAGGAATGTGCATGTCTCGCTTATTACAAACACTAATCGCTACCAGCCTTTTACTTATTGGTTTTATGGCTCAAAGTTACGAAATTGAAGACTTAGGCGATGGCCTCCACCGCTTTATAGACGACAGACACCGCTCAGTATTTTTAATCACTCCTGAGGGTGCAATTGTTACCGACCCGCTTAATAAAAAAGCAGCCACCTGGTTAAACAAGCAAATTAAAACTCGCTTTAACGTACCGGTAAAATACGTAATTTATAGCCATAATCACAGCGATCATATTTACGGCGCCGAGGTGTTTAAAAGCCGGCACACCACGTTTGTAGCGCATAAACTCGCTGCGCAAGATATTAAAAACACACAAATGAAAACGGTCATGCCCACTCTTACCTTTGATGATGAGCTGACTCTTAATTTAGGTGGTTCAACGGTAAAGCTAAATTACCATGGTCCAAACGATGGGCGGGGTTCGGTTAGTATATTATTCGAAAAGCAAAAAACGTTGTTTGTAGTTGATTGGATTGTTATTGGCAGAATGCCGTGGCAAAAACTCTGGAGTTACGATATTCAGGGCATGATTAATTCAACCCAAGCGGTACTCAAATATGACTTTGATACTTTTGTTGGCGGACATGCCGACATTGGCAACAAAGCTGACGTAACACGTTACTTAAGTTATATAGAGCAACTTTACAGCCAAGTAACCGCAGGCGCACTTGCAGGGCAAAGCCTTGATGAAATAAAGAAAAATGTAAAGTTAGATCAATTTAGTGACTTTAAACAGTTTGATGCATGGTTACCACTTAACATAGAAGGCGTGTACGAGCGTTTAATGGAAGAATCTGGTATGGGCTGGCGCAGCGATTTATAGGTTTTTTAGACCTTACTTTTTTGTGCAAATCTAATATTCAAATACAAAGGCATTAGCTTTAAATGCGCTATTGCCTTAGTAAACATTAGCAACATTTACACTCAACTTACGTTTATTGACAGCACTATACAAAAAAAGGTTTATCTTAAAGCTTATACAAAGCCAAAGAGGATAAATACCTATGAACTTATCTTTAAAAATTATTAGCGTAGCAGCAATAGTATTTACCATGAGTGGCTGCACCGTATATCAACATGATCCCAGTGCACATAAACCACATAAAAAAGTCGTTAAAGTGGTTACTCCTGCCTTAGTAACTGAGCACAACTCTCCCAACATTATTATCGTAAAAGCCAAGCCCACAAAACAAGCCTGCACTAAACACGATGATCATTGGCATTGCAGGACTCGATAAAAAACGCTTTTTTAAGTAAATTCGCTTAGGTAAAAGAAGTAAATTGCGCTTTTTATTAATACATAGTTGAGTGATATTGGCAGCGCTAACGTTGCCAATATTCATTGCGCCTAGTTCATTTACACAAACCCACGCTTTGGGAATAACCATGCTTTATAGGATGGTTAGGTATTTTAAAATTGAGTAGGCTTACCAAGCATTCATAGGTATTTTTAAAGGTACTCGGCTACCATCTTCATTCTCTAAAAGTAATTGTAAAATCTCTCCAGATTCCTTGCGCATTAACTCTTTTGCTTCACTAGCAGGGCAACCTGGGATTTTACAATTTTCTATAGAAATTATTTTCTGCCCAGCAACAATCCCTGCTTTTTCAGCGGGTGAATTAGGTTCTACTTTTTCAATAATAAATGACGTTATCGTCGGGCTAAAAAAACCATCAGATCCAACGTTCCCTAAAACTCCAAGTTTAACCTTCTCTGCAGCCAAGGCGTTGAAAGAAGTAATTGAGATTAAAATAATTATGAATTTGAACATATGAATTAACACTCCATGTAAGTCTATCGTTAATACTCTTTACTATTTATAGCTTTAACAAATTGCTTAAGATATTACTATCACTAAGTTTTTATATTCTCAGCGTTAAATTAAATATTTTTGAGTATAAAAAACCGCGCTAAAGCTCTTTTAAAAGTGCCTTAGCTCGGTTTTTAGACTTCAAATCTAAGTACTAAAAAGCGTATTAACTAAAATCGACCACCACTTCATAACGCCCAGACATGTCGTTTACTTCGTATACCCAACCGTGTCGTTTTATTATTTTTTCGCTTAACTCTAATCCTAAACCGTAGCCAGTATTGGCGGGCTTATTTGTGTTATTAGCAGTGTGTGGTGTATCCGTTTGTACGCTGCTATTTACTTATAGAGATCTCGCTGTGCAATATGCCATTACCTTGATAGCTTGGCTGACTGCTACATGCAGCAAGCGTGCAACTAAGTGCAAGTAAAAAACCGGTTGAGCGCTTTTTTAAATAAACCATTTAACTATGCCTAATCCGTACTATTACACATAGCTTATTAGGTCGAGGGTTAAGGAGGGGTTAAATGATTAAATCTAAATATTGGGTTGCTAATTTAACAGTAAAAAGTAATCACTTTAGATGTTTTACATCGTTATAAATTTTGTAGCTGCTCTATCAACCATTTATGAATTGGGCTGTTATTGGTACGCGGATGCCATGCGGCTATTACTTTAAATGTAGGAGGCAGAGCTTCTATTTTTAGCTGTTTAACTTTGCTATTTGGTAATAATCTTGATGGGTAAAACGCCAACATATCGGTTGTATGCAAAATGTCGGGCACCGCTGAAAAGCTAGGTACAGACATTACAATATTACGTTTTAGCCCTTGGCTTTCAAACCACTGATCGTGCGATCCGCGCAAATTAGCGCGCGATGGCGACACCACTAGCTGTGAATGCTTTGCAAATTGCGCCAAACTCAAAGGCTCGGTGTAAGTAGTGTTACCTATACCGGTAATACACAAATGCTGTTCTTCAAACAAAGTGATATAAGAAAGATTGTCGGGTATAAATTCTGGAAAGCTAATCAATAAATCAAGCTCGCCTGCCGTTATAAGTTGATTAACGTTGTCAGACGCAAAGTCGCGCACAATCAGCTTTAAACCTGGCGCTTCGCGGCGGGTAATATTAAATAATTGCGGCAATAAAGCCTGCGTGGCGTAGTCGGTTGCGCTTATGGTAAACACACCTTTATAAGTTTGCGGACTAAACAGCTCGGGCTCTAGTAACGATTCTAATTGCTTTAAAATATGATTAACAGGCGCCTTGAGTCCTTGCGCTTTAGGAGTAGCAACCATGTTGTTGCCTTGGCGAATAAACAAGCGATCGTCAAATAAATCTCGTAGCTTTCGCAGTTGCTCACTAATAGCTTGTTGCGTTAACCCCATTTTCTTGGCTACTTGCGAAAGATTTTGCAGTTCTAATAAGCTACTGAGTACTCTTAACTGTTTTATATCGAGCCGGCTAATACCATTCATAATTGTATGCTGCACAAAAAAGTGTTGTTTCAAATTGTATCCTTAAATCTCTATGCTGCCAATGTTGCTTAACCACTATTTAAGCCTTTGTTTGCTTTATAAGAGAATTAAAAATGAAATCAGAATTAGTTAATACCGCCCCTTTATTCTCATCAATTGAGCTTGGCCCTTTTACACTTAAAAACCGTATTGTGATGCCTCCTCTTACTCGCTCTCGCAGTACACAACCTGGCAATATTCCTAATGAATTAATGGCTGAGTATTACTCGCAGCGCGCATCGGCTGGTTTTATGGTTACCGAAGGCACACAAATAGAACCTCGTGGACAAGGTTATGCTTGGACCCCAGGTATTCACTCGCAAGCACAAATTGAAGGTTGGAAAAAAGTAACGCATGCAGTACACGCTAAAGGCGGCGTTATTTTTGCTCAGCTTTGGCATGTAGGCCGCGTATCGCACGCCACACTGCAACCAAATTCAGGTAAACCGGTTGGCCCTTCAGATATTATTGCTGACAATGTAAAAGTATTTATTGAAACCGCACCTGGTGAAGGCGCATTAGCAGAACCAAGTGAGCCCCGCGCACTAAGCACTATCGAGGTTGGTGAACTGGTAAATATGTATGCGCAAGCTGCACGTAATGCCCTTGAAGCCGGCTTTGATGGTGTAGAGCTGCATTGCGCTAACGGGTATTTAGTTAATCAGTTTATTTCTGAGCATACTAATAACCGTGACGATCAATACGGTGGAACGCTTAGTAATCGCCTGCGCTTTTTAAAAGAGATAGTTGAAGCGGTAAGTGACGTTGTAGGCTCTGATCGTTTAGGTGTTCGCTTTGCTCCTTTATTTGAAAGCACTGATGAAACACGAGTGTATTTAGGACTTGTTGAATCAAACCCTCATCATACTTATGTACAAGCTGTTAAAGTGCTTGAGCAAGCAGGTATTGCTTACTTATCGATTGCTGAAGCTGATTGGGATAACGCTCCCGATTTACCACAAGAATTTTATAAAGCAGTACGAGCTGAATTTTCAGGTCGCATTATTTATGCTGGCAAATACACAGTAGAAAAAGCGGTGCGTATTTTAGGTGAAGGTTACGGTGACTTATTTGCATTTGGTCGCCCGTTTATAGCGAACCCTGATTTACCAGAGCGTATAGCAAATAATTGGACGTTTAACGAAGCCGATGCAGCCACTATGTATGGCGGCACCGAAGTGGGTTATAGCGATTACCCGTTTTATCAAAAGTAACTAGGGTCTGTTGATCTTTCAAGGTTAAATTTGCAGCAGCCTATTTGGTATTTAGGCAAGGCTGAGCCTATGCAGTGTGGTTATTCCCCATAAATGGGCGATAACGTAGCATTAATGCCAAACAGGCGCTGCCCAAAGGGTTCTTCCTAGGGGCTACTTACTCTTTGTTGCTCGGTTTTTACTTAGCCCACTAGGTTACAAATCTCGCGCCGCGATTAAATAGCCCCTAGTTTGAACAAATTTTAATCCGCAAAGATCAACAGACCCTATCCTAAGCTCTAAACTATATATGGAATTGGTATAGAACCGATACGGCTTTATAACAGGTAGCTTAATTAAGCTACCTGTTTTGAGATGAGACAACTATGTTGATAACACAGCTAAAATCTTGTTATTAGTTGCTCTCTACAATTGCTATTTTATTGCTCTACCTTCTACATCTATACAGCCATATATCAGTCATTTATTAATAAAGTGAGCGTTAGATTTAATCTCTCAAATTGATTAAGTATTACTGTGAATTGGTATTAGCGTCAAGAACAGTAAAGATAAGTAAAAGGGTGTAAAGCCTCTCTACAGTTGCCCTTACATGCAGTTGGCATTCAGTTTCAAACGTCAATACTAGCCATGTTAACCACAAACGAGGCAATATTATGAAACTTACATTTATACTACCTGCACTATTAGTTATTGGCACTTTATCTAGTTCTGCATTTGCAGCACCACATGATAGATATACAAAGCAAGAATATAAAAAGGTTCAGCTAAAACGAGAACTGAAAAAAATTAACCAAACTAAGGTAATCAAGTACGTGCCAGCTAAAGTTGTTAAAAGAAACGTTAATAACACAGCATTTGTTAAAGTTAATGTCATAACCTATCACCCAAGCCTTAAGTTTATTAAAAGATAAATGCACCCTTTAAAATATAAAGTCATGTTTGCGGCAATAAACAACGCGCCGCAAACTCAGCTTTTTACACCACTTAAATTCTATTATTGGTATTACCCCATCTAAAACACGCAGAAATAACGTTTTTAAGACCCAGCAAAAGAATCCAAGTGTATAATTTAATAGCAATATTATTAAAATATTTCTCATAATATATAAACTTACAAAGAACAAATACCCCTCTAAAATCGTCAAAAACAACTAAGTATGTCAATAACTGTCAGTAAAATGTAAAAAGCTGTAAGGACCGTCTCTGAAACTACCACATATCAGTTGTCATTCAGTTTAAGGCGTTAATATTGAACTTAGTTATGTAACAACATAAACGAGGCATACTATGAAACTTACTTTTTTACTACCTGCACTGCTCGCTATAGGCGCAGTATCAGGCTCTGCGCTTGGAGCACCAAACGAGCGAGAGAATGATAAAAGCTTTAAACGTGATCACGACAAACGTGTTGAATATAAACGCGATGAACGCCGCCATGAAAAAAAGCAGCGCATTGAGCATAAAAAAGAAAAACGAGAAGACCGTAAGCAAGAAAAACGTAGACTCGCTAAGTACAAGCAGGAAAAGCGTGAACAATACCGCTACAACCAGCGCAAATATAACTACTTAACAAACCATAATAATTCAGTCGCTTACAGACAAAATCGATTTATAAACCATTTACCACGCAATAGCGCATCGATTAGATTTAATGGTATTTCGTTTACGTTTAACGACGGCCTTTACTACCGTAAAGCTAAAAGAGGCTACCACGTAGTTACGCCACCTAGAGGCCTGCGTATAAATACACTACCAAGAAATTACAGGCACTTTAAACACCATAATACGACTTACTACACTTATCAAAATGTGTACTACATTGCTGATAATAATGGTTATACGGTCGTTGATGAGCCACCAACCCGTCTTAACCAGGCAATAAAAGTGGGTAATGTGAATGACTATAGCTTGGGCCAAATATACGACTCATTACCTCAGGCAGCACAGGCCGTAATAATTAACTCGCAGCAGTATTTTAAATACGGCGATATTTATTTTTTACCGCAAATAAGTGGTGACGACATAAAATACCTTGCTATTAAGTTAGGTTAAATCCGCTATAAATTAAAAGGCCTTGCTACCAATAGAAGGGTCTTTTTCATTTTTCCTGTAGGTAATAACCCAAAGCAATAAAATCAATTCCCCCTCTAAGCATTAACATGTCTTAGTATTTGTAAGCTTTTTTGCTAAACTAGCTCGCATATTAATAGTGAGAGTGTATTTATGTCGGGTGAGTTTCCACGTGCTGGTTTTTGGCGCCGTTTTGCGTCGTTAGTTTACGATACGTTAGCCATTATTGCGTTTGCGATGTTAACTGTAGTGCTGTATTTATTTGCTGTACAAGGGCTTATTTCTCTCGATGTAATTAGTTTAAATGGCGCAGAGGATGTATCTGCCTTTATTCAAAATTCAAATCTTCTTTCGGGTATTCGTACCGCTCTTTTAATTATTGTTACCTTAGTATTTTTTGGTTACTTTTGGACTAAAAGCGGGCAAACCATTGGCATGCGTGCATGGCGTTTAAAAGTGCAAACTCTTGAGGGTAATTTAATTAGCTGGCCGCAATCAATTATCCGCAGCATTAGCGCTTTACTCGGTTTAGGTAATTTGGTGGTGTTAGTCGATTTTAAAAACAAAAAAGCACTGCAAGATTACATCTCTAAAACAGAAGTTATTGCGCTTACTAAAGAAGAAAACAGACGTATTTATAGTGAGCTTGATTAATTCCAACTTTCCAAATCGTGAATTACGCGGTGGTTAATCGGTAGTTAAAAAGCAAAAAGGGTGACCCGTGGTCACCCTTTTTCATGCTTTGAATAAGTACTCTATACCCGTTTATTCATCAAATATGTCGCAAAGCCTATAAATATAATACTGGGCAATACCGCACCTATAATGGCTGGTATTTGGTAAACCATAACTACAGGGCCAAATATTTCATTAGTTAAGTGAAACACAATCCCCGTTACAACGCCCATAATAATACGCGCTCCCATAGTAACGGTACGCAGCGGGCCAAATATAAACGAGAGCGCCACCAGCAGCATTACCGCAACAGATACTGGCTGCATCAACTTACGCCACAGGGCAAGCTCGTAGGTACTTGTGTCTTGTTCGTTTTGCTCTAAGTAACTTAAATACGACCAAAGCCCAGTAAATGAAAGTGACTCCGGTTTTACCGACACAACCCCTAACTTTTCAGCGGTCAATTGCGAAGAATAAAACTCTTCTGGTAATTGCTCTGTTGTGGTTTTTTCGCTAGTAATAATAACCTTATTTACGTCACGAAGTAGCCAGCCATCTTTTCGGCTCAGTGCATCTCTTGCTTTAGTAATTTGGGTAAGCTCTAACGATTTATCAAAGTGGTACATGTGTACCCCGTTGAGCCTGCCGTTTTCGTCTACATCTTCAATATTAATAAAATTGCTGCCGTCTTTAGCCCATACACCCTTTTGTGTATTAAACACATCACCGCCATGTATTGCTTGGTTACGCATTTCTTTAGCGTGTAATTGCGCTTCAGGTGCACCCCATTCGCCAAGTGCCATCATACATACAGCCATAAATACGGCGGTTTTCATCACTGAGCCAATTATTTGTAAGCGCGACATACCAGCGGCTTGCATTACTACAAGCTCGCTGTTTGAAGCAAGTGCCCCTAAACCCGTTAAGCCACCAATTAGCGCAGCCATCGGAAAAAACACCACTAAATCGCCAGGTATTGTGTAAAGCGTGTAAAGCATTGCGGTCATTAAGTCGTAACTGCCGCGCCCTACCGACTTTAACTGGTCGATAAATTTAATTAAGGTGCTAATACCAACAAGTACCAATAATGCAAAGCCGGTAGTTTGTAAAATACTGCGGCCTAAATACCAATCAAGCGTTTTCATCATGAGCCTAACTCCCGCTTAGTTACAACGGCTTTAAGCCAAGCGCCCAGTGGTCGCCCTTTTATAATTAATAACCCACCTATAAACAAGGCACTTAGGTGAATCCACCACAAGCCGATTGAAGGCGGGATTTTGCCATCTTCAACTGCAAATTTAGCGGCATTTAGTAAAATAAAGTAGCCTAAGTACAAGCTAATAGCAGGCACTAGTTTTGCAAATTTACCTTGGCGAGGATTAACCACACTTAGCGGTACTGCCAGTAAGGTAAGTAGTGGGATTGATAGCGGAATAGCGAGTCGCCATTGCCATTGAGCAATAGATTCAGGTGTATTTATAGCCAATAATTGGTTAGTTGGCACAGCCTCTAATTTACGGCGTTGATGCTCTATTTCTTGTTCTCGTATTTGTACGCTGTAACCATCAAATTCTGTTAAATTAAGTGCAGGCGTTGTGCCATCTGTTTCGTAACGTTTACCGTCTGTTAGTACTAGCTGTTGCTCACCATTTACGGCTTCAACCACAACACCTTGCTGTGCATATACTAAGCGCGCTAGATTGCCTTTTTCGCTATCAGGTAACTGCGCAACAAATACCTTATTGAGCTCTTTGCCGCCCTTTTCAATATTATGAATAAACACCACGGCTTTTTCGTTACCGGTTTCTTGGAACCGCCCAGCCCTGAGTGCAGACAACCCCGCATCGGCTTTAGCTTGTTCTTTTAATTGGTACTCTTGCTCACTTGCCCACGGCGCTATATACATAGTCAATGCAGCGGCTAGTATGGCAAGTCCAACGCTTGATATAAGCGTTACGCGCACAACATACCATTCACTTACGCCACAGGCTTTAAGTACGGTCATTTCGCTATCGGCGTATATACGGCTGTAAGCCAAAATAATGCCTAAAAATATACTCAGCGGAAGTATTAGCGAGGCTAGTTGTGGAAGCTTTAGTGCAATCATCGATAGCACTAATTTAGCAGGAATGCTGCCCTCAGAGGCATCACCTAAAATACCAACTAACTTTTGTGACAAAAATATTGTCATTAAAGTTAAAAATACGGCGACCTGCGATTTTATAACCTCAGCGGTCAAATAACGGAAAATTAGCAATGCTCGCCCCTGTTAAACATGGAATTTCACTACGATAGTGAGAATTGAATAGTTAAATAGCTATTTTACCCAATTAATACCGGCAAATAGGCTATTATTATAAGCCATCAAATTTAATTATCCTACCTAAGTGCACGATATAATGTTGCATTAGTAGCCCTTAAGCATATAAAGTTCAATTACACAGTAAGAGTCTAGCAAAATCAGCTAAAATAAGAATTATCCTTACATAAGTTACGTAGATAAGACTAGAAAATACTTTTTTAGCCCCAACTTACTAACTTAAATGACTCAAAATCAGGAGTGACAATGGAATTTAACGTAAAAAGTGGTAGCCCAGAAAAACAGCGCAGCGCATGTATTGTGGTTGGCGTTTACGAGCCACGTAGGTTATCCCCCATTGGTGAACAACTCGATAAAATTAGCGATGGTTATATCTCTAATTTACTTCGCCGTGGCGATTTAGAAGGTAAGCCAGGCCAAGTTTTATTATTGCATCATGTACCAAACGTATTAAGCGAGCGCATATTGCTTGTTGGTTGTGGTAAAGAGCGCGAGCTTGACGATAAGCAATATAAACAAATTATTTCTAAAACTATTAATACCTTAAACGAAACGGGCTCTATGGAAGCAGTTTGCTTTTTAACAGAGCAACACGTTAAAGGTCGCGACACTTACTGGAAAGTACGTCAAGCAGTAGAAACAACACAAGATTGCTTATACACGTTTAACCAATTAAAAAGTAAAAAAGTAGACCCTCGTCGTCCACTTCGTAAAATGGTGTTTAACGTACCAACTCGACGCGAACTAACGATTGGCGAAAGTGCTATTGAGCATGGTTTAGCCATTGCTGCAGGTAGTAAGCTGTGTAAAGACGTGGCTAATATGCCACCAAATATTTGTAACCCAGTGTACTTAGGGGAACAAGCACAAGAGCTGGCAACTAATTTTGACAATATCACCGTTGATATTATTGGCGAAAAGCAAATGGCAGAACTAGGTATGAACTCATACCTAGCTGTTGGCCGCGGTAGTGATAACGAATCAATTATGTCGATTATTAACTACAAAGGCGCCGCTGACGACCAAGCCCCTATTGTACTTGTTGGTAAAGGCTTGACGTTTGACTCAGGCGGTATTTCATTAAAACCAGGCGAAGGCATGGATGAGATGAAATATGACATGGGCGGCGCTGCTGGTGTTATTGGTGCAATGCGCGCACTTGCACAAATGCAGTTGCCAATTAACGTTATTGGTGTTTTAGCTGGCTGTGAAAACATGCCTGGCTCAAACGCATATCGCCCGGGTGATATTTTAACAACAATGTCGGGCCAAACAGTTGAAGTGTTGAACACCGACGCTGAAGGTCGTTTAGTATTGTGCGACGCACTAACGTACGTTGAGCGCTTTAACCCAGATACTGTTATTGACGTGGCAACACTGACAGGCGCTTGTATTGTAGCCCTTGGCGCGCATGCAACTGGTTTACTATCAAACCATAACCCACTTGCACACGATTTGTTAAAAGCGTCAGAGCAAAGTGGCGACCGTGCATGGCAGTTACCGTTATGGGATGACTATCAAGATCAACTAGATAGCCCATTTGCTGACTTTACAAACTTAGGTGGACGCTCTGCAGGAACAATTACTGCGGCATGTTTCTTGTCTAAATTTACTAAAAAGTATAATTGGGCGCATTTAGATGTTGCTGGTACAGCGTGGCGCAGTGGCGCTAAAAAAGGCGCAACGGGTCGCCCTGTTCCAATGCTTACTCAGTATTTACTAAATAGAGCTGGTGTAAGTGAAGCAGCTCAAGATTAAACGTTTAGTTTAAATTAATATCTGTTTATAAGGCGCCGTTTGGCGCCTTATTTATTTGTGTATTAATTGAAGCAAACCTCGTTATATGGCAAAATCTGCCTCTTAATTTATGTATATCAATTTGGTATACATTCAATGTCATGGGAAACCCCGATACAATGAACATGAACGCTAAATTTTTCGTTCTAAAGCAACTAGATGAGTTAACAGCTAAGGCTGACGATCATTTTGCTTTGGCTGCTCAAATTGCGGCCGATCAGTATCGAAATGGGCAGCGTGTGTTTATTTGTGTTAACGATAATGAAGCAGCCTGTGCCATTGATGAAATAATTTGGGCATTCGATCCAGATAGTTTTGTGCCACATAATTTACAAGGTGAAGGCCCTAAAGGCGGCGCACCTGTAGAAATTGGTATTACGCCACCTGTTGGCAATCGTAAAGTTTTAATTAACTTGGCTACTCAGTTACCGGATTACATTCGTCGGTTTAACCAAGTTTTTGATTTTGTACCCGTAGAAGCAGCTGCTAAACAGGCAGCCCGCGAGCGTTTTAAAAAGCTACGCCAACTCGGTGCCAATCTCACCACGCAAGATATTAATAGCTAGCCAATCAGGCAAACTAACCAACTAATTTAAGTACTTATTTAAGGTTCTGTGTAATGGATAAAACCTACAATCCGCAAGATATTGAACAGTCTCTATATCAAGACTGGGAACAAAAAGGCTACTTTAAGCCATCTGGCAAAGGCGTACCATATTCAATTATGATTCCGCCGCCAAATGTCACTGGTAGCTTACACATGGGCCACGCCTTCCAAGACACAATAATGGATACCCTAACGCGTTTTAAACGTATGCAAGGTAACAACACATTATGGCAAGTAGGTACTGACCACGCAGGTATTGCAACGCAAATGTTGGTTGAGCGTAAACTGCATGCCGAAGAAGGTAAAACACGCCACGATTTAGGCCGCGAAGATTTTATTAATAAAATCTGGGAATGGAAAAAAGAATCTGGCGGCACTATCACCAAACAACTTCGTCGCCTTGGCGCATCGGTTGATTGGGATCGTGAACGCTTTACAATGGACGATGGCCTATCTGAAGCCGTTAAAGAAGTGTTTGTACGCCTTCATAAAGAAAACCTAATTTACCGTGGTAAACGCTTAGTAAACTGGGATCCAAAATTACACACCGCTATTTCTGATCTTGAAGTTGAAAACAAAGACAAAAAAGGCCACATGTGGAACTTACGTTACCCACTGGCTGATGGCGTTACAACACAAGACGGAAAAGACTACATAGTAGTAGCAACAACTCGCCCTGAAACCATGCTTGGCGACTCGGGTGTTGCAGTAAACCCAGATGACGAACGCTACACAGATTTAATTGGTAAAGAGATTTTATTACCAATCGTTAATCGTCGTATTAAAATTGTTGCTGATGAACATGCCGATAAAGATAAAGGCACGGGCTGTGTAAAAATAACCCCAGCGCACGACTTTAACGATAACGAAGTGGGCAAGCGTCATCAAATGCCGATGATCAACATTTTCGATAAAGACGCCGCTATTCTTACCCAAGGTGAAACATACACCTTTGACGGTAAAGAGCTTGAGTTTGATGCGCCAATTCCTGAGCGCCTACATGGACTAGATCGTTTTGCTGCGCGTAAAGCGATTGTGGCAGAATTTGAAGAACTAGGCCTACTTGAAAAAATTGAAGACCATGGTTTAACTGTTCCTTACGGCGATCGCTCTGGCGTTGTAATTGAGCCACTACTTACCGACCAATGGTATGTACGTGTTGCACCACTTGCAGAACCTGCAAAAGACGCTGTTAAAAACGGCGATATTCAATTTGTACCTAAGCAATACGAAAATATGTACTTCTCGTGGATGAACGACGTACAAGATTGGTGTATTTCACGCCAGCTTTGGTGGGGTCACCGCATCCCAGCTTGGTACGACAATGAAGGCAACGTATTTGTTGGTCGCGACGAAGCTGAAGTACGCCGTGAAAACAACATTGCAGACAGCGTAACGTTAAGCCAAGACGAAGACGTACTTGATACGTGGTTCTCATCAGCACTTTGGACGTTCTCTACACAAGGTTGGCCAGAAAATACCGATGATTTAAAGACCTTCCACCCGTCTGATGTATTGGTAACTGGTTTTGATATTATATTTTTCTGGGTTGCGCGCATGATTATGATGACGCTGCACTTTGTGAAAGACGAAAATGGCAAACCACAAGTTCCGTTTAAAACCGTGTATGTAACTGGCTTAATACGTGACGACAATGGCGATAAAATGTCTAAGTCAAAAGGTAACGTACTTGACCCACTAGACATGATTGACGGCATTGAACTTGAAGACCTAGTACAAAAACGTACCGGTAACATGATGCAGCCAAAACTTGCCGCCAAAATCGAAAAAGATACGCGTAAAGTATTTGCCGGCGGTATTGAAGCACACGGCACCGACGCACTTCGTTTTACCCTTGCTGCAATGGCGTCTACCGGTCGTGATATTAACTGGGATATGAACCGCCTTGAAGGTTACCGTAACTTCTGCAACAAATTATGGAACGCAAGCCGTTACGTGCTAATGAACACAGAAGAGCTCGATTGTGGTTTTGCAAACGATGCTGATAAAGAGTTCTCATTAGCTGACCGTTGGATTTTAGGTCAATACGAAGCTACCGTTAAAACCTACACTGAGCACTTAGATAACTACCGTTTTGACCTAGCTGCTAACACGCTTTACGAATTCACTTGGAATCAATTTTGTGATTGGTATTTAGAGCTAACTAAACCAGTATTGTTTAAAGGCAATGAAGCACAGCAACGTGGTACACGCCATACGTTAATAACGGTACTTGAAAGCTTACTGCGTTTAATGCACCCAATGATGCCATACATTACTGAAACTATTTGGCAGCGTGTTGCACCACTTGCAGGCCTTGAAACAGAGAACACCAGCATTATGGTTCAGCCGTTCCCTGTATATAACGAGGCAAGCGTTGATGCTAAGGCAATGGACGACTTAGAGTGGGTTAAACAATTCATTTTAGCGATTCGTAATATTCGTGGTGAAATGGATATTAGCCCAAGTAAACCGCTTAGCGTATTACTTGCTAATGCATCAAGCGACGACGTGCGCCGCATTGAAGAAAACAAATCATTTTTAGCATCACTTGCAAAAATTGAAGAGTTTACAATGCTTGAAAACAAAGATGACGCACCAGCATGTGCAACGTCTTATGTTGGCAACCTTGAGATCATGATCCCAATGGCGGGCTTAATTGATGTGGAAGCCGAGCTTTCGCGTATTAATAAGCAACTCGAAAAAGCAGAAAAAGGCCTAGCACAAGTGCAAAACAAACTCGCTAACGAAAAGTTTGTTAATAACGCACCTGAAGCGGTACTTGCTAAAGAAAATGCAAAACTGGCTGAGTTTAGCGATGCTAAAACTAAGTTACTTGAACAAAAAACTAAAATAGAAAGCTTATAAGCTTTCATAAGAATGCCTATTAACATCATTTAATAGGCATTAAAAAAGCCGCTCACTTTAATAAGTGAGCGGCTTTTTTGTGCCTTGCATTTAACTACAAAGCACTTCTATATTAGAACTTGTAGTTGTACTGAGCGCCAAGTAATACCGCGTGGCCTTTAGACTCGAAGCCCCATTGGCTGCCCGAGTCATCAGCTTCTGTGAACGTTTGTGTTTTTCCACGGATGATACTTACACCCAGATCAACGTTAGAGTTTTGATCAATTGTGTAATTACCGCCAAACGAGAACCAAAAACGATCTGTATCTGGGATAGAGATCGAAAGGTGTGTTTGCGATACTGGAGACTCATCAAATGCTACACCGGCACGAAGTAGTAAATCTTCGTTGTATTGGTAATCAGCACCTACAGAGTATCTGAAAGAGTCATCAAACTGCTCTTGCTTTTCAAACGCAACAAACTTATCACCAGTTGGTAGTGTCACTTGTGCTTCTAGTGACTCAAAACTGCTCCAACCTGTCCATAATACACTGTAATGTAAGCCTAACTTGTCATCTAGCTGATGTGAGCCAGAAAACTCAGCAATAGCTGGTAGTGTTAGATCAACAGCACCTGGAAACTTAGCACCACCAGTACCGCCTACTGGTAACTCGTTTGAGAAATCACCATCAAATGTGATGTCTGTTTCGCTGCGATAGTTAAAACCAAAACGGCTGTTATCATCTAGCTGGTACATTAAACCAACATTTAAACCAAAACCAGTATCATCACCTTGAAGGTTTACAGCATCAGCACCAAAATCAATACCGCTTGCATTAGCACCCACTTTACGAATAACAGTTGCATCAGCATAGATAGCGTTTAAACCAATACCAAAGCTGAATTGCTCAGTTACTTTATAAGCAACGCTTGCATTAAGGTTAACAGTAAAGATTTCTGTTTCGCCAGCAATTTGGCCAGCTACATATTCGTCGTTAAACTCTGTAGATAAACCAAAGTTAGAAAATGCGCCAAAACCAATCGATACTTTATCGTTGTAAGGCATAGTAAAGTAAATAGCAGGTACTACAGCACTTGGTGCAATGCTGTCGTCATCTAATGCACTTGGGTTAATACCGTTATTAGTACTTTCGCCTTCAATACTTACATCTGGAATTACGCCAATAGCAGCAACACTTAGTTGCTTGTCTTTAAATAAAGTCATTAGTGCTGGGTTACGTGCAACTACAGACGCATCGTCTGCGATAGAAGCTTCACCAGCGTATGCACGGCCTAAACCCGATGCATTTTGCTCTGATAATTGAAACGCAGCTGCAAAGCTATCAGCTGAAACAAATGCAAGCGAAGCTGCAATAATAGTTTTAGAAAATTTCATTGTTGAGTCCTTAACCAAACTGACCGTCTGGGTACTATGTGTGTTGTTATTAGGATTTAAAACTTGGCTACACTACCTTAATTTTTTGTAAAAAACTCTATGAAAGTGTCAAAAAACAGCAAAAAACCCGGTTTTTAACCACATTTTAACGACAAATTAACGGCAATTTAAAACTCATCGGACTAGAAATGTGCTATTAGAGCAAACACTCTAACTGTAATTAATTATCATTTAGATTGACTTGGGTTTAGCGGCCACTTACACTTATTATAAAATCGCAAAGGAAGTGAAACTGTGATCATTTTATTTATTATTACAGGGCTAATATTTTGTGGGGCGAGTGTGTTTTGCTTTTACAAAGCAAACTACTGCGCCTGTACTCAAGCAGGACAATGCGATAATCCCGTAAACCATTATTGGCTAGGGGCAATGTTAAATGCGTTGATCTCTTTAGCCCTGTGTTGTTTTGCATTGCACGTAGAGCTAGGCACTTTGCTATGGTTAACACTGATGGGAAGTTGCTTTTTGGGTGCATTTATTTCAGCAAAACAAACTAAAAAAAGGCAATGCAGTAAGGCTAATTCAACAAATGCTCTTTTAGCAGGCGAGACAAATTAATCTGATAATCTAAGGGCTTAACGCTTGATAGTATTTTAAGCTCTTGGGTGTGCTCACTTAAATCAATATCTTTTGGTGTGACATGATGATTGTGCTTAGCGTTATAAAATAGCTTAATTTTAGGCTTAATAGGATTAAGTACATTTCCCTCAAGCACTAGCGCTAAACGCTCATTCGTTAATTTTACAATAGTCCCTACCGGATGAACCCCTAAACACTTTATAAACCGCTGCACTAACTCACCATCAAACAAGTGTTTATTGGCTAATAAATAACGTAATGCATTAATAGGCTCATCACCATCTTGATGCATTCTATCGGCAGTCATTGCATCGTACACATCTACAATTGCCATTATACGCGCCGGGCGACTTAACTTTTCAGCCTGCAGGCCTCGCGGATAACCAGATCCATCTAAGCGTTCATGATGATTTACTATCATATCAAGCATAAGGGGTGTTATACCCTTCTCGCCTTTAACTAAACCCAAACCTTGTGCTACATGCTTTTTAATGGCTAAGAGCTCATTATTAGTAACCTTAGTTGGCTTTGAAAATATACCTTGGGGTAATTTAGCTTGGCCTAAATCATGAAGTAACGCCCCCATTGCAAGCTCTTGTACAACAGCCTGCTCATACCCTAAGTATTTAGCAAATACAGCGGTAAAAATGGCGCAGTTGATCATATGCCGCCAGTTATAGCTGTGTTTATCTTTTATACGAGTAAGAATAGTCATGGCGTTAGCGTTACGAAAAACTGAGCTGACTATTTCGCTGGCTATTTCATCAAGCACTTTTATATTAACACTCAGGCCAGATGTTAAGTCACCGTATAACGACTGTAGCTTTCGACCGTGCTGATCGTAATTTACACTCGCTTTAGCAAATTCTTGTTCGATTGAGATTGCTATAGGTGTTTTTTCTGCTTTTTGTTGGCTATTAGATGTTTTAGGTTTGCTTTGAGGTTTATATTTGGCAGGAACTGGCGCATCACCTTTAGTAAAATCAATCAGTAGCTCAAGCACACCTTCAGAGACTAAACGCTTAATAATAGATCTATCGCGTACCAAGCCACTGGTCTTAATTTTTATGCTATTGATCCCTTCATGTTGCTTAGTAACGCTATCAACGTACATACCAGGAGTAAGCTCGGACACGGGCAAAGTAATTAGCATAAAGGCGGGATTTTTCTATTAAGGAATATGTACCTTAAATAGCATTAATTAAGCCTAAAAGTCTAGTTTTTGAGTTGTAAGTAGTTATATATAACTAAAACTATAATTTACAGCCTTATTAGAGCTGTAATGTAATTCTGATTATCTTAATTTTTAATAATTAAATGCTTTCTCTCAACTACACTGAAGTGTTTACCACTAAAAAACATGTGATTTAGCTATATAATTTATCTAATCATTATAAAAAAGCGAACTTTATTAACCTTTCTTGAACATAATATTGTTTTGCCTCGGTCTCAATATACACAGCACTTAATAACAACTGCTTTAAATTCTTAAGAGTACTAATATATGACAAAACTAAACCAACCCTTATCAAACCTAAGTGTGGCTGCAATAAACACAGCCTCGCCTTTGGGTCATATATTAAAAATAGCCGCTCCACTGCTTGATAGCCTATTGGGTATAAATAAACTGCGAGATATTTACCTCTCTAATAATTTATCGGGTTTGGATAAACAAGAGTTTAGTGAAAAGCTTTTAAATGTATTGGGTATTAATGTACTTGGCGCACAAGGTGTTATTAACAAAATACCAAAGCAAGGCCCTTGCATAGTCGTATGTAACCACCCTTACGGCATGGTTGAGGGCGTAATAATTGCAAAATTGCTCACCCATTATCGTAGCGATACAAAAGTAATGGCTAACGTTGGTTTAAAAATATTTACAGAAATTAAAGACTATTTTATTTTTGCTAATCCGCTAAAGCCAAAAGCAGCCATTAATACCAGTGCAATTAAACAGTGTTTTAAACATGTAAATAACGATGGTTTACTTGTGGTTTTTCCTGCTGGCAGGGTTTCGTTTTTTCAATCAAAAAAACAACGTGTAACCGACGGACAATGGAATCGCTTAGCGGCTCAACTAGCCTTAAAAACACAAGCCCCTTTATTACCTGTGTTTATTAGTGGTCAAAATAGCCCTATGTTTTACAACTTGGGACGCATTTACTACCGATTTAGATTATTAATGCTAATACGTGAATTACTTAAAATTCAAAAAAGGTCCATTAATTTAGGTGCTAGTAATTTACTTACACCCAAGTTATTAAATAAATTTGAGAAAACTGACGACATTAACGATATTGCGCGTCTGCTTTGTTATTTAAACGATGAACGCTTTGTAACACCTTGGCAAGACGATGCCCAATCAATGCAACTAAAAGCGATTATGCAGGATGTTGATAAAACAAAAATGACGAGTGAACTTGCTAGCTTACCAAACGAGCAGCACTTATTAGACTTTAAAAGTTACTCCGTTTATTACGGTTATCAAGATCAAATACCTAATTGTGTTACTGAAATAACACGCCTTAGAGAAATAACCTTTCGTACATTAAACGAAGGAAGCGGCGAGCCATGTGATACCGATAAGTTTGACGCAACTTACATGCATTTATTTATTTTTGATCATAAAAATGAAGAGATCATTGGTGCTTATCGAATTGGACAAACTGATTTATTACAAAAAAATAGCGACGTGAGCGCCCTTTACTTATCGCAAATGTTTAATTTTAAACCCTCTTTTATTAATCAACAACAGCCGTGCTTGGAAATGGGTCGCTCGTTTATAGTTCAAAAACATCAAGGCAGTTACCATGGTTTATTGCTGTTATTTAAAGGGATCGGTGCGTTTATGGCGCAAAACCCACGTTATAGGACTTTATACGGCACAGTTTCACTAAGTAAACTTTATGACCCTCGTTCTGTCGCAATTATTGATCATGCAATGGTTAATAATAAAAAAGGTGTTAACGCCAATACGCCTTTTAATAATAAAATTCACCCTGAGTTTGAAGACTTCATTAGCGATCACACGTTAAACATAGATCATGTATCAACATTGGTTATGGGAATAGAAGAAGATAAAAAAGACATACCGATTTTATTAAAGCAATATCATAAGCTAGGCGCTCAATTTCATTGTATGGGAATTGACAGTAACTTTAATCACACCCCAGGATTACTTTTAAGTGTGCACCTACCAAGTGCGCCTGAAAAGCTACTTAAGCTCTACCTTGGTGATAAAAAAGATGATTATATAAATCACTCATAATTTTATCTGCTGCATTAATACAGCAGGTAAAAATAAAGCAACAAAAAAGTCGACGCAATTAATTGCGTCGACTTTTTTAGTTATGTAATAGCTATACGAATACCTAGTTAAGCTGCAGCCACTTTTAAACAACTAATGCTACTGATGAGCTGAGATTGCTTATCAAAATAATTAAAACGTATAGTCTTACCAACTTTAATATGACTAATACTGACTGTCATTGCGTCTTCTCTTTGCATATTTACACCATATTGGCCTTGCTCGGCTTTGCTGTAATGAAATGCTAAAAACTGCTCACTTGCGGGATGTCTTACGTCAATAAGTTGCTTAAATTGTTGTTTACGCTTTTGTGTAACTGTTTCTAGCTCAACGCCAGATGACGTTGCAAGCGATTCAACTTGGCAATCGATTAATTGTTTTGTGTCCCACCGAACAAAAACGATGTGACTATTATTTAGGGATAATTTATCCGGAAAAATACATAATTTAAAAGGCGCATAACCTGATAAATCCATATTTTGTAATTGAGACAATGCAGGGGTTTTGTTGCTCAGTAAATGTGGGATTAAAAGACCTCTACTGTGCTTTACGGCAGTTATATCAAATACACTTTGATAATCGTTTAATAAAGCTAATGTTTGCCCCCAATGCGATACACCAAGCCAAGTACCTCCCCCTTGCGGATCGATCGGGTAAATTGCGTTACCTGTGTGCTTACTCGGGGCGATTGCCATTTCTCGCGTTTTTTGCTCATCACGATTAAAAAACAACTCGTAGCCATCATCAGTTAAGAAGTAACTTAAAGTGCACATATTAACTTTGCAGTGATTTTGATTGGCTTTTTTCTCTCAAAAAAGTGGCTGTACTTGGTGCTAACCCAAAGCTCTGGTCGAATGATGCTTTTTGTGCAAAGGTAATTTGTGAAATCATCGCATAGTGATGTACTGCATGGCTTCCTACAAATATAAGCTCTCGTGCTAATGAGGTTGTTACAGTTTGTACATTTTTACTTTTAATTGATACTTCGCTTGAAAGTAACAGCGGTTTATTAAAATCATCTGTACTTAGCTGTTCAATCCACGATGCTATCTCGGCAATTTTTTTTATCGCTTCGCAGGGGTTACTTTCAATATTACTGCCGCGTAGGCGACTATCGTAATCAATATTATTTATATCAAAACCCGTCATTAAAGATTGGTAATGATCGATAATGTGGCGCATATGTGACCCAGCTGAACTAATGAAATTAGGAGCAACGATTTGCGAATAATCCTCTTTAGTTACACTTTCAAGATAAGTATGACCTTGAGCGAGTATTTCTAACTGACTATTTAACATTGAATCGGTTTTCCTCATTTATAATTTCGTCGTATATGCATACATAACGTTAGATAACATTTTGAATAATGCAATTTTGCATTGTATAAATAACTAGAAAGCTGTTCTTACAATAAAATTTCAAAATTTATGCAGTAATACATTTTTATATACAAAAGTAATTAATGAAAAGCTAGATAATATAGAGAGGGATATTAGTAGATGTAAAAGCAAATGGCGCTCTCGGTAGGGATCGAACCTACAACTCAGCCTCCGGAGGGCCACGTGATATCCATTTCACCACGAGAGCACATTTGTTGCCTCCACACCAACTCGCGATATCAGTGCTTTAGCATCAGCAATGATAAAGAGATCTTTAAATAAATACCAGTAACATCAGCTTATATGCTTATTAATTAAACTCTTTTAAATAAAACACTTCACAATGGCTTAAAAACACGCTATTTATTCTTATTGAATAAGAAACAGTAACGGTTTAGCAACATTGAAACT
Source organism: Pseudoalteromonas sp. AS84 (assembly GCF_038900255.1). Classification (NCBI taxonomy): domain Bacteria; kingdom Pseudomonadati; phylum Pseudomonadota; class Gammaproteobacteria; order Alteromonadales; family Pseudoalteromonadaceae; genus Pseudoalteromonas; species Pseudoalteromonas sp. AS84. The sequence continues at coordinate 73,278 of NZ_JBBMQY010000008.1, read as the reverse complement.
ACGATTGTCGCTGTGCGGATTAATTTAATACGAGGAAATAATGATGAGTTTAATGTCTACTGAGCAAGTTGCTGAGTTTTTAGGTGTAAAAGTAGAGCGTGTAAAACGTCTTTCTAGAGAGAGTTTATTAATTGCTAAATCAGAAGATGAAAATGGCGAACCACAATTTGATACAGCCGAAGTAACTAAATACAAAGAGCTAGCCGAGCGCTTTGGTGGCCTTTAACATCTATAAAAAGTATTATTAACGAGTTTAGTTAGCTGCGCGCGTAACATTACAGATTTATTAGTTATGCCGCGCTCTTCGTACCAGCCAATACATAACACTAAAAAAAACAGCTTATAGTAATTCAGCTTATCTATTGAAAGATCAAACGTTTTTGTTTTATCGATGCTATTTTTATAGTTATTTAACAATGCACTTTCACTGCTCTCATTAAAATTAAAGCTCACTGCAAGGGCTGCCAAATCAAAATACACATCGTTAGTTTGTGCGTATTCAAAATCAATTAAATACATACCTGAAGCATTTACAATAATGTTGTCTTTTACTAAGTCGTTATGACAAAAACCTGCATTAAATGACATAGCTGTAACTGCTTTGAGTGCCTGCTCTATTTGAAGTTTATATTGCGTATATACGCCGGTGTTTTGATAAAAATGAAGCTCTTTAGCTATATCCATTGGCGCGGTAGACACTTTGTAATTGTGCACTTGAGCAAGTTTATTAATAAAGCTAAGCGTTATATCCGATTGCGCGCTCTTGCCTTCAATATAATTAAATACCGCACGACCGTTTTCTTTATCAAGCCAAATAGGCGCTGGACATATATTAAAGTCACTTAAAAAGCGCTGCGCTTCAAGGCCAATATTTGGCCAATGACTTTTATAACATTTTAATAAATACCCTTGTTGCTCGGTACGTATTAAAAAATTATCGTTACTAAAGCCATTAAGTAATCGCTCGCTTGAAACAATGCTTGTAGGCTCTATAAACGCACTACACATTTTTACTAACTGAGTATGGGCAATCATTGATTAAAGCTGTGCTAGAGGCTTAGCTTGGCTTTGTTCGTACTCTTCGTACCAGGTTTTAAAGCCCCACGCTGCCATAATGGTATAAAATATAAAGAGTGCTAGCGTTGGGTAATAGCCTTTTTCGTAATATAAATACATAGAAGCTGCATCTATAACAATCCAGTACAGCCAGTTTTCGAGGACTTTTTTAGCAACTAAGTAAGTAGTTACTACTGCAAAGCACGTTGTAAAGCTATCAAGATAAGCAAAATCAGCATGAGTATAGTTTTGCATAACGTAACCTATAGCTATTGCAGCTATAGTTGTTAAACTAATTAAAACAGCATGGCGGTTTATCGACCACGATGTAATATTTAAATTTGCAGCTTTGCCTTTACGCCATACAACCCATCCAAATACAGCCATATACATATAATAAAAATTAAGTAATGACTCCATAAGTAATGCACCATTCCAGTACATTATTGTATAAATGAGCGTACTAAAAAACGCCGCAGGCCAACACCATAAGCTTTCTTTTATTGCTAATAATAAATAAGCCATCGACAACCCTACCGCAATATACTCCCAATGCGACATTGCTGTAAAACCACTTAAGGTTTGTGTTAAAAAGTCCATATTATGCAGTTACCGTTTAGTTGTGCCGATTGTTATACCAACCTGCTTATATACGGGGTCTATTTAACGTTAAGAAAATTACGCTAGAACTAGGCAAAAATTTTTGTATCTAGTTGTTCTAAATAAAAATTTTTAACGACGTTATAGTGCAATTTAATTCGTTAAATTGATCAAATATTTATGCAGGTTGGTATTATAGGCTATTCAGGCGATAAGTCGCCAGAGAGAAACTTACATACAAAAATAGCTTTACCAAATTCTTCATATGAGCGCTTAATTTCGGTATTTAATACCTGCATTACTAAATCGTAATCACCAAAAATTTGCGTTGATAACGTGTTAGTAATCACTTTTAAATCATCGTATTCGTTTAATCTGTCAATAAACCCTTGTATAAACGGGATATAGTCTTGGTGAAGTGGGTATTTACTGATCTCTACTGATAATTTCATTTTCGACTCTTTATTTTAATTACCGATTACAACAAGTCATTCAATGCTAGAGCCGTTATTAAATACAGTGTAAAATCGCTGCAACACTCAATTGAAATGAGCTTAATATGGCACGTAGAATAACCTACAAATATAAAAACGAACCGCGCGAGATTAATTTCGCTAAAGATAAATACCACGACATGTATCAAGCAATTGCTGCCGCTGAAGGTATTGATCTGACTAATTACTTAAGCATGGTACAGCAAATAGAAATGACCTCAAAAGGGTCTGCCTCTGTTCGTAACTTTCGCGACCAAGAATTTGCCCGTATGGGCTTTAGCGATATTTACTTTATAAAAGAGTAAATACAGCTTTATAGCTGTGTCAACGCTGATACTCATAACTTACGCGCGGTGTAATATTACATAAAAGCTCGTAGGGGATAGTATCAGCGCACAGTGCTATTTCTTCAACTGGTAGCTCAGGGCCCCACATAGTAACCCTGTCGCCAACTTTAATATTATGCTCATTAGTGCCTATATCTACACTAATCATATCCATTGCTACACTACCGACAATACCATAACGCTGCTTGCCAATTATAACGGGGGTCCCCTCTTTAGCGTGCCGAGGATAACCATCGCCATAACCCATAGCCACAACAGCTAACTTGGTTGGTTTATCGCTTTTCCAACGACCACCATACCCGACCGCCTCATTAGCAGGCACATTTCGCACTGCAATTACGCGCGTAGTTAAGCGCATAACTGGTTTTAATTTATGTTGTTGCCCAATACTATTTGCCATAGGCGATACACCATAGAGCATTAGACCAGGGCGTACCCAATCACCATGTCCATTTGGCCACGCGATAATACCCGCTGAATTTGATAAACAATGCGCTTGGTCAATACCATTCACTAAGTTATCAAATAACGTAATTTGTTGAACCGTTTTAGCATTATCAACATCATCAGCACACGAAAAATGGGTCATCAGATTAACAGTATTTTTAGCGTTAGGTGTTTTTTGTAAACGGCTATAAAATTCTTCAAACTGCTCTGGCGCAATACCTAGTCGATGCATACCTGTATTTACTTTTAACCAGCATGTTATTGGCGCATCAAGCTTTGCTTTTTCAAGCGCGGCTAATTGGTACTCATCGTGAATAATAGTTTGAAAATTATTAGCAAGTAAAATAGGTATGTCGGCTTTATTAAAGAAGCCTTCGAGTAAAACTATTGGCTTTGTTAGGCCCCCCGCTCGCAGAGCTAACGCTTCATCTATCCGCGCCACAGCAAATGCGTCAGCATCATTTAAATGCTGCGCAATCGTTACTAAACCATGTCCGTAAGCATTTGCTTTTAGCACCGCCATTACTTTGCTATTAGGTGCAAAACACTTAACTTGCGCTAAATTATGCGCAAGTGCAGCTAAATTAATTTCAGCAGTGGCTAAGCGCATTAGTAATCGTCATCTACCGCTGGTCCCGCGTAATTATCAAAGCGAGAAAATTGACCTTGGAATGTTAAACGCACTTTACCAATTGGGCCGTTACGTTGTTTACCTATAATAATTTCGGCAATACCTTTATCGGTACTGTCTTCGTTGTACACTTCATCACGGTAAATAAACATGATTAAATCGGCATCCTGCTCTATCGACCCTGACTCACGTAAATCTGAGTTAATTGGGCGTTTATCCGCACGTTGCTCTAGCGTACGGTTAAGCTGTGAAAGCGCAACAACCGGACATTTTAGCTCTTTTGCTAATGCTTTAAGTGAACGCGAGATTTCGGCAATTTCGAGCGTTCGGTTATCGGCAAGGCTTGGTACACGCATTAACTGTAAGTAATCGACCATGATCATGCTAATACCGCCATGGTCGCGGGCTATACGCCTTGCACGTGAGCGCACATCGGTAGGTGTTAAGCCCGATGCATCATCAACGTACATTTTGCCTTTTTCCATCAACAAACCCATAGTTGATGAAAGTCGTGCCCAATCGTCATCATCTAACTGGCCAGTACGCACCTTAGTTTGGTTAATGCGACCAAGAGACGCTAGCATCCTCATCATAATTTGCTCAGAAGGCATCTCTAGAGAGTAAATTAATACTGGTTTGTCTTGAGTCATTGCAGCATGTTCTGCAAGGTTCATCGCAAAGGTGGTTTTACCCATCGATGGACGTGCTGCTACAATAATTAAATCGGATGGCTGTAAGCCCGTCGTCATTTTATCAAGATCGGCATAACCTGTACTTACACCTGTTACACCATCTTGTGGCGATTGATAAAGCTCTTCTATTTTATCAACGGTTTTTTCAAGGATGCTATGAATGCTCTGCGGACCTTCATTACTTTTTGTTCGTTGCTCAGCAATTTTAAACACTTTGCTTTCGGCAAAATCAAGTAAATCGTGACTAGTACGCCCTTCAGTATTAAAACCCGCTTCTGCAATTTCGTTCGCTACGCCAATCATTTCACGTACAACAGCGCGTTCGCGTACAATACTTGCGTAAGCGTCAATGTTAGCAGCGCTTGGCGTGTTTTTAGCTATTTCAGCTAAATAAGCAAAACCACCAATTCCTGCAAGCTTATTATTTTTTTCTAAACTTTCAGAAATAGTGATTAAATCTATCGGATCGCCAATCTCAGCAAGTGCCGTCATCGCTTCAAAAATTAACTTGTGCGTGCGGGTATAAAAATCCTGTGATACAACAAGTTCAGCTACGCGGTCAAAAGCTTGGTTATCAAGCATTAAGCCACCTAAAACAGATTGTTCAGCTTCTATTGAATGGGGAGGAACTTTAAGAGTATCGACTTGCTTATCTGGTTTGGCCATAACTTCACAGTGGTAAAATTGAATGGCTCTATTCTATCGACTTGAAGGGGCTGTGCAAATAGAAAAGCAGGAAATCTTTTCCTGCTTTTTGTAATCGTGAAGGTGAGAGCGTTATTTAATACGAAGCTCTATGCGCCCACTAATGGTATCCATTTCAACATTAGCATTACCGCCATTGATACTAAATTCTAAATCACTGGCTGGGCCATATTTAGCTTTACTGACTTTGTCACTAGTAACTTTATTAATGATTTTGCCATTAGCATGGGCTTTAATTTCAAAATTTGCAGATACGCTGTCAGGAAAGTAAAAATCACCATCGCCACTTACCGATTCAAAACGTACATCACCACCTTTTAAAAGCTCTTTAATGTGTACTTCGGCTTCGCCATTTACCGTGTTAATACGTAAGTTTTTAATTGACGATAGCGTAAAATTTATATCGCCATTTACATTTTCAAGGCGCACATCATTGGCGCTTGAGGTTGATTTAATATCGCCATTAACAGCACTAAAACGCAGTTCACCACTTGATTCTCTATCGTTAATTTCGCCATTTACGGTTTCAAATTGAATATTACCGTTTAAGTTGTCAGCGTTCACATCACCATTTACGGTGGTGAGCTTAATGTTGCCAGTAATATCATCTACCGTAATTTCGCCATTAACCACGTCAACTTCAGCACCGTTTTTTAGCTCTTTCGCAGTCACCGATACATTAACGCCAGCAAACTCTAAACTGCTGCTTTTAGGCATAAATATGGTTAGGCTTGAGCCATCGCCATTATTACTCCAATTTGATTTACGTGGCATTTTTACAATAAACTGAGTTTTATCGCCATTTGTTTTAAGCTCATAACCTTCTGCTTTGTCATCAAGCTCGCCAGATACTTTAAATTCGTTTTTATCCCAGCCTGTAATATGTATATCACCGCGTTGGTTTTCAATAAAAATAGTGCCGCCATTTGGTACGTCTATTTGCTTATCTATTTTTTCACCCGCAAATACCGCCAATGGAAATAAGCTTAGTCCTAATAAAATCGCTTTCATGTCGTACTCCTAAATGTGCTGCCAACGTGGCGCGTGCACCTTGTTAATTAAATCAAGTTGTTGTTGATATATTTGCGCTAACATTGTCAGAAGCGCTTGGTTTTGTGGTTCATTTTCAAGAGCTTGCATTATTGCTTGTTCAGCCTCTTCTAATTCTTGTAGTTGTGTTTGCCAATTAGTGGTCAATGCTTCTTTATTTTCGTATTCAACTAACAAACTGTTTTTTTTCGCCGAAAAGTAATCACTTATAGCCACTACGGGTTGTGGCTCGGGCGCTATAAAAAATATATTTACAGCAATTAAAGTAGCTAATGTGCAGGCAGCTATTGCCGTTAGTTTTGGCCAAGTGCCAGTATTTTTTGGGTTTTGCTTATTATTAACAATTACTCGCTCAATTCCTGCCCATAAATCTTTTTGTGGTGGTATCTCTTTATCAAGCGTATTTAATGATTTGTTTAAGTAATCGTCAAAATTTGGTTTATTCATTTTCATACCACTCTTGTAATAACTGCCTAGCACGATGATATTGCGATTTACTTGAACCAACAGCCATACCTAACTGTTCGGCTATTTCCTCATGCCTGTAACCTTCAATTGCAAACAACACAAACACCATACGTGCACGCTCAGGAAGCCTTACTATTAATTTATCAAGGCCATTTAAGCCTTCGCAATCATTAGCTGATTGCTCATCCATACCGCTGTGTTCAATGCTCACAACTTTTTGTAGCCAATTTTTTTGCTTGCGTAGGTAGTTAATCGCAATATTGCTGGCAACACTGTAAAGCCAAGTAGAAAACTGCGAGCGACCGTCAAATTGCGCTATTTTATGCCACACCTGTACAAACACTTCTTGCGCTGCATCTTCAGCATGCGCTTGGTCGGCTAATAAACGTAAGCATAAACCGTAGACTCGTTTTATATGTAACTCATAAAGCGTTGTATATGCCGCCTGCTCACCCGACTTAACACGTTCAATAAGTGTAGCTTCGCATAAAGGCGTTTGTTCGGGTTTAACGTGTAACATCCGTGATGTCGCCTTTTAATTATTATTATTGAGTTAGTGTATTGATAAGTTAGACGTAATAACAGTTCGAAAAGGTTTAAAGGGAATGAAAAATAATTGAATAAAAAAGGGCTTGTACGAGGCTTTATACCAATTCGCTTAATTAAGTGATCTATTTTGAGGATGGAAAAACGTGTTGATAGCTAGACAAAAAATTCGCTATTTAGTTGTTCTAAATGAGAATTTTCTAACACAGGTAGCGACACGTTTAGCCCCGCAAAATGATTAAGTATTATTGCGGATTGGGATTATTTAACTGTGCCCTTAACTAGTGACTAATAAACGAAGTTAGCCAAATTACAGACACAAAAAAGCCGTGCTAATAGCACGGCTTTTGTCGCTTAATTAAAAAATTAAGCTTCAGCGATTACGATTACTTTAATAGTAGCCGTTACGTCTGAGTGAACTGAAATTGATACGTCAAATTCACCTGTCTCACGGATAGTACCTAGAGGCAAACGAACTTCTGACTTAGCAACTTCAACACCAACAGCTGAGATAGCGTCAGCGATGTCACGAGTACCGATTGAACCGAATAACTTACCTTCGTCACCAGCTTTAGATACTAATGTAACTTCTGCTAATGCTTCTAGTTTTTCAGCGCGTGCTTGTGCAGCAACTAACTGTTCAGCGATTTTCGCTTCAAGTTCTGCACGACGAGCGTCAAACGTTTCAATGTTAGCTTTAGTCGCAGGAACTGCCTTACCTTGAGGGAAAAGGAAGTTACGTGCGAAACCAGATTTAACTACAACCTGTTCACCTAGGCTACCTAGGTTAGCGATCTTATCTAGTAGAATAACTTGCATGTTTCTACACCTTTTAAAAACTGTTAATCCGCTGCTTACTTATGTAAGTCAGTGTATGGAAGAAGGGCTAAGTAGCGAGCACGCTTAATAGCAGTTGCTAGCTGGCGCTGGTATTTAGCGCTAGTACCTGTAATACGGCTAGGTACGATTTTGCCACTTTCTGTAACATAGTTTCTAAGAGTAGCTAGATCTTTGTAATCGATTTGCTTTACGCCTTCCGCTTTAAAGCGGCAGAACTTACGACGTCTGAAATAACGTGCCATGAGATTAATTCCTCAAATAATTCTTTCTATATGCTGAGCATGCAAAACCAATTGGCTAAGGCCGTTACGACCTTCGTGGCGATTTAAAAAACCACTCACTTGCAATGCCTGCCCAACGTGCAAATGTTGAGTCTGTTGTTGCATTTGCTTTCCACTGGCAACTACCTGAAGCCTCACGTAACTATTACGGTTAAGGTCTGCTTCGGTTTGCATCGATTTATGTTCTACAACAAAAATACAATGCGGGATGCCAGCAGGGCTTTGGCTAAACTTGGGAGTTTTACAAACTACCCCAGATATAACCAGCTGATTCATAAAAGGGCTAACCATTTATATTTACCGCCAGTTAAACGCCATGCTAGGACTCAAAACAATTAAGCAGCTGGTGCTTCTTTCTTCTCTTCTCTTGCAAGAGGAGACGCTTCAGTTTCAGCAGTTTTAGTGCGGATAACTAAGTTACGAAGCACTGCATCGTTGTAGCGGAAAGTAGTTTCTAGCTCGCTGATTACTTCAGTTGGTGCTTCAACGTTCATAAGAACATAGTGAGCTTTATGAAGCTTGTTAATTGGGTAAGCCAATTGACGACGGCCCCAATCTTCAAGACGGTGGATAACACCACCAGCTTCAGTGATAGAACCAGTATAACGTTCGATCATACCAGCAACTTGCTCACTCTGATCTGGGTGAACCATGAATACGATTTCGTAATGACGCATGGATATTCCTTACGGTTAATAGAGCCTTCTACCGTTTCGGCCGGTCGGTTTAAGGCAAGGAATTAATAGTTTAAAAGCCGAAATGAGCGCGCATTTTACGCTTAGACGGATAATTAAGCAAGCAGGTTTTTAAGCTTTTATAGATAAGTGTTTAAAAGTAATAATTACGCATTTCGCTTATCGCGTTAACAAGCTGCACGCCTTGTATTTACGGCAAAAGTTAAGCGCAGAGTGTAATACCTCTTTTAGAAGCCAGGCTTACTCGCGTGAAAAACGATAGCTTTTAATTGCTTAAGCTTTATGTTTACCCCGAAAATATAAACATTTACTCAAGCTTAAAGCCGTGCAATTATTAATCAATACATTATTAAATAAGGATATTTATGAAGCTCTTACTATCGCTTGTATTAATACTTACTTTTAGTACACCATTTTTAAGCCACGCAAAAACCAATACAACTGACATAACCGTTGGTAAAAAAGTCATTCTGCAATCAAAAATACTCAACGAAGACAGGCCCATTAAAATTTTCATACCTGACACTGTAAAAGACGAACAGCCCCTTTATGTTATTTATTTACTTGATGGTGTTGAGCACTTTCATACAGCATCTGGTGTTATTAAATCCCTTGTAGATTACGAGCAAATACCCAATGCCATGCTTGTTGGTATTGATACAACTAACCGCGTTCGCGATTATTTACCAAAAGTACAAGGCGAGCCTAAAACAGAGTTTCAAACCTTTGTTAAAAACAAATGGCCTGACGCAGGACAAACCGACAAGTTTTTAAAGTTTGTGTCTGATGAACTCATGCCTTATATAAACAGTAATTACTCAACTAACGGCTACAGCACCTTAATTGGTCACTCTAATGCTGGTACATTAACGCTTTATACTTTAGTTAATCAGCCTGAGTTATTTAATAACTACATAGCTATAAGCCCAAACAGTTGGTGGAGTGATGAAGAGTTAAAAAATAATATTATTAAATACACTAAAAACCCTAAAGGCAGCCAATCGTTATTTATTAGTGTAGCGAGTGAAGGCGCCCGTTTTTATACAGGTGTTTTAAATGCTTTAGTAAATTTAGAGCAACAAATGCCTACGCAGCTAAAATGGGAATATAAGCATTACCCTACTTTTTCTCATATGGGCACCATACTACCAGCACTTAGCGATAGCCTAATTCACTTATTTGGCGACCTAATATTTAAAGTAACTGATGAGCACGGAAGATTTGCTGATGTATCGCTTATTACCGGTTACTATCAAGCACTGAGTGATAAGTACGGATTTGAGCTTAAAATTCCACAAGATGTGTACGTAGAATTTGCGCATAGCCAGCAAAAATTTGGTAACACTAAAAAAGCGATAACGACACTTAAGCACTTTACTACCCACTACCCTAATGCTGCTTACTCCCATATGCGACTATCGCAAGGCTACACTGCTAACAAACAGTTTAAAGAAGCAGTTACCAGCATGAAACACGCACTAGAGCTTGCTAAACAAAACTCGCGAGACCCAATGTTAGTTGATGCGCTACAAGACATGGTGAATGAAGCACAAAAGAAATTATAATTGATTTAACGCAAAGCGTTTTTTAACTAACTATAGTAATTACGAGCTACGCTCGTCGCGTCAGCAAGCTAAACGCCTACAGGTAAAATTAAGCTCAGTGTTAAACTTTGCATGTAGTCGCCGAGCTTGCTCGAGTGAAAAGCGCAGCTTTTAATATGTACAAAACTATTTAAAAACAAAAAACCAATGCTTAAATTAAACATTGGTTTTTTGTAATAACTAATAAATTTAGAATAGATTTTGAATTAAAAAAACGCTCATTTCATTTACTTACAAGTGTTTTTTAAGAAACTCAGTTACCTCTTTGTATTGTACTTTTAAGCTTTCAGGATCATCAAAAAAATGTGTTCCATCATCAATTTCGACATACTTTATATCTAGATTTCGCTTTGCTTTATCATAAAAATATTTTGATTGTCGATAGTCAACTCTCGTATCTTTTGTCCCATGGATAAGTAGGAGAGGAGCTTTAATTCGGTTAATCATATTGATTGCCGAAACCTCAGATAATGCATCAACGGCTTTACTATCAGTCATATCAACAATATTACCTAGATAAGCATCTTGTCGTTCTTCATCTTCAACCAACTCTTTTAGATCAGATATTCCAGAAATACTAATAATGCATTTAAAACGATCGGGCTCTTGCCATGCAGCTGTTAATGCAACATAACCACCATAACTTGCGCCATAAATACATGCATTATTTTTTGATGTTAATCCAGTTTTAGTAGCCCAATCCATTGCATCATATACATCTTGTTGCATACGTTTACCCCACTGATAATAACCATCAGTTTCAAAGGCACTACCAAAACCTTCTGAGCCTCTGAAGTTCACTTGCAATACCGCATAACCTAAACTAACTAAATATTGAAGCTCTCGATTAAAGTATTTGTAGTCTCGACTATGAGGTCCTCCGTGAGGCATTACAATTAGCGGAGGTGCTTTAATGCCTTCTGGTTTTGTAAAATAGCCTGAAATTTTAGCTCCATCGCTCGCTTTAAAGCTATAGTTTTGCACTGGTACAAATTTATTACGTGCTAAATAAGGAAATTTAGATAACCAAGCGCCGCCCTTCTTTGTGTTTAAATCAAAATAATAATAAGTAGGGCTGACTGAATCACTTATTACATTTACAAGAATTCGTGTTCTATCTTTACTGCGGCTAACAATACTAGCTTGCTTATCACCAAATAAATTAGTAACCATACGCTCTTGCTTACCGTCTACCTCTGAAAAATAATGGCTTTTGTAGAAATCATCATAGTAGCCAACCCCTATAAAATCGCCCTCACTATTAACGATTGCATTATTTATATCGTATTTGTCATTGCTATAAACAAGTTCTTCAAACTCCCCTGACTCGATGTCATATGACCATAAGGCTTGTCTGTGTAATACACGATCAGACAGGACGTAAGCTTTTGTACCATCTTCATTAAGGCCTTGGATGGAGAAAGTGCTGTCTTCGCCCAGAATATGGGTATGAATCATTTTTAATGCTTCATCTTTCTTTGCTCGATACCATATTGAAGCAATAAACTTATCATCTTTTTTATCAATTGCGATCCCCAAGCGTAAAACTCCCTTAGGGTCTGCATACCAACTTTCAATATTTTCTTTATTCCTCTGAATTTTATCAAAACTAGAATCACCTAACTCAACTTTAAAAACAGAATAAGCTTTATCTTTTTCATCAAACGTTGACACTAACGCGAAATCTGGCTCATTTTTAAGTGAGGAAACGAGTCTAAAACTCTGATACCTATACCATCTATATTCAGAAAAACGTCGCGTAGTTAGCATTTTACTTTCATTGGTTACAACATTAATGGCGTATAACCTTGAAACTCTCACGTATTGACCATTGACATATTCAGGGTAGCTGGCGGAAACAATGATATATTTATTACCTGACCAACGAATAAAATCGACTCTGTCTTGATCTTTTTTGAGACTTGCTAATATATTAAATTCGATGCTAGGAAATTTAGCCAAGCTGATAGTAGGACCTTCAGCAGTGTTGTAAAGTGTTGCTATCATTTCTCCATTTGGCGATATTTGAGGCTGCTCTACCATTGGAAGTTTGGCGTAGGACTCCCAAGGTTTATCTTTTGCATGAACTACAGATGTAGTTAATAAAAAAAATAAGAGTGTTATTTTTATCATTTATCTCTTCCTTAAAATCTAGTAAAAACTTTTTATTATATTTAATATAAAAATAACAAAGTTTACCGAAAAAACATACAAAGGAAGTACTTAATTTATTCCAATAAAAAACCGATATTTAAATTAAACATCGGTTTTTTTAGTAAAAGCGAATAATTAGCTGCTTTTTTTCGTTGGGTTTCGCTTCACTCAACCCAACCTTGTATCTCTTCTTGATGAGTGTTTAGCTAGCACTTGTCACATCGGGAAGACAGTGAGCTCGTACCCAACCAGAGTGTGAAAATGCTGTGACGTAGATTGAGCCCTGACTTCCTAACCTCCATTAAACTGAATGGTATCCTAGCGCCCCAACTAAGGGTGACGCTGCATGTACAAGGGGAGTAGATAGAGATGAAAGCTTTTATTGGCATTGATGTGGGTAAAGAAAAGTTAGATATTTCCTGGCTACGCGATTTAGTCAAAAGTAAAAAGAAAACGAAGATTTTTAAAAATAACCCGAAGGGCTATCAAGAGTTAGTTGCCTGGTTGATAAAGAATACAAATTTAGAAGCACAAGATATTGTTATTACAACAGAGCCCACAGGTGTTTATAGCGAGCCGCTGATGTATTTCCTATATGAGCAAGGATTTATTTTATTACATGTAAATCCTGGTAAAGCAAAACAGTACGCAAGTTCATTAGGGCTTGTCCATAAGACAGACAAGTCAGACGCCACAATGCTTGCTCGTTATGGTCATGACCAACAGCACTCACTTTTAAGTTGGCAGCCTGAGCCTGTTGAAGCGAGAGAGTTAAAAGTAATGACGCGTAGACTTGAAGCACTTGAGCAAGACTTACGTCGCGAAGTAAATCGTTATGAAGCTGTTGGTTTCTCAGGTGCATCTACTCGAGTTACTCAGTCAATTGAAGATATGATAGCTGTACTAAAAACTGAGATGGGTAAGCTAAAAAATGACATTGATGAGCATATTGATAGACACCCACAATTAAAAAAGAACCGCCAATTGCTTCAAAGTATCAAAGGTGTTGGAGAGGTAATATCACGTATGATGGTGTCCTTGATGGCATGTAAACAGTTTAAAAATGCCAAGCAATTAGCTTGTTACTTAGGCTTAATACCTAAGCTTAATGAGTCAGGCAAACGGGCTGGAAAAACAACCTTAAGCAAAGAAGGGCCTGGGTATATAAGGGCTAAATTGTATATGGCTGCTGTAGTAGCTGTACAACATAATCCAGATATAAAAGCCCAAAATAAGCGATTAGTGGAGCAAGGTAAAACAAAAATGCAGGCAATTGGTGCTGCAATGAGAAAGCTGACACATATCTGTTTTGGTGTTGTGAAGAATCAAACTGAATATCAGCCCCAAGCTATTTAAAGAAAGCTTGAGGCTGATTAGAAGAGATGGTATCTGCGTTACTTACCAATCGCTTCTTTGGCGAATAGATGCTTTATTGGGCCTAGGTTATCAACGAGTGATAGCCCTACTCCGCGAATAAGCTTTTTAACCGGGTTTGCGCCTTCAAATAACTCTTTGAGCCCTTGCATCATGGCTATGTGCTTTTGTGCGTCGAGCTTGCGGGTGCGCTCGTAATCACGAAGTGTGCGGGTGCTTGCAAACTCCTTACTATCGCTTGTTAAAAGCTCAATTAAATAAGCCGCATCTTTTAGGCCTAGGTTCATACCAAGCCCTGCAAGTGGGTGGATTGTATGTGCAGCATCGCCAATGAGTACCACTTTGCCTGAAACCCATTGTTGGGCGTAGCGCATTTTAAGTGGGAAAGCTGCGCGCGCACTTTGCACTTCACATAGCCCGCATTGTCCATCTATTGCAGCCATAACAGCTTTATTAAAGGCACTGTCGTCCATTGCAAGGAGTTCATCGCAGTGGTTTGGGCTGGTAGACCACACAATTGAATGGGTGTTGGCATCGCTTAATGGTAAAAACGCCAGTGGCCCTGTTGGTAAAAACACTTGGCGCGCGGTGTTTGCATGTGGCTCTTTGGTTTTAACCGTAGCAACTAGCGCGTGGTGGTCGTAATCTTTAAAGCTAAGCGCCATATTAAATTGTTTACGAATAGCCGAATTTGCGCCATCGGCCGCCACCAGCAGCTTAGCAATAATAGGCTCGCCGCTTTTAAGGGTTATAAATACGTCGGACTCACTTTGGTGTATTTGCTGATACTCGGTATCAAACATTAGTGTGGCGCTTGGTTGCTGCTCTAGCTCTTTTATAAGTGCATAGCGAATAATATCGTTTTCAACAATGTGGCCTAAATGTTCAAGCTCAAGCTGCTCGTTGTTAAAGGCTATTTTACCAAAGCTGTCGGCATCACGTACGTCCATATGTGTATAAGCGCACGCTCGCTGTGCGATAATTTCGGGCCATACGTTTAATTGCTCAAGCAAGGTTTGACTTGCAATGCTTAGCGCACTTACGCGCAAACCATATTCGTCAGTTGGTAATGCTTGTGTTGATGTAGCGTCAATCACAACGACGCTTATATCGGCTTTTGCCAATCCAAGTGCCAGTGTCAGCCCTACGCAGCCGCCACCTACAATACAAACCTGTGCTTGCTTCATAAACGCCTACCTTGTTTAACTTGCCCCATTAACTGCTTGGCTAATGGCGCTTTTAATGTGGGAAATAAATCCATCGAAAACAACCCAATACTGCGCCCCAATGCGAGCACTCGCGATGAGTTCGAAAAAAGCCTAACCAATGCATCAGTTAAACTCATTACGGTGTTTATATCATCACTGCGCTTTTTTGAATATTCACGTGTAAACGCATAGCTGCCCAAATCGTGTTGGCTATTTGCTATTAAATTACTAAGTACTTGTACGTCGCGAAGACCTAAATTAAAACCTTGCCCTGCAATAGGATGAATAGCATGTGCAGCATTACCAATAACCACTGTACGGTGCGCAGTTAAAGATTCGACTTGCCCGTAAACGAGCGGGTAACTCGTGCGCATGCCTACTTTAGTAAATTGACCTCCGCGATAACCAAACGCGCTTTGCAGTACACTTATAAAGTCTTGCTCATTAAGTGCCATGTGTTGTTCAATCTGATCTTGACGCATACACCATACTAACGAATAACGGTTATTGCTCATGGGTAATAACGCCATAGGCCCGTTTTGTGTAAAGCGCTCAAATGCATGATTATTATGCCCACCAGCCACTTCTACATTAGCAATAATAGCGCCTTGTTCATAAGGCTGGGTATTAAAACCAAGCCCGAGTAAATTGCGTGTTGGTGATTGTGCGCCATCAGCAATAACCAATAGTGCTGCATTTAATTGCTCGCCACTTTGTAGAGTGAGTGTATTGCTATGCAAAGTTTGCTCAATGGCAGTTACGCTATCGGGGCACATAAGCGTAATATTTGACTGCGTTAAACGTAGGTGAAGCGCTCGGCCAAATGGATTTACTTCTACTACGTAACCAAGTGAGGGCTTAGCAAATTCGTCGCAATTAATGTGCGCTTTGCCAAAGTGGCCTCTATCAGACACGCTCACTTTTTTGATTGCTGCAGTGTAAGGGGCATTTTGCTCAAATAAATTGAGGCTTTGTAAATACTCTACCGATTGCTGAGCAAGTGCAATGCTTCTGTCGTCAAAGCTTGGGTGGTAGTCGCCGGTTACTTGATTCGCTTCTACAACGGCAATATTTAACGCGGGATTAGTTTTAGCCACACTTAATGCGCAGCTTGCTCCCGCTAAACCACCGCCAATAATAACTACATCAAACTGCTTAGCCACTTTACTCTCCGAGCTTTATACGTTTTTAGCACTTTGCATAAGTGCTTCTATATCGCTAATTTTTTTAGGCACGCTTAGGGTCAAGTTTTCATGGCCGGTTTCGGTAACTAGCAAGTTATCTTCGATACGGATACCAATGCCTTTATATTTTTGCGGTGCGCTTGAGTCTTCGCTTATATAAAGCCCTGGCTCTATGGTGAGTACCATGCCGGGTTCAAATGCACGCTCAACGTTATTTACTTTGTAATCGCCAACATCATGTACATCTAAACCAAGCCAATGCCCAAGCCCGTGCATGTAATATTCTTTACACGCGCCTTTTGCCATTAGCTCGTCAAAGTCGCCGGTTAAAATACCTAAATCGAGTAAACCTTGGGTCATTACTTCCATTGCACGTTTATTAGCATGCGACATGTAACCACCTGGTTTTACTTCATCAAAGGCAACTTCTTGCGCTTTAAGAACAATATTATAAAGCGCGGCTTGCTCTTCGCTAAATTGTCCATTTACTGGAAAAGTACGGGTAATATCGGCGGCATAACCTTGCAGTTCACAACCAGAGTCTATAAGTACTAGGTCGCCATTTTTTAATACGTCGCTATTTTGTGTGTAATGTAAAATATTGGCGTTGTCGCCACTACCAACAATTGTGCCGTACGCAGGATGTGGAGCGCCATTAATAGCATAATGATGATGTAGCTCTGCTTCTAGCTGATACTCTGTGGCACCCGCATGCGAATAACGCATGGCACGCATGTGCCCTCGCGCACTAATTTCACAGCCTTCTCGCATAACATCTATCTCACTTGGCGATTTAAACAAACGCATTTCGTGAATAAGGCCGCGTATTTCTTTTAAAGTACTCGGTGCTTTGAGTCCTTTTCGAGAGCCACTTCGAAGTGTACCTAGTAACGAAAATACTTTGGTATCAAATGAAGAATAAGCACCTTGTGCAAAATAGATCGCATTTTTTGCATTTAGCATATCCAGTAGCTTATCGTTCAATTCACTTAGCGGGTAAGCTTGATCAAACAAGTAGTCACTTTTAGCTTTATCAAAGCCAACTCTGCGGCCATGCCAAATTTCTGCAAGCTTGTCTTTATCTAGGCAAAATAAAGTACAGGGTGCATCGCTGTTGTTACATAGTACGAGTACGGCGTCGGGTTCGTTAAAGCCAGTTAAGTAAAAAAAGTCGCTATCTTGTCTAAATGCATATTCGGTATCGCGGCTACGCGTCACTTCGCTTGCAGCGGGAATAATAGCAACGCTATTTTCATCCATTTGAGCAAGTAAACGCTCGCGGCGTGCTTTAAATTCTGACTTTTGTACTTCAACCATTGTTAACCAACCCGTTTTACTTTTTTAAAAGTGAATGCCTAATGAAGTGTTTTTTTAGTGCTTTGCGTGCTCTGCTCTTTACCAAGCTCTGCAAAACAAAGTAGTGCTGATACGCGCACATATTCAATCACTTCGTGCAGCGCTTGGCTGTCTTCTTCGGTTTCTTCAAAAGTGGTATCTAGGCGAGTGATTTCGCTAAAGTCAGTAATAACTTCTTTAACATCGCTTGATAGCTTACCGTAGTCTTTTTGCTTTAAACCAAAACCAAGCATAAAACCTGCTACCCATGATACGAGGCCATTAGCCTGATCGATGAGTGTTTCGTCGTCGCTTGGTAAAAATAAATCAAACTGAAATTCATCATCATTAAAGCTCGCGACTACTTGCTTATAAATAGTGCCAAAAAACTGCTTTAAATCGTTACTAAACGATTCACCATCGTTAAACACATCGCTCAAAAGACCTAAGTATTCTTTGTCGTCAATGGTTAAACCACACGCAAGTAAACCACTAATCACACCATGCGCTTCGGCAGGTGATACAAATATTTCGTTTTTTTCTAAAAGCAGTTGAGCTTTTTCGTAATCGGGTAAATCGTTCATAATCGAATCTTCGCTTTGCAAGTTAAGGCAATGCTACCACTCGATAAAAAGCAACTCCAATTAATTGTATGATCAAGCTCAAAAACCATGCGATAAAGTAAATGACGAGTTAAAGGTGCGGAAAAACTAAGCGAACGGTTTAATTTTTTGCGTTTGGGGTTTAAGGATTGGATTATGTCTTATATACTTAAATTGTTCCCTGGGATATCGGAGCTTGGTTAAGTCCCTGAGCCGATAAATTTTATACCAGGATTTCTGTTCGTCTACTATTGTGCAAGCTTGGCATGTACCGAGAAGCCTACGGTAAACCGCAGATTTCCGCCCTGAGACCTTCTGGTTTCAGGACTGAAACCGGGTACCATATCTTGGGGAACACCTTTCTTAAAGCTTAAAATTAAGCTCTGCGTATACTCTTTCTTTTCTTGTTAAACCTAAATTTTTGTTAATTCCTACAAAGTTAAGCAAAACATTGCTGTAATCATTCTAGCTTATTAAAACAAGCACCTTTAAAATAAAAAAACTGCAGGTAATTACTTACCTACAGCTTTAATTATCACAATGTTTTATTTGAAAAACTATTTAACCTGAACTCAGGTTATTTAAACCAACCTTGAAAACGCTCCATTAGCATGTAGTTTATTGGTACTAGTAATAGAGTAATGAAAGTCGCAAAAATAATCCCAAACCCTAAGCTCACCGCCATTGGTATTAAAAACTGTGCTTGAGTCGCTTTTTCAAACAGTAATGGCATTAAGCCAATAAAGGTCGTTAAACTAGTTAGCATTACAGGGCGAAAACGCGATGCACCTGCAATTTTTATAGCATCGAGAACTTTTCCACCTTCACTGCGCTTTTTATTAATAAAATCAACTAGTACAAGCGAGTCATTTACTACCACCCCGGTTAGCGCAAGCATACCGAGTAAGCTCATAATAGTTAAGTCCATGCCCATAATCCAATGCCCTACTACAGCACCTATCATGCCAAATGGAATTACACTCATTACTATAATTGGCTGTAAGTAAGATTTGAGCGGTATAGCTAGTAATGCATATATAATGAAGAACACAAACACAAGTGCCCAAGCCAACGAACCAAACGACTCTCGTTGCTCTTTAGCCTCACCTTCTAGCTTGTAATCTACTCCAGGATATTGCTGCATTAATTCATCTAAATACTCCGTTAGGTCAGCCTGAAGTATTGTCATGTTGGTGTTATTTTTTTCGATATCTGCTGTTACGTTTAATGTGCGGTAACGATCTATTCGATTAATAGTTGATGGACTTTGCCCAGCAGTAAGTGTTGCCACATGCGATAAAGGCACAGAGCCACCATCAGGTGTATTTATAAGTATGTTTTGTAAATCGGCTACAGAGCGGCGCTCGTCTATAGGTAGGCGCACCATTACACGTACATCGTCCCTGCCTCGCTGAATACGTTGTGCCTGCGAGCCAAAGAACGAGTTACGTACTTGCCCTGCTACATTAACTCTATTTAAGCCCAGCGCTAAACCTTGTTGTGTAAGCTCTATTTGTAACTCTTCTTTACCGTCGGACATACTATCAGCAATATCAAATACTGTTGGGTAGGTCGATAAACGGGTTTTAATATGATCAGCCACGTCTTGTAAAATAGTCAACGAAGTACCGCTAAGCTGAACATCAATTGGGTCTGAACTTCGGCCAATTTCGGCTCTAAACGTTAAACTTTCAGCGCCTGGGATGACACCTATTAAATCGCGCCATTCGCTGGCAAGTTCTCGTGATCCTATATCTGATTCACGCTTTTCAGCTGGTGTAATTTCAAAGCGTACAGAGCCTGAATTAGATACACCACCACGCCCGCCTGTTGTGGCTAATATATTTAAAATAACGCTTTCACCCGTATCTGAGTCGCGGTATTTTTCTTGTAATTGCTGCGCCTTTTGCGACATGTCAATTACGTATTTATTAGTTACTTCAAACGGTGTACCAGTTGGTAGTGTTAAGTTAACGCGGACTGTTTCGCTTGGTATACGCGGGAAAAATACAAACTTAGTCCAACCGCTGGTGATCATGGTTAAAATTATAACAAATACACCAATAAACAAGCTTACCGAAGCCAATTTATGGCGCAGCGCTAAATTTAAAGTGGGTTGATAATATTTTAAAATCGCGTTTTCAAATCCATCTGCAAAACGCTGTTGAAGAACATCAAGCTTTGAAGGCTCACCTTTTTCATGGCGCAGTTTTATATATTTTAAATGTGCTGGCAGTACAAATTTAGATTCAATTAATGAAAACAGTAATACAGGTATAACTACTACGGGTATTTGGGCAAATAAAGCACCACGCGCACCTTCAATAAAGGCAAGAGGCAAAAATGCAGCGACGGTAGTTAATACACCAAAGGTTACTGGCGTTGCTACTTCTTGAGTTCCTAAAATTGCAGCTTGCTCGCCCGACTTAGCTGTTTTTAGGTGGGTATAAACGTTTTCGCCGGTAACTATGGCGTCATCAACAACAATCCCCAATACCAATATAAAGCCAAATAAACTCATAATATTAAGGGTTACGCCAAAAATAGGCATCGCTATAAACGCGCCCATAAACGAAACCGGAATACCAATAAATACCCAAAATGCAATTGCAGGGCGTAAAAACAAAGTAAGTAAAGCCAGTACTAAAATACCGCCTTGTAAAGCATTGGTAGTAAGGGTCGAAATACGGCTTTTAACAAGTTCTGAGTCATCATCCCAATAGCTCAGTTCAAACCCCTGTGGTATTGAGCTTTGTTGCTCTTTTATATAGTTTTTAACATCGTCAGCAACGGTAATTGCACTTTGTGGACCAATTCGATATACGTCGATAAATGCTGCTTGCTTACCGTTAAAACGAGTACGTACTGGTGTTTCTTCAAAGTCGTCTTTAATTATCGCTATGTCGCCTAAACGAATAATCGTGCCGTCTGCTTGATTTTTAACAACAATATTGGCAAATTCATCTTTACGATATGCTTGCCCTTTAGAGCTTATAAGTACGTCCCCCCCTTCTGTTTTTAAGTTACCAGCAGAAATATCTGAACTTGAGTTAGAAATAGCACTCGATATTTGTGCAAGGCTTAAATCGTACTGGCGAAGAACGTCCTGGCTTACTTCTATAGCAATTTCATAATCACGCACGCCACTTAGCTCTACCTGCGTCACATTAGGTAAACGTAGAATTTGATCGCGTACTGTTTCTGCGTATTCGCGGGTTTCTTTTTCGCCGTAGTCACTCGATACTGTAACCGCTATAACCTCACGGATTCGCTCAGCAAGCGCTACTATCGGCTTTTCGGCATCAGCAGGAAAAGTATTAATTGCGTCTACACGACTTTTTATATCAGCTAAAAGCTCACGAGGGTCGTAACCGCTTTCAACCTCTATTGTTACAGAGCCGGAACCTTCAGAAGAGCGACTAAATATTTGCTTAATGCCTTCTAAATCTTGCACGGCTTCTTCTATACGAATTGTTACGCCTTGCTCTACGTCCTCTGGTGTTGAACCACGCAAGCTCACGTTTACACTTATCATGTCGGTTTCAAATGAAGGAAATACCTCAAGCGGTATTTTACTCGATAGACTAAAAAGCCCCGACAGTAACAACGTTACTAGCAGTAAGTTAGCAGCAACATGGTTTTTGGCAAACCAAGCTATCATGGTTTATCTCCTTGCTTTGCTGCACGACGTTTTTTCAGCTCATCTACACTAATACCCAGCTCTTTCGCTTTTTGTTCAAGCTGCTCAGGAGATGGGCGCTTTCCTTTACCTTGCCCATTAGCTCCGCGGCTTTTAGGTTGCTCTGCGCTTTGCTCTCCTAAAATCCTTACCGGAGTCCCAGAACTTACTTGCCCAAGTGGAGTAATGACGAGTTTATCATTTGGGTTTAATCCCGATTTAATCATCGCTTGTGTCGCATTTTGCCAAGCGAGTGTAATGTCTTTACGCTTAAGTACGCCCTCTTCAACAATGTAAACGTAGGTTCCTTGATAGATTGTACTGTTAGGGATTATAAGTGCGTTAGACACTGTTTTACCGGTAATTTGCGCCTTTATGTATTGCCCTATTTTTATTGGGTATTGGTTATTAGCTGTTGCTTTGTATGGGTCGTTAATTTTAGCAACTACATAAAGCTGTTGTGCGCCTTCATCAATGGCACCTTCAGTACGTGCCAGCTGCCCTTGCCACGTTTGCTCGCCCACTAAGTCTGAGGTAAATTTTACAATTGAACCCGCTTGGTTTTTAGCACCATCGCGATATTGTTCTGGTAAATTTACAAACGGAAGGTCTTTATTTTTAATTGGTAAACGAATCTCAACGCTATCGATTGCGTAAATAGTGGCAAGCTGGGTATTGTTAGTAACAACTTGCCCTAAATCAACACTACGGCTGAGTATACGCCCGGCGTATGGCGCCGTTACTTTAGTACGCTCTAAATCAAGCATTGCTTTTTCAAGTACTGCCTGCGCAGATAAAACTTCAGCTTCTGCTGCGGCTAGTTGTGGTTCACGCAGTACTAGGCTGCTTGCCTGATTTGAGCCACCAAGACGCTTCCAATCTGTGATAGCTTGTTGCCCACGCGCTTTCTCTTCCAGTAAGCCTTGCTCTGCGGTTAATAAATTGGCTTGAGAAGATTTAACTTCAGCTTGGTGATCTCTATCGTCTAGCTTTAAAAGGACATCGCCTTTTTCAAAAAAACCGCCTTCTCTAAAGTCATCGCTTACTTCAATTATTTGCCCAGATGCCTGAGCAACTAATAAACTTTGTGTACGTGGTTTGACCGTACCGTAGCTATCTATCATCACTTGGTAGTTTTGTGGTTTAAGCTCAAGCGCAGCTACACTTATTGATACTTTAGGAGGTGAGCCAAAGCGTTTGGCCTCTGGCGGATTACCTTTGATAAACATAACAATTAAAATAGTGGCAACAATAACCACCGCTGGAATAATAATTTTTGCTGTTTTAGTTTTCATCGTTATTGCTCTTTAGTTCACTTGAGGGCTTTGCAAAATCACCACCAAGGGCAACATGTAAGTTAATTCTGTTAGCTATTAATTGGTTTTTAATTTCGATTAAGGAGCTTTGCGCATCGAAAGAGCGATCTTGTGCATCAAGCACGGTAGTGTAAGTTACCAAGCCACTTTGATATTGCTCAAACGATAACTGCTCTGCTGCAAGTGCATTTTCTTGCGCTTCGAGGGTGCTGCTATATTGTGATTTAAGAGACTGCTGCTGCGAAATGGCATTTTCTACATCACCAAATGCATCGTAAAGCGTTTGCAAATAAAGTTGCTCTTGCTTTTGAGTATTAAGACGCGCTATTTCTTCATTCGCTTTTAAGCGTCCACCTTCAAAAAGTGGCGCAGAAATACTTCCCAATAACGACCATGCAAGGCTTGATGGAGAAAACAAGTCGCTTACTCTGTCAGTGCTATCACTTAAGTTTGCTGTTAAGTCTAAACTTGGAAAGCGTTGTTTGTGCGCATACGCCAATGAAGCGTCAGTAGCTAGAAGCTCATACCAACTTGCTCGCAGCGTAGGTTTACGTGTTATAAGCTCTGAAGGTAAGCCCAATGGAATATCGGTATTAATAACGGGTAAGTCGCTACTAGCAGTAATAGCGCCTTTTGGGTATTCACCTAGTAAACGCTCAAGTACACGTGCTGATGCCGATAGGTTCGCCGTTTGAGTAGCAATGCGAGATCGTTCATTATTAAGCTCATTACGGGCTAAATATACATCGAGAGCTTCATTTATACCTTGGCGGTAGCCTGACTCAATAATATCCAAGCTTTGCTGTGCGTTGGCTTCACGGCGTTTGAATAAATCGAGCAACTGCTGTGCACTTACTACATCAAACCAACCTGCTACTACATCAGCAACGAGTTGCTGTTTAGCCTGTTCAAACCGTGCTTGCTGCGCTAAATAGTTAAGATTAGCTTCGCGCTTTGAGTCAGAAAGCTTACCCCATAAATCAACCTCGTAAGTTAAGTTTAAACTAGCTGAACTTGCGTTGTCATAACTTACTGGGCGGTTGTCTTTACTGCGACTTGTACGCGTTGATAAATCGAGGCTTGGCCAAAGTGCAGAGCCCGATACTATAAGCTGTTGTTTTTGGATCTCTACATCGTAGCTAGTTTGCAAAAGCTGTTGGTTGTTTTTAAGTGCTTGTTGTACAAATTTGTTAAGCGTAGGATTTTGTAATTGTGTAAGCCATTGCTCTTGTACTTTTAATACCGAGCTTGATGCTTCTTGCTGCCATTGCTGTGGCATATCCTTAGGGGCTTGCATACGCTGCGACGAGTTAAAATCACTCGCACAGCCGCTAAGCAGCATCACACTAATTGCCAATAGGGTTGGCTTGCATTGCCAAATCATAATTAAACCTAAATTACTGCTATTTATGAACGTAATTCAAGCACTTTGGCAACTTTTGCTCAACCTACTTTACATAACATTACATAGCTAGCGATGAACTAACATAATAGCCAGTTATACGGTAAAAGTGAGTAAATGATCAGGAATTTTTAACACTAGAATAAAAAATGCCAATGGGGTATTTAACCAACATTGGCATTTAATGCATTTTAAACTTATTACTTATGCTTGTTTGCAGCAGGCACAGAGGCTTGTTTTAATTCGATAGCTCTGAATTTTTCAACTTGAGGAAGGGTTAAATTAATTTTATTTATTTCTTCAATTTCAACAGTCACTTCATCAAAGCTAATCCCTTCTAAGTGGCCACCTAATTTGTAATCGTTTGATACAAAGTGAAAATGCATCCCCGGAATACTAATATTGCCTAAATAGTCTGGTGTATATAACCCCACTAAAGTACCTTTAATATTTTGCTTAGTGTACATAACTCGCGTTTTTAAATACTCCATAAGCGGAACACTGTCGTTTTTAACTCTTTGTGCAGATGCCATTTTTAAAGAGTTAAATGTACCTGTGATTTTATAAGCATAAAAACTATTTTTAGAGCTCATAGTTGCTTTAAGTTTCTCGTCTAATAGCGCCAACGAACTCACATTTTTTAAAGTAATATGTTTCTTTGGATTAAACTTAAACATTGTCATGTAAGGCGCTGCTAAATTAGATGGGGCCTTAATTAATGAGCCATCAATTTCTATTTTATAAACCACACCGTTGAACGCAACAAGCTCACCATCTAAATTATCGGCAGTCCCTAATCCAAATTGACCTTTTTCTAGCATTTCTGCAGGTGTAATATCGCCTGTATACACCTGATTAACTAACGCAAGCGGAAAACCATATTGTTCTATTACATTTTCAGTTGGAGCTGCCAAAGCCACTGAGTTAAGTGTAAATAAGGCTAAAAAGCTAACGCTGATAAAAAATGGTTTCATGGTATTTCCAAAATAAAAAAGGTAGCTAAGCATTTCGCTTAACTACCAAAAAAAGCAAATAGCGTTACTTCTGCTATTTGCTAAACGGGAAGTCGTTTTAATAAATTACAAAAAGTAATTTATAGCTCAGTTACAAAGCTCATATATTGCTCGAGGTCGCCTACTACCGCTTTATGCATTAATTTGCCAGTTTGAATTGCGTATGGTTGATTAAAGTGAATATCCCACACGTCTGATTCTTTGCGCCAATGCTCATACACTGCCAACGTGTCGTCTTGGCCTTCAATAGTGTATAAATCAAATATAAGGTTACCCTCTTCTTGACTACGCGTTTGTGTAATATGAGTTTCAAACTGAGTTAAAAGCTGCGCTCTATACTGCAGTTTAATTTTGAATATAAAGAAGATAATAAATATATCGTCTTGTGAGTTTGGCGTTTTAAGATTACGCTCATGCAAAGGTGCAGGCGCTGTATCTTTTAAGTTAATAACTTCTGGTGCAGACTCGCTAATGTTAGGCAATGCTTGCAATAGAGCTTGCGTATAAGGCTGTGCACCGTGGTAATTAACCGCGTTTTGGTTTTCAAAACGTTCGTAGGCAAAAAATACTCCTGGTGCATTTTTATCCTGATATAAGCGCATTTCTAGTAATCCAGTTTCGGCTTTCCCGCCTTGCTTGTCATCTTCAAGCAGCGTTTTGAATTGATTGATATATTCGTCTTTAATATTAAATTTAACTATTTGCGTGATCATAATTAACTCCAAAGAGATTAGCGCTGCATCAGTTAAGCCAATGCAGTAAGTAAAAATTAAACTTCAGTTAAAATTTCTGAATACTCTAAACGCGACTTTGGAAGAGTGGCATTAAAGTCATTTTTATCATCGCTATATCCCAAAGGCACAACAACTAAGCTTGAATAACCCTTTTCGCGTAAACCAAATTCTTCATCAAGTACGCTAACTTCAATTCCTTCCATTGGCGTTGCATCAATTCCTAAGGTAGATACACCCAATAAAAATGCGCCAAGGTTTAAATAAACTTGCTTATCCATCCAATGCTGTACGTCTTTAAAATCTTGTTTGTGCAAGTTAATAAACATATTACGGCCACCATGCATACGCTCTTTAAACACGACTGGGTCTGCTACAAAACGGCCATCTTTTTCTTCTTGCTTTAAAACACGTAATAAATAGTCTTGTTCAATATCTAATTTACTAGCAAACACGAGTACATGTGATGCATCTAAAATTGATTTTTTGTTAAATGGAAATAAGCGCTCTGTTGATTTAGCTATTTTAGCTTTAGCTTCGTCACTAGACGCTAATATAAAATGCCAAGGTTGTGAGTTAACACTTGAAGGGCTGAATCTAAGTAACTCTTTAATTTTTTCAATATTGTCAGCAGAGATCTTTTTAGTTGGATTGTACGCTTTAGCTGACTGTCTATTTTTTGCGTAATGAGTAATATCTTGAGTCATAAACTTTCCCTATCTTGGGTTGAAAACACATAAGCAAAGGTACTTGCTTTTCGGTGAGGTAATTGTGCAAAAAATACGACAATAGAAAAAGAGAGAAACAATCCAATTAATATGGAACATTTTATCCATAATGACGTTGAATAAATTACAGATACAAAAAAGCCCCGCTATAAGCGAGGCTTTTAAATAAATGGTGCCGACTAACCGAGTCAAACGGATAACTTGTACAGGCTATTGATTACAAGCCAGTTGTTTCGCTTTTAACTATGGGTATTTTTAATTCTAAAATCGAAAACAAAAAAGCCCCGCTATAAGCGAGGCTTTAAATAAATGGTGCCGACTAACCGAGTCGAACGGATAACTTATATAGACTACTGATTACAAGTCAGTTGCTTCAAGTTACCTAAAATAAATGGTGCCGACTAACCGAGTCGAACGGTTGACCTACTGATTACAAGTCAGTTGCTCTACCAGCTGAGCTAAGTCGGCACACAAAACTGTGTGCTAATGCACGTTCAATTTTAAAGATTGAGAACTTTTATAAAGCACTTAAAATAAAAAAACCTTGCATAAGCAAGGCTTTTCAATAAATGGTGCCTCGACGCGGAATCGAACCACGGACACGAGGATTTTCAATCCTCTGCTCTACCGACTGAGCTATCGAGGCACATAAACTGTGCTAATTAATTGTGATACTTTACAATTAACTTAAATAAATGGTGCCGACTAACCGAGTCGAACGGTTGACCTACTGATTACAAGTCAGTTGCTCTACCAGCTGAGCTAAGTCGGCACACAAAACTGTGTGCTAAGGCACGTTCAATTTTAAAGATTGAGAACTTAAAGTAAATGGTGCCTCGACGCGGAATCGAACCACGGACACGAGGATTTTCAATCCTCTGCTCTACCGACTGAGCTATCGAGGCACATAAACTGTGCTAGTTACCGATTAATAAAATTAACCTTTAACTTAATAAATGGTGCCGACTAACTGAGTCGACGGGTAATTTGAACAGACTACTGATTACAGCTTTCTTTTCAAACTACTTTAAATAAATGGTGCCGACTAACCGAGTCGAACGGTTGACCTACTGATTACAAGTCAGTTGCTCTACCAGCTGAGCTAAGTCGGCACACAAAACTATGTGCTAAGGCACGCGTAATAATGTTTAAATTGTTGATTAAACACCACTACTTTAATAAATGGTGCCTCGACCCGGAATCGAACCAGGGACACGAGGATTTTCAATCCTCTGCTCTACCAACTGAGCTATCGAGGCACTTAAACAGTGCTAATTAAAAATCTAAAGGATTTTTAATGCAATTCCCACTCATCTCTACCGACTGAGCTATCTGGGCGTGCGGCGTATTAAACGAGTTTTGCCCTTACAAGTCAACTTTTTTTTTATTCTTTATAACTGTTTGAACGGTTTTCAGACAACTCAGTACATTTTTTATTAATAACGTTCATTTTTACCACAAATCGGACTATAACTATAAATAAATATAACTAAATCAGACTAAAACCGTAGTGAATTATTTTTTGTAAATGTTACGATTAACTTAGATACGTACGATAGGGACTTATCGTAGTAAAAACACATCAATTGGAAACAATCAATGCAGAGTAAATTCTCATCGCCAGTAAAAGGCTTACTGCCACTTTTTTTAATCATTAATATTGCTGTAACAGCGCTCGCTATTGTTGCCCACTCATTTTATACACAAACTGAAGTTAAGACAGCCCAACCTGCATCATCTGTTAATATCGTAACGCTTGCCGATAGATTAGACTTACCTATGGTCGATGCATTAACTATGTATGGTCAAGGTAAAGTAAAACAGTTACTTGATTTAACGGCTTTATTAGATGATAACTTTGAATATACTTTATATCGTTTCAATCCAGCATCTGCCACTCAGTTGGTGTATAGCAGCAGTAAGCCTGCTATAGCCTCTATTGAAGCAGAAAAGCATTTAGTAGAGCAAGGCATTCTTCACCACTTACTATTGTTAAACGATCAACCCATTGGTGAGCTTATTATTAAGCAAAACCTACCACCCACTCCTTTGAGCGCTCAAGATTCTCAAGTCATTGCTTATATTATTGCGATAGCAAGTGTTGCTACATTATTCATACTTACTTTAATGTTTAATATGTACATTAATACGCGCTTGCGTAAAAGTACTGACACTCTTACTCAAGAGTTACAGACAATCACTGAAGATGCTAATTACAATAGTAATGTTGATGAACAACTTGATATTGGTTTAGGTGTAGTAGCAAAAAACATCAACTTATTGCTACAAAAAGTACAAACTGCAATGAGCGAGAATGACGCAGCCCAAAAAGAGCTTTATAAATTACAAAATGGTCTAGAGGCCGAAGTACAAAATCGTACTTTAGCGCTTGAGCAAGCAACACTAAAAGCAGAGCGAGCAAGCGAGACTAAAACAACGTTTTTAGCAACCATGAGTCATGAGATTAGAACGCCAATGAATGGTGTTATAGGTACTATTGATTTACTTCGCCAAACCGAACTTGATGGTGCTCAGCATCGCTTAAGTACGATTATTCGTGAATCAGCGTTCTCGTTATTGAGTATTTTGGATGATATTTTAGATTTCTCTAAAATTGAGGCTGGAAAGCTAAATATTGACCCTATCCCCTTTTCAGTAACCGATACCATAGAAGAAGTTGCTCGTGTGCTCTCATCTGTTGCTAAAAAACGTGAGCTTGATTTAGAGCTAGCAATAGCACCAGATATTCCTATAAATCTTACCGGTGATAGCGTACGTGTACGTCAGGTTCTTTATAACCTGTGTAGCAACGCAATTAAATTTACGAGCACTGATGAAAAAACCCAAGGTCATGTAAAAATATCAGTAGAGGTGGTGCATAACACAACTGATCACTTTACCTTACGCTTTTGCGTAACTGATAACGGTAAAGGCATGTCGCAGGCACAACTACGCGAAATATTTAATCCGTTTATTCAAGCCGAAAATTCGATTACCCGAGAATATGGAGGGACAGGTTTAGGTCTTTCTATTTGTAAAAGCTTAACTGAGCTTATGCTAGGGACTATTCATGTAACTAGCCATACAGGAATTGGCAGTGAGTTTACTGTTGAACTGCCGTTTAGCACATCGGGTAGAATTAAGTACGCACACAAAGGTGCATTAAATGGCAAGCAAATTGTTGTAGTTAGTAATCACCTAGAACGTGAAAAAACAATGTACCGTTATTTATCGTTTATGGGCGCTAAAATAGTTTATGCACACACAGAAGAAGAAATTGAAGAGCATCAACATTCGCAAGATATTATTTGGGTGGCTGATGGCATAGACAATATGGATAAAACAAACGCGCTGCTAAGACGCTTATTTTATTCATTAGAGGATTATAACCAACAAGTTGTTGTACTAAGTAAGCTTGATGAAGCGGCTATAAATCATAATAATATTTTTTATATTAATGCCTCTCCTCTATGTAAGTCTAACTTTATGCTGTCTATTTTAGTAGCTGCAGGTTTGCATACACCTAAACAAATTAAAAAAACCAAAACACTTAATAATTATTTAAATGTTGAGCAGGCTCGTCAATCAAACAAATTGGTTTTACTTGTTGAAGATAACCTTCTAAACCAACAAGTGCTAACCGATCAATTACACATACTAGGTTTTGGCGTTGAGATAGCAAACAACGGTGAAGAAGGCTTAGATATGTGGAGAAAAGGTGATTACTCACTTATTTTAACCGACTTACACATGCCTAAAATGTCGGGTTACGATATGGTCGAAAAAATCCGTAACGAAGCAGAGTTATTAGAATCAATTGATGCGCAGCCTTACATTATTGCTGTAACAGCAAACGCACTTAAAGGCGAAAAAGAGCGTTGTTTAGCCGTAGGTATAAACGACTTCATTACCAAACCTATAGAGCTAAACGCGTTAGAGGACACTTTAAAACGCTGGAGCGATAAGCAAAGCCAAAACCCAAATGTAGTTATCCATCAAACCATGGCGCTACCTATTGATATGGAAGCAGTTGCTAAATATGTAAATGGTGACGAAGCTAAACAGTTACGCTTTTTCAAAATGTATTTAGAACAAAGCCAAGGGCTAATTAAGGGGATTAATTCAGGCGTTATGGTTAACGATTTAGATGAGATTATTGAAGGGTGTCATCAATTAAAATCGATCTCCAAAACAATTGGTGCCCAAACGGTGGCAGAACTTTCAAGTGCATTTGAAGATAAATGTAAAAAAGGTGAACTCACTACCGATGAATTAATAGACTTAAGAGATAAGTTAGAAATTGAATACTCTAAGGCAGCTCAATTTTTAAAAGAACAAATTAAAATTTCTGAGCAAGAAGATGAGTTAAGTGATTAAATAATCGTACACAAAAAAAGGGCTATTTAGCCCTTTTTTTTATGTTTAAAATATTATTTTTCAGGCGGTCGATAACCTTCAATTTCCACATCTTTATTTTCAAACAAAAAGCCAACCATTTGCTCTTCTAAAAATGTGCGGTGCTCTGGGTCCATCATATTTAAATGCTTTTCGTTAATAAGCATTGTTTGCTTATGCTGCCACTGACCCCACGCTTCTTTAGAGATGTTATTAAAAATCTTTTCACCAATTTCACCAGGGTATAACTGAAAGCCAAGCCCTTCGGCTTCTTTTTGTAACTTTTGACAAAATACTGTACGTGCCATGATTGATTCTCTCTAACGCTAAATATGGGACTATTCTATACTATTGCTGTAATTTGTTTAACCAACTTTTTAGTTGGCGCTGCTAGGCCAACCTCTATTGATTGATCAAGCGGATACCACACTAATTGTTTGTCATTTACTACATCAGGAATTTTCTTAACATTGAGTACATGCGGATTAATCTTCAGCTCAAAATGTGAAAACACATGAATAAATGCTTCAAGCTCTACTAAGTCGGCTTCTAATCCTTGCTGAGCTAAAAACGTTTGAAGCTCCTCGTACTCATTAAATTCAAAAAAGCCAAATAGTCCTCCCCAAATACCGCTGTTAGGGCGTTTTTCCATAAGCACTTTATCGCCGCACTGAACAATTAACTGATGACAACTCTTCTTTGGCACTGCTTTTTTAGGTTTAGAATGTGGAAACTCTTTTACTTTACCTGCATTAAAGGCACCACAACCTGAATTTAATGGGCAAGCCTCGCAATCAAAGCGACTGCGTGAGCAAACACTCGCTCCTAAATCCATCATAGCTTGATTAAATTCGGTGACATTATTTTTAGGTGTTAATTGCTCTGATAAATGCCAAAGTTGGTTTTCGACTTTTTTAACACCGTACCAACCTTCTATCATAAAGTAGCGCGCTAAGACTCGCTTAACATTCCCATCTAGAATTGGATGATGCTGTCCAAGCGACAATGATAAAACAGCTCCGGCAGTAGAGCGCCCTATTCCCGGTAAATCCATTACTTCATCAAGCGTTTGCGGAAATTCGCCTTGGTACTTGTCACGTACTATTTTAGCTGTTTTATGTAAGTTACGCGCACGAGCGTAATACCCTAAGCCGGTCCAGTGATGCAGTACTAAATCTTCATCAGCATCAGCTAAAGCAATAATATCTGGAAAGCTTTGCATAAATTTTTCAAAATATGGGATAACAGTAATAACTTGAGTTTGCTGGAGCATCACCTCAGACACCCACACTTTATAAGGTGTTTTACCCAACTGCCATGGAAGTGTTTTACGCCCATGAAGGTGATACCAATCAACAACTTGGTTAGAAAACGAATTAGACTGTTCTTTATTTAAATCCAACATATTGTACTTTTACTGATGCTCAATGGCGGCTCAGTCTATTGTAGTTAATAAAAAGATCAAGCTATAGGGCGTGTAAAACCAGCTAATACTTGTGATTGCGGGCTCGGTCAGGGATAATATGCAACCATTTTTAAACACATTGTTTTTGTCAGGCCAATAATATGAGTGAATCAAGCAACACTAACCTTGAGCAAGCTAAGCAAGAAGGTAAATACATCCGCACCATTCGCAGTTTTGTAAAACGCGAAGGTCGATTAACCAAAGGCCAAGCCGCTGCAATCGAAAAATGCTGGCCAACAATGGGCCTAGAGCATAAAAACGGTATGCTTGATTTGAGCGAAGTTTTTGGCAATAACAACGATGTAGTAGTAGAAATTGGTTTTGGTATGGGTAAATCGCTTGTCGAAATGGCAACAAATGCCCCTCACCTAAACTTTATTGGTATTGAAGTACACCGCCCAGGCGTTGGTGCTTGTTTAATGGATGCCGATGAAGCAGGCATTACTAACTTACGTGTTTTTGAACACGATGCAGTTGAAGTACTTGCAGATTGTATACCTAATGAAAGCTTAACAACTCTACAATTGTTTTTCCCTGATCCTTGGCATAAAAAGCGCCATCACAAACGCCGTATTGTACAAACTGAGTTTGTTGAAAAACTAAGAGCCCAACTTAAAATGGGTGGCGTTTTTCATATGGCAACAGATTGGGAAAACTATGCAGAGCATATGCTTGAAGTAATGAATGTAGCTCCTGGTTTTAAAAACCAATCAGAAACTAACGATTATGTTCCACGTCCAGATTTGCGCCCGCTTACTAAGTTTGAGCAGCGCGGACATCGCCTAGGTCATGGCGTGTGGGATTTAATGTTTGAACGTACTAAGTAATTTGTAACTTTAAGCACTCACTTTTATTTTTGATAAAACTAAACATACTGTAAGGCAAAGCCATTTATGAGCGTACTAACCAACCCAAGCTTACTGTTACTTCGTAATAGCGAGGCATTAACGGGCAAATCTATCTTGGTGGTCAACTTTGTTCAAGATGGCTTTTTAACAGAGCTTAAAAAGCTTAACCCGCAAAGCAAGGTAACTGCATTTAGCTACAACCATGCTAACGGTGAGTTTGCTAAAAACAGCAAAGACGTTGAAATCCACGTAAATCACACAATACCTGGTAACGGCTATGATTTAGTTATTCTTTACTATCCTAAATCAAAACCAGAGTTATTAATGGCGCTTGATAATATTCGAGCTGCTATTACTGATGATGCCGAGCTATTAGTGGTAGGTGAAAATAAAAGTGGTGTTAAATCAATTGAAAAGCAATTAGCTGGCAAAGCAGAGTTTAGTAACAAAATAGATTCGGCTAAGCACTGCGTTCTTTACTCATTTGCTGAGATTACCCAGCACCCTAATTTTGATATTACGACCTACCATAAAAAGTTTGTTGTTAATGTTGCTGACACCGAGTTTACAGCTATTAGTGTCCCTGGGGTGTTTAATCACGGTAGTTTAGATATGGGAACGAAAGTTCTACTCGAAAACGCACCGACAATTAAGCAAGGTAGAGTTCTCGACTTTGGTTGTGGCGCAGGTTTAATAGCAACCTTTTTAGGGCTGCATAATCCAGCACTTGAGTTTGTGTGTAGTGATGTAAGTGCACTGGCAACTTACGCAACACAGCAAACCCTAAAGCTTAACAGCATCAAAGGCGAAGCGATATTAAGTGACGGCCTTAAAAGCATTACCGGTAAGTTTGATTTAATTATTAGCAATCCACCTTTTCATACGGGTATTGCAACCGACTACACAGTAGCAGAGACATTTTTAGCAAATGCAAAACAGCATTTAACTAAAGCAGGAAAGCTGAATATTGTAGCTAACAGCTTTCTAAAGTACCCGCCTATTTTAGAAACGCAATTTGAAAGCTACCAAACTGTATTTAAAAATAACAAATTTGCCGTATATAGCAGCTAATATTATTTTTTAAAACGCTTGAGTCCAACTGTACTCAAGCTAACCTTCGTATAAATATAAGAATTAATTTAGCTTTTTTCCTTCATTTTCTCCTGTCTTTGCTAAACTAAAATTCTAAATAATTAAAATTAACTCAGGCGATAATGAAATAATGCCTAAAAAAGTTCATCAAAGTAGCATTCGTAAAGCGCTCATTAACTTAATTATGCTTATTACAGCTATTTGCTTGTCGCTATCTATTTCGATCTCTACGTATTTAAGCGTAAAAGAGCAAAAGCAATTAATCATTAATAAACTCGTCATACTTTCTGAAATTGTAGCTTTTGATGCTGGTAAATCAGTAGCTGAAGATGATAGAAAAACAGAAGAAAAACGCCTCAAGTCATTTGAAAACATCCCTCTTGTCAAAAACATACATATTTATTCAATAGAAAAAGCATCAAAAAAACCTGTTTTTTTTATTAGTTTCAATGCAAAAAAAACGCCTCCAGTACCGCTAAGAATAGACAGTGTTGATGAACTAAAAACACCACGAATTACGAGCGATAATATTGAACTAACCCGCCCTATTTACGATAACGAACAGTTGGTCGGTTATGTATACATGCGAGGAAGTCTGGAAAGTTTAGAAACTTATATTGAAAGGAAAATATTAATAGATGTGCTATTAACACTATTAATTTTGGTAGTTGTTTACTTTATTGCTATAAAAGTTCAAAGACGTATAGCTAAGCCAATAGAACAGCTAAGCATGCTATTGCAGGATGTATCTAAAAATCATAACTATGATGCACGCGCGCCAGGAACCGATGTAAAAGAAATAACCGCTCTTTCAAATAGTTTAAATATCATGCTTGCACGTACCAAAAAGCAGCTTGAGCGCCACGAAAAAGATAAACAAGAAATAAAACAGCTCAACCAAAGTCTTGAAGAAAAAGTAAGTCAACGAACTATTGCTCTCAGAGAGGCAAATCAAGAGCTATTATCAACCCTTGAGCGAATGCACCAGTATCAAACACAAATTGTTGAAAACGAAAAAATGGCGTCTTTAGGGCAAATGGTGGCAGGTGTTGCACATGAAGTGAATACACCAATAGGGCTTGGTATTACAGGTTCTACATTACTACGAGATAAGCTAGCAGATATACAACAAAGCTTTAATGATAAAAAACTAACCTCTAACCACTTAAAACGATTTATAGATGAAGGTATTGAAAACTTAGACTTAATTTATCGTAACTTAAATCGTGCCGCTGACCTTATTTCTAATTTTAAAAAAGTGGCCGTTATTCAAGACGACGGTGTTAATACCTACATTAATGTGCATAAATTAATTAGCGATGTTTTAATATCAATACAATCTGAGTTACTGCCTAAAAAGCCTGTCGTTATCATTAACTGCCCGATCGATTTGGCCATTCATAGTAAGTCCGAACCTCTACAGCAGGTGTTTCAGCAGTTACTTATGAACTCGGTAATCCATGGATTTATAGGTAAAGAAAATAATGAAATTCGCTTTGATGTAGAACTGGTAGGGAAAAAATTAACAATCGTTTATTCTGACAATGGTCAAGGCGTTGATAAAAATATTAAAAATAGAATTTTTGACCCTTTTGTAACTTCAAAGCGAGGACAAGGCGCAAGCGGCCTAGGGATGCACTTAGTATACAACTTAGTAACACAGGCTCTCGGCGGAAGAGTTATGTTTGATCTTGAAGAAAAACACGGTGCTCGCTTTATAATTACTATTCCTTAAATAAAGATCACTAAAAAGTACATATATTTAAAATTTATCCTTGAATTCGCATTTAATGACCTCATTAATGAGGCATGTGATAAGCGTGTAATACTATTTAATTACATTAAATAAATATTACTAAGCGATTTATGAACTTTTTTATCTTTGCTGTATCACATACATTGATGAAAGGTTAGAAAGTGATATAGTTTTGCTTTGAATTAGTCTGATTATTTTAAGTACCTTGTTTGATTGAATGATGTATCAATTATTAAAGGAAAATGGCTTCGACTTTATGATTCAAATAGCTACATCCACGTATATATCAATTAAACAGTAGTTTTTGCACTGCCCTTTTTAGTAGACTTTGGACACCCTACTGTTTTATTTTTATCCAATTTGTTTTTTCCTTGTTAACAAATGGGTATAATCCTATAATCTCTAGTAATCGGTTATAAATTCGTCACCGGTTTTTTATAAATAAAATATTCCAAAAGGTTAATTAATAATGCAAACGCCAGTCATTCTAATCGTAGAAGATGAAGACGTAACTCGACTGAACCTAGTTAGTTTATTTGAAGCTGAAGGGTACAAAGTTATTGAAGCCATTGATGGCGATGATATGCATGACAAGCTTACAAATAACGATGACGTTAATCTTGTAGTTATGGATATCAACCTTCCTGGTAAAAACGGTCTTATTTTAGCCCGTGAATTACGCCAAAAGCGTAAAGTGGGCCTTATATTCCTAACAGGTCGTGACAATGATGTTGACCGTATTTTAGGTCTTGAAATTGGCGCAGATGACTACGTTACTAAGCCATTCAACCCACGTGAATTAACTATTAGAGCTCGCAACCTTATTACTCGTACTGCTTTAGGCGGTGAAGAGTCAGCACTAGAAACAAATGGTGTTATTACATTTAACGGCTGGGAACTTGATGAAAATAGCCGTTGTCTTACTTCTCCAAATGGCGACGCTAAGCGTTTACCAAAAGGTGAGTACAGAGCACTTCGTTTAATGCTTGATTCTCCAGGTCGTATCTTTAGCCGTGAGCAATTAATTAAACACATGACAGGACGTGAGCTTCGTGCAAATGACCGTACTGTTGATGTTACTATTCGTCGAATTCGTAAGCATTTTGAAAGTGATAACTCAACGTCAGAGTTAATCAGCACCATCCATGGTGAAGGTTACCGTTTCATTGGTAAAATTGACGCTTAATGAGAGCTAATTAGTTTCACTCTAATTGCTGTAAAAATAAATGAAGGGCTTTTTGTCCTTCATTTATTTTATCTGCTAGAACATCTAACCACTTCTTTAATACTTCATCAGATTCATCTATTGCACCATGCTCCATTACTTTGGCATGAAGCTGCACATCATTAAGACCTACTGAGCCAGCCGCACCTTTAAGTTTATGTGCCACTGATTCATATTCTTCTCTATCACCGGCAGTTAATGAAGTAAGTAATTCTTGCTGATATTGTGGACTTAGCTTTTCGAATAACTGACTACTGCGCCTAAATACGACCAAACCCATTGAATTTACAAAGTCTTCTATTGTTTCAATATCTAATAGGTGTGCATCAATACCTTCAAGTGCTTCTTCACTCACTTTAAGTTGTGGTTCTGAGCATTCACTTTGCTTAATGCCAAATAAGTCAGCCAGCATTTTATCAAGCTTAACTGTGTTAATTGGTTTAGCCAACGCACCTTGTATTGATATACCCTCAAGCTCTTTTTCAGCACTACGTACATTAGCTGTTAAAGCAACTATTGGTAATTTATCAAAATGGCTATCTGAACGTATTTGCTTAGCAACCACGTCACCGTTTATATCTGGTAACTGCATATCAAGTAGAACTAAGTCGAGATCATCTTCGGTTTCAACAAACGAAAGTGCATCCTCACCGGTTTCAGCCCATAAAACTTCATGGCCGCGTTGCTCTAATAAGTTTGTAGCAATTTCGGCGTTAAGAGGCACATCTTCCACTAGTAAAATATACAAGCCTCGGCCAACATAACTTTGCTCTGTAGGTGCAATACATAAACTAAGCGGTATTTGCACTGTAAAACAACTTCCTTCACCTTCAGTACTATTGACTGTGATTATCCCTTTCATTGCACTTACAAGTGCCTTGGTTACAGCTAAACCAATACCTGAGCCTATCGCGTTAGTCCCTTTTAAATCCGGTGCTTTGTAATACATATCAAATATATGGGCAAGCTGCTCGGGTGGAATACCTTGACCAGTATCCGATACCTTAATAACTAACCATGGGCCTTCTACACGATTTTCTCGGCTACATTCGAGTGTTACTTTTCCTTGTTGAGTAAACTTAACTGCGTTGTTAATTAAGTTCCAAACAACTTGGCGTAGTCGAGTTGGATCGAGCTGCGCATAAATATCCAGCATGCCATTGCGCTTAATATCAAATTCAAGTTCTTTCTGCTCTGCTATTAAACCCGCAAAGTTAACTACATCGTTTATAAAGTCTGACACATTTATAGAGTTGGTTGCTATATCGAGCTGATCTCTATCTATTTTATCTAAATCAATAATATCGTTAAAAATATTACCGAGTGTTTCAGCACTCGAAAAAATAGTATTGCCCCAACTACGCTGTTGCTTATTAAGCTCTGTATCTAATAGCATACGCGTTAAACCAACAATACCATTCAATGGTGTACGTAGTTCATGGCTCAGCGTAGCAATAAACTTACCTTTGTCTTTATAGGCAGTTTCAAGTGCTTGAGCTGCTTCTTTACGGCTAGTGATATCACGACCAAAACCCAATAAACCAATGTAGTCACCGTCATCATTTATAAAAGGTAATTTACGCAGCTCAAACCAACGTGTTTCACCGTCCACTTCATAGCCTACATCTATAGTTAGTGCTTTATGGCTCTGCTCTACCTCTTTGTCGGTTGCCAAAACTTCAGCTAAAAAATGACTCGGAAATATTTGCTCAACCGTTTTACCAATGAGTTCGCTGCTTGATTTACCCATTACTTCTTCAAACATTTTATTACAGCCTGCAAATACACCGTTGTTATCGCGGTAATAAAATAAATCGGGAGATGAATCAACTATTGAGCGTTGCAACATGCTTTGTTGAGCAAGTTCTTGTTGAGTTTTTTTACGCTCAGCAATTTCTCGGCGCAACTCTTCGATAGCGCGGTGCTTGGCATGAAACGCCATTTTACGCTCATCAATTTCAATATTTAAACGGCTAATGTTGTCTTTTAAGGTTTGGTTTAATAGCTTTTCTTGTTTGGTTGCACTATCTAAATAAGCATACGAGGCATCTAATTGACGAATTGAATTAAGTAATACACTTATAATTAAAGGAGAAACTACAGCAGTAAAAAACACCACAGCCAAAATATCAACAAGGTTCAATTCGCCTATCGCAACATAATAAAACATGCTCGATAAAATAAGAGATACAGTTAAAAATAAAGTGTAACAAATAGCTGCTGTTTTAAATTCACCAAATCGCGTTATTAAGCTGGAAAGTACCCGAGCCCAAGGGCTCAAAGAATAATCGGTCATACGTAATTTTATCTCTTAGCTGTGTACTTATATATAAAGAAGGCAATGCGTATGCGCAAACATACCATTTTTCCAGATTTTAGCATTTTTATCCTACCACTACCCATGTTGTGCGATAAAAACAAAAATTTTCATGTTTGATTTTGCTTCTCTCCTCAACTCTTCATTTCAGCAATAAATTATTTAGTGTAAAATGCCCCGCTTTATTATCTCCAAATACGAGTAGCGCACATGCAAACCAATATGCCAGATATAGCAGACACAGCACCCGCTTTACAAACAGGTAAATTAGACTGGGTTGGCATGGGCGAAATCGAACTGCCATTTATTTTTGAATCGCGAGACTTATCACCGGTAACGGTAAACGCTAAAGCCCGTGCATTTGTTAATTTGCATAAAGAAGATGCCAAAGGCATTCATATGTCACGCCTATTTTTGGCACTTGACCTGCTTTCAACCGAGCAGCAAGTTAATCCGCAAACAATAGCGCAAGCACTCGATACCTTTATAACTAGCCACGAAGGGCTAAGCGATAAAGCACAAATTGAATTTAAATTTGAATTACCGCTCCGCCGTAAATCACTATTAAGTGGTAAAGCGGGCTGGAAAAGCTACCCAGTTGTACTTACCAGTACAATTGAAAATAACATTATTAGCTACGAGCTAACCGTAGATGTTACCTATTCTTCAACGTGCCCATGCTCTGCGGCACTTGCGCGACAGCTTATACAAAACGCGTTTAACGAAAAGTTTAACCAAGAAACCTTAAGCCAAAAAGATGTCCACGAGTGGCTAGGCACTACACAAGGTATTGTAGCGACACCTCACTCGCAGCGCTCTATTGCAAACGTAAAAGTAAAGCTTGATAGCAATATTCAAGAGTTTGACGTTGTGACGCTAATTAATACCCTTGAAGCTGAACTTAAAACGCCTGTACAAGCGGCAGTAAAACGCGAAGACGAGCAAGAATTTGCCCGTTTAAATGGCCAAAACCTTATGTTTTGTGAAGATGCCGCACGTAAAATAAAAGCATTGCTGGAGGATGGTAATTACAGTGACTACTGGCTGCAAATAAACCATTATGAATCACTACATGCACACGATGCTGTAGCTATTGCGGTTAAAGGCATTGAAAGTGGCTACAAAGCTTAATTGCTGCGTAGTTTTACTTTTAAAACAAACGGTATTTATTTTATAACCCATACTTTTTAGGCACGTAAATTGCTTTATTTGAGCAGTGTCAATTTGTTGTTATGGAGTTACCGTATGGAATTCGCTTTATTATTAATCTTAGTGTTAGTTGTCGGGGCCTCTGTTGTTGCGTCAAAATTTAATGACGATGGCGGAAACCCGTATCCTTTTACCCGCAAGCAAACTGTTTTCACTCAGGTTGAAGGCGCTTTTTTAAATCTTCTCGAGCGTGCTGTTGGCGATCAATATAAAGTTGTTAGTCGCGTTAAGTTAATTGACGTTATTGACTGTAAGCAAGGTCTTTCAGTTAAATCTAAACGTGCTGCTTTAGCTAAAGCTAAAAATAAGCAACTCGACTTTGTATTAATCGACAAAGAAAAACTTACTATTGTTGCGGCTGTTGACCTAGTTAACAATGCCAATAAAGATGGCCACAAAGCTCAACGCGACTGGTTTGTAAACGGTGCATTAGAGTCTGCGGGTATTCCACATATTCGTATGAAAGTTAAATCGGGCTACCGTCCTTCTGAAGTACGCGATGCAATTATGTTTAAACTTGGTAAGCCTGCAGCAACACAAACGCAGCGCCCTGTTCGTAATCGCTCACATAAGCCAGCGGTACTTTCACCTTCTCAAGCTAAAGCACAAACAACTGCTTTAGCTGAAATTTAAAAACCAAATTAAATACTCTCCTAAAAAGTATTTAAAGCGAGCTCATAAACAAGCTCGCTTTTTTGTTTTTTATTGCTAACTTCACGTATAATCAAGTGATTCAAACTCAGGAATTAAACATTATGAATGTTGGTATTATTGGCGCAATGGAGCCAGAAGTTAAAATTTTACGTGAAGCGATGCAAAACCCACAAATTTTAACTAAAGCAGGTTTCACTTTTTATACTGGTGAATTGGCTGGTAACACAGTAACACTTGTTCAATCTGGTATTGGTAAAGTAGCATCAACGATTGCAACCACCTTACTGATTGATAACTTCAAACCTGATTGCGTAATTAACACAGGCTCTGCCGGTGGATTCGATCCATCACTAAGTGTTGGCGACGTAGTAATTTCGTCAGAAGTACGTCACCACGATGTAGATGTTACTGCTTTTGGCTACGAAATTGGCCAAGTACCTCAAATGCCAGCAGGCTTTGCAGCTCACCCAAAATTAGTAGAAGCAGCACAACAAACAATCGAACAAATCAGTGATGTTAAAACACTTGTTGGCTTAATTTGTACTGGCGACACCTTCATGTGTGATCCGGTACGTATTGATAAAGCACGCAGTGATTTTCCTACAATGCTTGCCGTTGAAATGGAAGGCGCTTCAATTGCACAAACGTGTTTTACGCTTAACACGCCATTTGTTGTTATTCGCTCAATGTCTGATATTGCAGGTAAAGAGTCACCACAATCATTTGAAGAATACCTAGAAACAGCATCAATCAACTCATCTAAAATGGTTGTCGCACTTTTAGAAAAGCTAACTGCAGTGTCTCTTTAAATGCTTAGCAATATTGTTCAAAACCACTTGGACTTTATTGCCTTCATACTAGCGCTCCTTGCTGAGCGCTTTATTCCTCTTGTTAGCTGGTATCATCCTAATACAGCGTTAAGCGCGGTTTTTAGTGCTATTGGCAAGCGTATATACAAACGCAAAGAACCTAAAAGCTATCAATATTTAGCAGCTATACTCGCAAGCACGCTCATTTTAAGTGTTATTCTCATTATTGTCGTGTTATTGCTTGAGTTTGCTTTTTACCCTGAATTACTCGCAGGTCTTATTTTATACTTATGCTTAGAAAGTAAGAGTATTGATAAAAAAGCGCTCCGTATTGCAAAGCTAACTAAAAAAAATCAAAAATCGACGGCACGCGAATTACTAAAACCACTGCTTGCCCGTGAAGTTAATAGGCTTTCATCTCCTGGTATTATCAAAGCATTAATTGAGAGTTTAATACTGCGCACTGCTCGATACTATTTCGTAGTTATATTTATATTTTTAGCCTTTGGCCCTATTGCTGCTCTCGCCTATCGATTACTTACTTTAATACAACAAGCCTGGCGTAGTGATATATCCCCAAATAGCTACTTTTTAAAACCGCTTAAAATTCTCTTGTTTATTATTGAGTATATTCCAATGCGCTTGCTGGCTTTAACCATTGCAGCAAGTAGAGCGAGCAAACAAAGCATGCACTACGTAAAGCATTACGGCAGGCACTTTTATCAAACTAATACTGGTTGGCTACTCAGTACATGTTCTGCATCACTTGGAGTACAACTAGGCGGGCCTGCGGTTTATTTGGGTACTCGCTTTAATAAAATGCGTATTGGTGCTGATAGACTACCTACCCCCGAGGATGTGCCCGTTATAATTAATAGGTTAAATCAGGCCCGTGCATTTTGGTTGTTAGTAATTGTAAGTATTGAAATATTAAAAGTG
Source organism: Pseudoalteromonas sp. AS84 (assembly GCF_038900255.1). NCBI lineage: Bacteria > Pseudomonadati > Pseudomonadota > Gammaproteobacteria > Alteromonadales > Pseudoalteromonadaceae > Pseudoalteromonas > Pseudoalteromonas sp. AS84. The sequence continues at coordinate 29,387 of NZ_JBBMQY010000008.1, read as the reverse complement.
ATTTAGTGACTATTTAGTGACTACCTCGTAACTATTTACAGACCCAAAATACAAGCACTAAAAAACCAGCCTAGGCTGGTTTTTTAGTTTCATACTGTATTTAAGCTACAGTGATGTTTGCAAACTTACGTTTACCTACTTGGTAAATAGCCGTTGTACCTTTCGCTACTTCAAGTTTGGTATCAGTGATTTTATCTTCACCGTTAAGTTTAACTGCACCTTGCTTAATCATGCGCATTGCTTCTGACGTACTAACTACTAAATTTGCTTCTTTAAGCAAGTTAGCAATTAAAATAGTATCTTCTGCAATAGTGATTGTCAGCTCAGGGATTTCATCTGGTAACGCTTTTTTCTGAAAACGCTGGATAAAATCATCATGTGCACCTTGTGCATCAGCTTCACTATGAAAACGAGCAATTAACTCTTTAGCTAGTTCTATTTTAATATCGCGCGGGTTAGTACCTTGCTCAACACGCTCTTTTTGAGCTGCAATTTCTTCAATAGAAAGCGCGCTTAATAAATCGTAATAACGCCACATTAGCACATCACTAATTGACATTATTTTACCAAACATATCGTTTGGCGCATCAGTAATACCAATGTAATTACCAAGTGACTTAGACATTTTTTGAACGCCGTCAGTACCTTCAAGTAATGGCATCATTAATACTGTTTGCGGCCTTTGGCCTTCAACTTTCTGTAGCTCACGACCCATTAGTAAGTTAAAGCGCTGATCAGTACCACCTAGCTCCACATCAGACTCTAGTGCAACCGAATCCCAACCTTGTACCAGAGGGTATAAAAACTCATGAATTGCAATTGGTTGACCGCTGCCATAACGCTTTTTAAAGTCATCACGTTCAAGCATGCGCGCTACGGTTTGGTTTGCAGCAAGTTTTATCATACCTGCAGCGCCTAACTTTTCCATCCAAGTAGAGTTAAATGCAACAGTGGTTTTAGCAGGGTCGAGAATTTTGAATACTTGTTCTTTATACGTTTCAGCATTGGCTAATACGTCTTCGCGAGTAAGTGGTTTACGCGTTACGTTTTTACCTGTTGGGTCACCAATCATGCCAGTAAAGTCACCAATTAAGAAAATAACCTCATGACCTAGATCCTGAAAGGTTTTCATTTTATTAATTAGTACAGTGTGCCCTAAATGTAAATCAGGTGCTGTAGGATCAAAGCCTGCTTTTATTTTTAGCTTTTTGCCCGACTTTAGTTTTTCAACTAGTTCGTCTTCAATTAATATTTCTTCTGCACCGCGTTTTATCTCTGCTAGAGCGGTTTGTAAATCCACTTTGTATTACTCCAAAATTCTGCCTACGAAGGGGCGACTAGTTACTTGTAATCACGGTTTTTATTAAGGTTTAAACCGAACATATATATGTAGCTAACATAACAAATTTCTATCTAATTAAAATAACTTTTTAAGTTATTAGGGCAACTAAACTAAATGAATTGAGTCTTAGTTAGATAGGACGTTAAAAAAGGCTTTCTACCCCTGATTTTAGCGTAGTTTAAATCTACAAAACACTAGTATTCGCACATTATTAAGTATATCCTGCAATATTACGTATTTATTATCTTGACAGCAGAAAAAGGCACGTTATGGTTCACGTGGTTCACACGCTCCCCAAAAAACACAAATTGCTTATTTTAGGTTTGGTTTCTGCTATTGTTGGCTTAGCCTTTCTTCCTTCTGAAAAAGCCACTGCATCCAAAGACAATAGTGCAAATGCACTAGAAATTGGTAAGCGCTATGAGTTACAAGTTAAAGTTGATGACAACGAAAAATTAACTGAGCTAAATTCAGAGCAAGCAGCAGAAAAGTTACCAGAATACGACTTTGTCGATCATAAAGTTAAAAATGGCGACAATTTAGCAATTATCTTTAAGCGTGCTGGTTTTTCAGCTCAAACGCTTCATAAACTAATTAACACTAATGCAGAGACTCGCAAGCTAACTAAAATTCATCCAGGTGAAGTACTCAGTTTTGCTACTGCTGAAGATGGCTCTTTGGCTCAACTGCGTTATGTAATTTCAAAAACAGATACTTTATTTGTTACCTTAAACGACGAAGGTAATTACGATACAGCTATCGATAGTAAAGAAATTGAAACGCTAACTAAAACCGCTGGCGGCGAAATATCTAATAACTTTTGGACTTCAGCAATTGCGGCAGGTTTAAGCGAGCGCCAAATAATGAACTTTGCTGACATATTTGGTTGGGATGTTGATTTTGCAAATGATATTCGTAAAGGCGATTTATTTGGCTTAATTTACGAATCTCATTATGTTGATGGCGAGTTTATTGGTACCGGTAAAATTATTGCCGCTGAATTTGTAAACCAAGGTCAGCGCTTTGCAGCGATTCGCCATACCGACGGCAATTTTTATACGCCTGAAGGGCGTAGCATGAAAAAAGCCTTTTTACGTGCACCTGTAAGCTTTAAGTATATTAGTTCTAGCTTTAATCCTAAGCGACTTCATCCTGTTACTGGGCAAGTTAGAGCGCACCGTGGTATCGACTTTGCAGCACGCACTGGCACACCAGTAGTCGCATCAGGTAACGGTAAGGTAGTTAAAGCGGGTTACAGCAAGTACAACGGTAACTACGTATTTATCAGCCATGGCACACAATATGTAACTAAGTACTTACACCTAAATAAGAAACTAGTTAAAACAGGCCAAAAAGTTAAACAGGGCCAACAAATTGGTACTGTAGGTTCTACTGGTCGTGTTACTGGGGCGCATTTACACTATGAGTTTTTAGTAAATGGCGTTCATCGTAATCCTAAAACCGTTAAGCTTCCTAAGTCAGAGCCATTACCTCGCTCAGAACTGGCTAAGTTTAAACCGATTGCAGATAACTTTATTGCCCAACTTGAGCGCAATCGCGAGCTACAGTTAGCACTAAAATAAAGCTTATTAATAAACATTAAAAAAGCCTTTGCAGGTTAAATCTGCAGAGGCTTTTTTGTATACGCTATCAACCATCAATTCATTAATACATAAATGAGCTGAATAACTAAAGATACCATCACTAGCGGCCAAATATATTTACGGTATTTGGTTGCGCCATCAAGCCCTATTTTACTTTGATATTTTTCAAGTAATGGAATGAGTATCGCCAGCGCGACAAACAATCCAATTAAAATAACGAATATATTCATATTAGCGCCCTACTTATGGTAGCTCATGCCCTTTAGCGCTTACATAAAGTGCATACCAATGCTCACGAGTTAGCTCTACGTTGACAGCATCACAAGAGGCTTTAATACGCTTGGCATTAGTTGTTCCAATAATAGGCTGAATAGATGCGGGGTGGCGAAGTAACCAGGCAATTACAATCGCCTCAGCAGAAGTATCATAAAGTGCAGCCAGTTTATTAACTAAAAGACTGGTGTTTATATCGGCCTGCGATGCGTTTGATAAATCACTACCACTGTATAAACCTTGGCATAAACTGCCCCAGCTTTGAATTTGAATTTCAAAATGGCGACAGTACTCAATACTACCTGGTGTAAAATTAAGATCTTTACCGTCACTGTTACCGGCATATACACCTTCATCAACAAACTGATGCTTTTGCAAACTAGCCTCAATTTGATTAGCCACAATAGGCATATCAAGTGCGTGCTGTAAAAAATTCATTTGGTGCTGCTGCATATTAGATACTGCAAAATTGCGCACTTTACCGCTTTCTTTTAAGCAACTAAATATACGAGCAATTTCGTTAACTTCCATGAGAGGATCAGGACGATGTAGCATAAGTACGTCTAAATACTCTGTATTTAATCGCTTCAAGGATGCTTCAACTGATTGCTCAATCCACTTAGCCGAAAAATCATAGCGCTTTGGTCCTAAGTCATCTTCAAAACGAATCCCACACTTAGATTGAATATACATGTGCTCTCTAAGCTCTGGTCGCTCACTTAATGCTTGACCAAAAACCTGCTCAGCTTTACCAAAAGTATAAATATCAGCATGGTCAAAAAAGTTAATGCCACCTTCAATAGCATTATCTATACATTCATGAGTTTGCTTAACATGTGCATCAGTAATTGCGTCTTTATTCCAACCGCCGCCCAGACCCATGCATCCGAATACAAGTTTACTAACATGAGGTAAGTGCTTTGCTAAAGGTGTGTGAAGCATGATAACTATCCTTAAAATTTTGAAGAGCTGTTACTGTAAACAAAAAGCGCTGAACAAGAAACCATTTAGCGGCGAAGAAATTAAGAACAAAAAAAAGCGCAGTAAACTGCGCTAATCGGTTGGATTAAAATTAATTTAACCAACAAGTGCTAATAAAATACCCGCAGCAACTGCACTACCAAGAACGCCCGCAACATTTGGTCCCATTGCATGCATAAGTAAAAAGTTATGAGGATTACTTTCAAGGCCTACTTTGTTTACTACTCGTGCCGCCATTGGCACAGCCGATACACCTGCCGCCCCTATTAATGGGTTTATAGGTGTTTTAGATATGCGATTAAGTCCTTTTGCCATAAATACGCCAGATGCCGTACCAATTGCAAACGCGAGTGCGCCAAGTACTAAAATACCAATCGTCTCAACAGTTAAAAACTTATCTGCAGCAAGCTTTGAGCCTACAGCTAAGCCTAAAAATATAGTTGTAACATTGATGATTTCGTTTTGAGCACTGTTACTTAATCTATCAACAACACCTGACTCTCGCATTAAGTTACCTAAACAAAACATACCTACCAGCGGTATAGCAGCCGGTAAAAACATAGCCGTTAAGCTAAGCACCATAAGAGGGAAAATAATCTTTTCCTTTTTAGATACTTTACGAAGCTCTGGCATTTTTATTTTACGTTCTTCTGGAGTTGTTAACGCACGCATAATTGGCGGCTGAATAATTGGCACAAGTGCCATGTATGAGTATGCAGCTACCGCTATTGCACCAAGTAAATCAGGTGCCAGTTTTGACGCTAAAAATATTGCAGTAGGTCCATCTGCTCCACCTATAATCGCAATAGCCGATGCATCCTGTAAAGTAAACTCAAAGCCTGGCACATAGTTTAATAATATCGCACCAAACAGAGTCGCAAAAATACCAAACTGTGCAGCCGCACCTAATAGCAACATACGTGGATTAGCAATAAGCGCACTAAAATCGGTTAGCGCCCCTACTCCCATAAATATCAATAACGGAAAAATCCCCGTATCAATACCCACATAATAAACGTAGTACAAAAGCCCACCAGGGTCTGACAATCCTGCCACTGGTACATTTGTTAAAATCGCACCAAAACCAATAGGTAGTAATAATAGTGGTTCAAAGCCTTTAGCTATCGCTAAAAACAGTAATAAACACCCTACCGTAATCATTATTAACGATGGGATTGTAAAGTTAGCAATGCCTGTCGCATTCCAGAGGTTTAAAATACCGTCCATCCTCTATTTACTCCTAAGCTAATGCAATCATAGCGTCGCCGGTAGTTACAGCATCGCCTTCACTAACTAACACTTCAGCAATTGTTCCGGTATGCGTAGCGCGTATTTCAGTTTCCATTTTCATGGCTTCCATAATAATCACTACATCGCCTTCGTTAACAACTTGCCCAGCTTTTACTTTAATCTTAAAAATATTACCGGCTAGAGGTGCGTTAAGCGTTTCGCCTGATGCTACCGAAGCCGACTGGGGAATGTGCTCAGAGTCTTTTAAGGTTACTTCTTTAAGTTCACCACCTTGCGCCACTACTACGTCGTAAACTTTACCATCTACTTTTACGCTGTACTGCTCAGCTTTTACGCTGTTATTATTTGATCCCGATTTTGGTGCTGCCTTATTACTCTTATCTTCAACGGTAGGAATAGGCTCAAATGCATCTGGGTTGTTGCGGTTTTTAATAAACTTCAAACCAACTTGTGGAAACAATGCATAAGTTAGTACATCATCAATTTGATCATCAGCAAGTGTTAAACCTTGCTCTTGCGCTTCTTTTAATAATTCAGCTTCAAGCGTTGCAAGCTCTGGTGCAATGTTATCTGCAGGGCGACAAGTAATAACCTCAGCTCCATCAAGCACACGCTCTTGTAGCTCTTTATTCATTGGTGCTGGTGTTAAGCCATATTCACCTTTTAATACGCCAGCAGTTTCTTTAGTGATTGTTTTATAACGCTCACCCGTAAGCACGTTAAGTACTGCTTGAGTACCTACAATTTGCGACGTGGGTGTTACTAAAGGTAAAAAGCCAAGATCTTCACGTACACGTGGGATCTCAAGTAAAACTTCATTAAGCTTATCTGCCGCGCCTTGCTCTTTAAGTTGGTTTTCCATGTTTGTAAGCATGCCACCAGGTACTTGAGCTAGTAAAATACGACCATCAACCCCTTTTAAGCTACCTTCAAATGCCGCATATTTTTTACGTACATCTCTAAAGTAAGCAGCAATTTCTTCTAGGTGATTTAAATCAAGGTCAGTATCGCGCTCGGTACCTTCAACTATCGATACAATAGTTTCAGTAGCAGTGTGTCCGTAAGTCATACTCATAGATGAAATAGCGGTATCAAGCATATCAATGCCTGCATCAATCGCTTTTTGATAAGTCGCAGTACTTAAACCCGTTGTAGCATGGCACTGCATAGCAATAGGAACCGATACAGTTTCTTTAAGTGCTTTAATTAGTTTTTCAGCATCGTATGGCTTTAATAAACCCGCCATATCTTTAATACAAATTGAGTGACAACCTAAATCTTCTAATTGCTTAGCAAGAGTTAGCCACATTTCAAGCGTATGAACAGGGCTAACTGTATACGAAATAGTACCTTGAGCGTGTGCGCCTACTTTTATAGCCGCTTTAATCGCTGTTTCAAGGTTGCGTACATCGTTCATTGCATCGAATATACGAAATACGTCAACGCCATTTTTGTGTGCGCGTTCTACAAATTTTTCAACTACGTCATCAGCGTAATGGCGGTAACCCAATAGGTTTTGACCGCGTAATAGCATTTGCTGTTTAGTATTAGGCATCGCTTTTTTAAGCGCACGAATACGCTCCCAAGGATCTTCGCCTAAATAACGAATACACGAATCAAATGTAGCACCGCCCCACGATTCAATAGACCAATAACCTGCATCATCTAGCTTGCTAGCAATAGGTAGCATATCGTCTAAGCGCATACGTGTTGCGAGCAATGATTGGTGCGCATCGCGTAATACCAATTCTGTTAATTTTAATTTAGCCATGTGTGTGCCCCTTATTTGTTATTTGATTTGTACTGAGCAATGGCAGCACTAATAGCAGCGATGTGCTCATTAGGCACACCTTGAGATTTAAAAGACGGTGATTTAGCTGGTGATGCCTCTGGTTCGCTAAAGCGCGTCACCAAATTAGACATAAGCGTTACTGCACCAATTAATATCGACAGAAATACAAACACCCCAACCATACCAGTTAGCATTAAGCTACCAGCCGTTGTGAGTAGAGCACCTATATCCATTTTTCTCCCCCTTGAAACCCATATCGAAAATAAAAAATCGATTTAATTAAATATTTATTCACTGGATGATAACAAAACTAGTCGCTTTGTCTACATCTTGTAAATTGGTAAAACCAATTAAACTATAAACAACATAACACTCAACTTATTTACATGCCATAACCCAGCAACCATGCGCCCTACAATACACGTAGGAAATAACGACTATAGCTAATAGTTATATAGAAGTTGTTAATTAACTATTCAACTTAATAAAAATACACACCAAACTTTATAATAAGTACAAAAACACGCACCAATTGTTAATTGGTCTTACCAAAAAATTTATTCTCAGTAGATTTTTGCCAGCAATTTGTAACAGTGTGAATAACTTACATAACAAAGCGTAAAAGTTACTAACTAACAAATAACTAAACACATAACCAAAAAACATAAGTCATTGATATTAATAAAAAATAAACTTTGGCATGTAACTGGCATTAGTTATTATGAGCAAATTTGATAACCAAGGAGAAAACAATGTTACGCTGGACAATTACATTTTTAGTTATTGCTTTAATCGCTGCAGTGTTAGGTTTTGGTGGCATCGCAGGTGCCGCAGCTGGTATAGCAAAAATTATATTTTTTATCTTTTTAGTACTTTTAGTGATTTCATTAGTTTCAGGTGCACTACGTGGTAAATCGCCCAGGTAGATAAAGCATTCAACTAACACACTAAAATTTAATTAAAACTTACAAGGAATTACATTATGAATTCAACAACTGTAAAAGCAGCACTAATCGGTCTATTCGCAAGTTTTTTCATCATGGGTTGTGAAGACAACCATGCAGAAGACGCAGGCGAACGTATTGACGAAGCAGTAACTGACGTGCAAAACAAAGTAGAAGATGCATGTGAAAATGTTAAAGAAGGCGTAAACGCTGAAGAAACTAACTGTTAATTCTTCTTTTATCGCTAAAAAACGGCCTTAGGGCCGTTTTTTTGTGTCTGTAATAAAATCGCTGACTATAAAGCTGCTCATTTAGCGATTAGCTTGTTAAAATAAAAAAAACGATATTTAAAGCAAGGCAATATGGCATTTACAACAACCTACACGCTAGATAAACCCTACTTTTATGAGTGCTTTGATGAGTCACTCCCGTACAGTAAACGCGCCAAACCTAAGTACTTTTTACTTGTACTACTGGTTGCGCTTGGTTTATTTGGCATTTATGTTTTAAACGATCATTACTTAGGATCGTTTATGATCATGCTAGGTGTACTAGAGTGCGTCGCTTTTTACTATCGCAGACCTTGGTGGGTAACCAGACAAATGCTCAGCAGAGCATCAGGCTCAGAAGTAACACTTACCTTTGATGAAGAAGGTATTAAATCGGCTAATCATTACAAAAGCTTTCAGCTAACTTGGCAAGACATAAGCGAAGTAATAGATACGCAGCAAGGTATTATTATTAAAAATAAAAGCGGCATGCAGTATATTTCAAAACAAATATTAACCCCAGAAACACTCGCTTTTATAAACAAAAAAGCCACTCAGTGAGTGGCTTTTGACTAGTTGAGTTAATTACTCAGCTACGTATACGTGTTGATTAAGCATTGCCCGGATTAGGGTTCGACTTTTCAGCTTGTATGCGCATGTAAATCTCTTCACGATGCACTGATACGTCTTTTGGTGCATTAACACCGATTCGAACTTGATTTCCTTTAACACCTAGAACAGTAACTGTTACTTCGTCACCAATCATTAGGGTTTCACCTACTCTACGAGTTAGTATTAGCATTCTCTTGCTCCCATGTTCCAATAAAAATTATAAGATTCCGCTTAAACATACTAATGAAAATTAGACTGAAAAGTAAGTAAAAACTCTCAATCTATCCATTTTCTGTTAAAAATGCTTTGTGTAATGCACGAACAGCCAACTCTAGGTACTTTTCATCTATTAAAACTGAAATTTTGATCTCAGAAGTCGAGACTAAAACCACATTAATATTTTCCTGCGCTAATGCATCAAAAAATAAACTTGCTACACCAGAATGCGATTTCATACCCATTCCAACAGCAGACACTTTAGCGACTGTTGGTAATCCGCTTATATTTTGAGCACTGAGTTGAGCTTGATCTTCGCTCAATAATTCAAGTGCTTGCAGATAATCATTCGAGTGCACAGTAAAAGCATAGTCTATTTTTTCAAAGATATGATTAACTTGATTAATCATATCTATTTCGATGCCATTATCAGCAAAAAGTTTCAATATTTTTGAAAGATATTGTGTACCGCTTGGCACACCATCGACTTTAATTAAACATTCGTCACGATTAAACGCAATCCCCGATACCACCTTGCTTGGCATATCGTTCTCCTCAAAACTTATTAATGTGCCTTCATCAGGATTAAAGCTCGAAAGCACCCTAAGTGGCACATTGTGTCTACCTGCAGCTTCTACTGAGCGAATGTGCAAAACTTTCGCCCCTAAACTTGCCAGCTCCAGCATTTCGGCAAAGGTAACTTGGCTCATTCTGCGCGCGTTAGGTTCAACACGAGGATCTGTAGTATATACGCCGTCAACGTCTGTATAGATCTGGCATTCGTCGGCTTTTATAGCCGCTGCTATTTCTACAGCCGATGTATCGGTGCCACCGCGCCCAAGCGTTGTAATGTTGCCCTCAACATCACGCCCTTGAAACCCAGCAATAATAGCAATACGGTTATGTTCAAGCTCATGCTTTAAGCGCGTAGCTGCAACCTCTGCAATACGGGCTTTGCCAAACATGTTATCGGTTAGAATATTAACTTGATCGGCTAACAAGCTTACAGCTGAATGACCACGTTTAATAATAGCCATAGCAAGCAGCGAAACAGAAACCTGCTCTCCGGTGCTAATAAGTACGTCTAGTTCACGGCTACTCGGGCGAGTATCGATTTGTTTGGCGAGATTAATTAAGCGGTTGGTTTCTCCCGACATAGCCGAGAGCACCACAACCACTTGATGCCCTTGTTGTCTGGTCTTAACAACAAGGTCGGCGACTGCTTCAATTCGCTCTATTGAGCCTACCGAAGTGCCACCGAATTTTTGAACAATAAGCGCCACTTAGGCTTAAGTACGCTCAGTTAACCAAGCTGTTACGCTATCTAGTGCAGCAGCCAAGTTTTGTGGCTCACTACCACCGGCTTGTGCCATATCTGGACGACCGCCACCTTTACCACCTACTTGGCCTGCCATGTGGTTAACTAACTCACCGGCTTTTACTTTGCCTGTTAAGTCTTTAGTTACACCAGCAATTAGGCTTACTTTGTCGCCACTGGCAACACCCAGTGCAATAACACCTGAGCCAATCTTGTTTTTAAGGTCATCAACCATACCGCGAAGCGCTTTAGATTCAGTCCCTTCAACGTTTGCAACTAACAGCTTAACGCCATTAATTTCTACTATTGAGTCAAGTAAAGACGCGCCCGCTGCACTTGCTAGCTTATCGCTAAGTTGTGCAATTTGCTTTTCAAAGCTCTTTGATTTTTCAAGAAGCGCAGTAACTTTTTCAAGTACCGATGCGCTATCGCCTTTAACTAAAGCTGCAACATCGCTAAGTTGTTGCTCTTGCTCGCTAACGTACGCTACAGCATCTGCACCAGTTACGGCTTCAATACGACGTACGCCTGCGGCAATACCACTTTCAGATACAATTTTGAATAAACCAATATCACCAGCGCGCTCAACGTGAGTACCACCACAAAGCTCAATAGAGTAGTCGCCAATAGTAACTACACGTACTTCGTCATCGTACTTTTCACCAAATAACGCCATTGCACCTTTTGCTTTAGCATCATCAATAGCCATAAGCTCAGTATTAAGTGCAAAGTTACGACGAATCTCGTCATTAACTACGCGCTCAATTTCACGTAGCTCATCTTTAGTAACCGCTTCAAAGTGTGAAAAGTCAAAACGTAAACGATCAGGCTGAACAAGTGAGCCTTTTTGGCCTACATGGTCACCTAATAGTTGGCGTAGTGCTTCATGTAAAATATGCGTAGCTGTGTGGTTTTTCTTAATGCTATCGCGACGCGTATCATCAATAGTTGCGTCCACTTTATCGTTAACACCAATACGGCCTTGTACAGTACCGTGGTGAGCAAAAGCATTACCAAGCTTAGTGGTATTAGTAACATTAAATTCGCCACCAGCAACTGTAATAGTACCCGTATCACCCGTTTGGCCGCCAGATTCAGCGTAAAACGGTGTGCGATCTAGTACTACAATACCTTGTTGACCATCTTCTAATAACTGAACAGCTTCGCCACCGGCAAAAATTTCAACCACTGTCGCGCTATGGTGTGTGCTGTCGTAGCCTTTAAACTCAGTAAGCTTTTCTGATTTTAATTGCTCGTTGTAATCAGCACCAAATTTACCCGCTTGTTGCGCTGTTTTACGTTGTACAGCCATACACTCTTCAAAGCCTTGATGATCAATCGTCATCTGGCGCTCACGCGCAACATCGGCCGTTAAATCAGCTGGAAAACCGTACGTATCATAAAGCTTAAATACTAAGTCGCCTGGTATAATATCGCCTTTAAGGTCGCTTAAGCTTTCTTCTAAAATAGCTAAGCCACGCTCAAGTGTTTTACCAAACTGTTCTTCTTCAATGCGTAATACTTTTTCGATAATTTCTTGTTGCTTAGCAAGCTCAGGATACGCTTGACCCATTTGCTCAATTAGCGCAGCAACTAATTTATAGAAAAACGAACCTTGTGCACCTAACTTATTACCGTGGCGCACAGCACGACGAATAATGCGGCGTAGTACATAACCACGGCCTTCGTTAGATGGCATAACACCGTCTGAGATTAAAAACGCACACGAACGAATATGATCCGCCACTACGCGTAGTGACTTGTCGTCCATATCTTGCGCGTTAGTAACACTTGCAGCAGCGGCAATTAAGCCTTGGAATAAATCGATTTCGTAGTTTGAATGCACACCCTGCAAAATAGCAGAAATACGCTCAAGGCCCATTCCCGTATCAACAGATTGCTTAGGCAGTGGCAGCATAGTACCGTCGCTTTGACGGTTGTACTGCATAAATACCAAGTTCCAAATTTCAATGAAACGGTCGCCGTCTTCCTCTGGAGAGCCCGGAGGTCCGCCCCAAATGTGTTCGCCATGGTCATAAAATATTTCAGAACACGGACCACACGGACCGGTATCGCCCATAGACCAAAAGTTGTCTGAGGTAGCAATACGAATAATACGATCTTCACTTAAGCCAATGTCTTTTGACCAGTACTCAAATGCTTCTTCGTCATCGTGGTAAATAGTTACTAAAAGTTTTTCTTTTGGTAGTTTTACTTCTTCAGTTAAAAACTCCCATGCAAACTTAATAGCTTCTTGCTTAAAGTAATCACCAAAGCTGAAGTTACCTAACATTTCAAAAAATGTATGGTGGCGAGCAGTGTAGCCTACGTTTTCTAAATCGTTATGCTTACCGCCAGCACGTACACAACGCTGCGAGCTAGTCGCACGTGTATAAGGGCGGCTTTCTGCGCCTAAAAATACATCTTTAAATTGCACCATGCCGGCATTGTTAAATAACAACGTGGCATCATTACCCGGTATAAGCGAGCTTGAAGGTACAACTTGATGTTGCTTGCTGGCAAAAAAGTCTAAAAACTGTTGCCTAATTTGTGCGGTAGTCATGTGCTGCATTTGAAAGTCTCACCTGTATTTACTGTGCTTGCATTGCAAAATTAATTTCATCGTAGCTAAAACCCCGATACATTAAGTAGCGCACGCGCTTAGCTTTATCTTTGTAATCGAGATCTGGCGGTGTATTTGAATATTTTTTATTGTACGCATCCTGCGCAAGCTCAAACCAATCTACTTCAAGCTCCTCAACTACCATTTCAAGTAGCGAACGATCAATCCCTTTGCCCATAGCTTCGCTTTGTATTCGCTTAAGCCCGTGGCATTTAAATATGTGTTTTCTTACAAAGCCTTCACAGTATCGTTGCTCGTTGATAAAATTGTGCTTTTCGCACCAATCAAGCAGCGTTTCAATAAACTCTTCTGTGGCTTCTTTTTGCTGTAGCTTAAGCGTTAACTCACGACGCGAATATTCTTGGCGCCCTAGTAACCAAAGTACATAGTTTTTTAGTTTTTGCTTTAATTTATCATCCATTAAGCGTCAAAACGTCCGCTTGTTTCACTGCTAAGTGGCTTAACATTAATGTCGTCACTTGGTGGTACAACAGGCATAAAAATGGCTTGATAAGATACAAAAAAGCTAATGTAGCAAATCGGCATTAAAATCAACAGTGGTAAGAACGATAAGAACATCGAAAGCGCCATAAATAATGCGCAAATAAGGCCAAAAACGCCAAGTGGCAAAATGTTATGATAAAACACCATTAACGATTTTTTAAGTGCCGTTAAAATACGTGTTTCTTTACTAAAATAAACAAGCGGTACGGCGTACGCAAATGCTGTTAAATAAATTAGCATTGCCATAAAAAATAAAATTACATTTGCGCCCGAAATACTATCAAGCATTTGTTCAAGTGCTACGTTTGGATCAAGCCCTGGTTGGCTCATAACAGCCACTGCATCGGCAAATAAGCCATTAGCAAGTAATGCCATTAAAATGCCCGCACCCATTTGGTAAAGTGCTAAACGCAATAACCCTAAGCGATTCCCTTTTGCCGTAAATGGCTTGAGAATATCGGCCAGCATAATTTTTCCGCCCTGCTGCTTACTAAGCACCGCTTGATAAAACCCTGCGGTTAAAAATGGCGTAGCTAGCGCTGCTACCACTTGCAGTAAAGGTAAAAATAAAGACAGCAGCCCTACAATGCCAATAAATAAATGCATAAAAATAAAGGTTGCTGGCTGGGTTTTAAAAATAAGCCATCCGGCTTTTAACCACTTTAGCCCTGCATCGGCTTTAAAAATTCGTAATTGTGTAGACATACTTGCTCTTAATTTAAAACGAAACACGCCAAGTATAACTTGGCGTGAGGGGGTATTAATAGACGAAACGTAATTAAATGATTAAGGTTTTTTAATTTTCTTAATATCTAACATATGCGCGCCATGCTTAATTTTTGTTTCTAGGTACGATTTATTACCCGCAACACCCGCTTTAATGTGCGCATGCGTGCCCACAACCGAGTCAACATTAATACCGGCGTCTTTTAATGCGTTAAGCTTTTTAGGATTATTGGTCATTAATTTAACGTGGCTTAAATTAAGCGCATTGAGCATTAATACCGCATCCGAAAAATCACGTAAATCATCAGCAAAGCCTAAATGATTATTAGCTTCGTAGGTGTTCATACCTTGCGATTGCAATACGTAAGCATCAATTTTGTTGTATAAACCAATGCCACGACCTTCTTGGCGTAAATACAATAAAATACCACCTTTTTCGTGCATCATTTCAATACATTCATTTAGCTGCTCGCCGCAATCGCAACGCGATGAGTAAAATACATCACCCGTTAAACACTCAGAATGCATACGAATAAGCGGTACATCTTGCTCTGTATCAGCGTTGTTAAACACCATAGCAATATGTTCTTTGCCATCTTTTAAATCAGTAAATGAGATTATTTCTGCAGGGATATCACTATTTCTGCCAACATTAAGCTGGACTCTTGCTCTTACTTGCGCCACGACAAATCCAAATATTTAAATAACTACGACACGACAATAAAGTGATAATATCACAAAATAGGATAAATACACCGTAGTACAAGACTGTTTATGGCAAATATATGGCGACGACAGGCGTTATTTTCAATGATTGTTAGCAATAAATTAATACAAATAACAGCCAATGTTATTTACTTTGATTTACCTTAATCAGTGACACTTACAGGCACGTTTGGTATTTTGTATTTTAAACAACGATAGGGATTATTATGAAACGTCAGCAACTCGCTTTATTTATAGGCTTAAGTTTATCTGCTGTAAGCGCAACAACTTTAAGCACTACAGCACTCGCCAGCCAAGCCAGCGATCCTCAAACGGTATTTAGCCAAGCATACCAAAGCTATTTAGCAGCAGTTGAAGCAGACGAAAACGTACTACAAACTGCCAAACTTGCTTACACATCAGGTAAAACCGTTTATGGTGAAAGCTCAGATAACACCGCTAACTTAGCTATTAATTACGCTAAAGCGATTAAAGGCTACGGCGATGAGCTAAACGAACAGCGTTATACCCTTTATAATGAAGCACACACTATTTTGGCTGCAAACCACGGTAAACTATCAATAGAAACACTTGATGCACTACTTGGCCAAGCCAACTACACAACATCGGCATATCAAGCAGCTAACTTTTTAGAACAAGTAATCGAAATAGCTAAAACACAAAATAACCCTAAGTTTGTAGCCGATATGAAACTAGAAGCGGCAACGCTACTGGCTAAAAAGCATAGCTCTAAAAAATATCGAGAAGCTAAAAACTACCTAGAAGAAGCCGACGAGTACTACCGTGAAAATCTGCCTAGTAGCTCGGTAGAGCAAATTAAAGCCAATTTTTTAATAGCCGCATTTGCCGAAGGCAGTAAAAAATATAACCGAGCAATTGAGCGCTTAAACAACATAGTTACCGCGTTTGACGATAACTTAAAATACGATCACAGTGCTGAGCTAACCGCTCATTCTAAACTTGTAGGTCTGTACGAAAAACAAGGCAAAAGCGAGGAAGCAACTAAACATTGCCTCGCTATCGCTCAAATGGTGCCATGGAAAGAATCGCAAGAGCAAACACCACTCTATCGTGTTAATCCTAAATACCCAGTGCACAAAGCCAGATTTAGTACCGATGGTAGCGTTATTATGGAGTTTGAGGTAGACGCCGCTGGCTTTGTAAAAAACCCAAAAGTACTTAGCTCTGAAGGCGGCAGCGCATTTGAAAAGTCAGCCAAAGCAGCGCTTGAGCAATGGCGTTACGCGCCAAAGTTTGAAAATGGCAAACCCGTTAGCGCTATTTCTCAGGTCCAGCTCGACTTTAAAATTAACCGCCACTAAAAGCGGCTCATTAAAAAAGGCGCTTTAAGCGCCTTTTTTAATACCAACAAATACAAAACTCACGTAGTTAAAATTCGTAACTTACGCTAATACCACCATCAGCTCTTTTTTCGTTGCTGTCGCTTGCTTTACCATAGCCCACATCTAGCTCTAATCTAAAACCAGCGCTGTTCAACCCGTTAAAGTTATAGCTGTACGTAAGCCCTATGCCGTTTGTTGTTTCTTCATCAAAAATACCGCCAATTACACAACCTAGCGTATTAGCAAAGTCAGTTGCTACATCATTTGTTGAACTTTCACACTCTTGGTCTGTATCTCTTGCGCCAATAGCGCCCACAAGCGCGCCAAAAGCATGTTTTTTATTATCGCTTACTGCTTGTTCAAAACCTGCTGAAAATCCATCATCAAGGCCTAGTTTATAGTTTGCATACCAGCGTTGTGTGTCGTCGTTAGCCGATAAAGACACCTCAGGAATAACCAAATAAGGATAGCCACCCCCAATAGAAAAACTAACATCATTAGCAAAAGTAGAACAAGAAGCGATAGATAAAGTCAGTAGTAATATTTTTATTTTCATAAAACTCCCTTTGAGTAAGCATAAAATGTACTTACTTTAGGAACACTGTGCAATACGACAAAAAGCTCGTTAAATTTAGCTTTAGTAATAAAATAGGAATTAAATTTTAGCGAGTATTTTATCGCTAGCCGCTTCAATTAAATCGAGCACATTTTCAAAGCCATCATCGCCGCCGTAATAAGGATCGGGAATCGCACTAACGCTCTGTTCACCAAACTCTAAAAACAACGCTAATTTGTACTGTAGATGCTCAGGGCATTGGGCTTTTAAATCAGCTAAATTTTGCGTATCGGCCGCTAAAATTAAATCAAACTCAGTAAAGTCGCTTGTACGTACTTTACGTGAAAAAATACCTTTAAAGCTGTAACCGCGCTTCACCCCTGCAGCCATTGAGCGACTATCAGGCGTTTTACCTTCGTGATAACCAATAGTGCCCGCCGAATCAACTTTAACGTTAACACCTAGCTTTTTAGCTCGGGCTTTTAATACCGCTTCTGCTGTTGGCGAGCGACAAATATTACCTAAACACACTATGAGTACTTTTTTCATTAAGGCTCCTCTCACTAATTTAAAAACCTATGTTTTAAAACTGTTTTAAAACTGTTTTAAAATACTTGCGTCGTAATCTTCAACATTAAGCGTTACATTATGTTGCGCTGCAACAGATTCAAGCTCAGCTTGTTTAATGGCTAAATCGTCCATAGTGATTAGGTTATCGTCTAGCTGCCACAATAACCGAGAGCCCGCATAACTATAATGAATCGCTAATAACGCATCGGCATTGCCTTCACGGCCAGCGGCTTTTAACTTAGCCATTTTACGGGTTATTTTGTTAAGTGCTTTTTTAAGCTCCCACACATAAACAACTTCTGTCATAAACGTATGTGTACGATATTTATGAAGTAACCATGCAAGCCCAACGCTAGTAATAGCAACACCTATTAAGTTCCAATGAAAATGGCTACCACTTTCATCAGGAAATAAAGCAATCAGCGTTTGCGATATAGCCAAGCTGCCTACAGCCAAACCAATACCACAACCTGCAATAACACGGTTTAAATGTTTACGGTAACGCGCTTTATTTATTTCAATGAGTTGCATAACAGCCTAAAAAGTTAAGTTTTAATATTTGCGAATGGCTATTGTAACTAAACCCCACATTTTTTATAAAATTATTTCACCCCTTTTTGATTTGCCACCCGTTATAGCTTTGAAAACACCCTAATAGTAGTGGTCAATAAAACTTGGAGCGGCTTATGCACACACTTGAAGTACCTAACAACCCAATATTTATTAAAACATCGACCGCCGTTATTGGTGGCGCCGCGATGACCTTTGCAGCTTTTGCGTTTATGCAATATTTAATAAGTGGCGAGCAACGCGCACCGGTTAAACCAGGGGGCGATATTATAGTAGAGATTTTTCAAGCGCCTGAGGATTCAAAAGTAAGGCATATACAAAAAATACAGCCGCCACCACCTATGCCTAAAGTGCCGCAAAAAGCTCCACCGCTTGATACATCAGCGGATCCTGTGTTGGCAATTAGCGACTTTACGCCAGTTACGATTGACGATTTTGGTGGCGACATTAACAACACCATTAATCGCCCAACAGGGGATGCAACTCCCATAGTGCGCATAACCCCTAAATACCCAACCACAGCAGCGCGCGATGGCATTGAAGGTTGGGTGCAACTAAGCTTTAGTATTTCGCCAACGGGGGAAGTAATCGACCCAGTCGTTATTAACGCCGAGCCAAAACGTACCTTTGATCGCGAAGCAATAAGAGCCATTAAACGCTGGAAATATCGCCCCAAAGTAATTGAAGGTGTGGCACAATTACAAACAGGTCAAACTGTACAGCTCGATTTTAAATTAGAGAACTCTATTTAACGGACTAAACGCCTATGCTACTAAGTATTAAGTCATGGTTATTTGAAACGCCAAGCAAGGACTGCATGGCAAGTTACGCAAAAAGTGGCGACAATCGTTACTTAGAGCAGCTTATTGCCCTCTACAGTAACGACTTATACCACTACCTTGTTACGCAATCTAATACGCATTTAGCATACGACGTAAGCCAACAAACATGGCTAAAAGTAATCGAAAAACGCCACCTTTACCAAGCACAAACCACACCCAAAGCGTGGTTATTTAAACTTGCCCGCAACACACTCATTGACGAATACCGCAGGCAACAGCACTTTGTAGAGCTTGACGAAAATACGCATTTAGCAGCACAAAATGATAAAAACGAAAGAGACTTAACTATAGGCAGCTCAAACATAAGTTATGACGCATTCGACGCCGCCCTAAAACAACTTAGCTTTGTACAGCGCGAAGCCATAACCTTGCAACAAGAAGGCTTTTCGCTCGCCGACATAGAACTTATAACGCAAAGCAGCCTTGAGACCATTAAAACAAGGTTGCGCTACGCCAAACAAAACCTTAAGCGTTTATTAGGAGCAAACAATGAACAAGCCTAATGAGCCGTTTGATCAAAAGCTCACACAACACTACAAAGAGCGAAAAGAGCGCACAACACTTACAAGCGCTCAGCAAAAATCTTTACTTAAAAAGGCCACGCACACAAAGCCTAAAAAGCTCGGCTTTACGCTGCAGCTTACCAGCCTTGCCTGCGCACTGGGTGTGTTTGCTTTTATTGTTTTTGATAATAACGATGGCATTAACCACGCGCCTAAAACCGTGCTTAATACTATAGACATTCACGACTATTCAATTATTAAAACACACGAAATAAATCAAGCAGGTAGCTACGCAAGCACCTTTACAGAGCAAAAATACGCACTCGATAGCCAATTAGCTAACGATTTACGCCGCCACCAACAACGCCATATAGAATACGGCACTCTAGTGAAGGTAGATAACGACTGGTACATAGCCAGTTGTAATGACGAGGTGCTAGTGCAAATTAAGCATTCGCTGTTGAGTGATTTAAAGGGTAAACATGCGGTAGAAAGTGATCTAAATACGGGGGACATGTTGGCTATGGCGCATAACGGCAAAGGGCAGATTATAGCGCTTAAACATGCGGGTGCTGGGGTTAGGCAATGTGGGGCTTAGGTGGTTTGGTCCAGTTGAGGTTGGTGGTAATTTAGATAAATATTACCACCGAGAACACAGAGATGCTTCGCGCTGCACAGAGATAGTTAACTATCTCCCATGTAATCTAATGGTGAGGAAAGCTCTATAAAATCACGATATTGCTCTTTGGTAATTTTGTTGTATTCATCTTTGATATAGATATAGTTAAGCCATAATAAAGTAACTTCTGGAGAAATTCGTATTGAATGCTGAGCTAGGTTCTTTTCTGCGTTTTGCAACTCAGTTAAACCGTCATCGCTATCAGAAATCCAAACATTATAAGGATTTGATTCTGAGACAAAAATACTGCAAAAAATATTCTCAATAAATTTAGATAGTGAAATAGGGTAATCACCTTCGTAGTAATTATTTACTTTTGTACCCAAATTTTTATGGTAAAGTTGTTTCGTATATGAGTCAGGGTCAATAAAATAGGTTAACTCGGCCGAAAAATGTTCTTCCGAAATATTTTTTTGTAAAAAGCTGCTTAGACTTATATTTTGCATATTACCCTTACTATTTGGTTCTTTCCGCTGAAATAGTCCACTAATTATCTCTTCATAAAGTGGGTGGTCTTTTTCATGGATACAAAACAAAATAGCTAGTACAAGCACATCTACTTTTTTACCACTTTGTAAATGAACAATAATGGCGGTTATACGCTCAGTAATTTGAATAGCTGCTCTTGCAGATACTTGGAATGCATCTAATACAACTGAGATATTAGCTAAAGCGGTTTCGGGTGTTTCTGTTCGGGGAAGTATCTCAATTTTTTTACTTTCTAAGTACGTAGATTCGAATTTAGTCGTATCGCTATGTACTAATAAAAAATCCTTTAAAACAGGACGCTTTAAACTGTAACGACTATTAAAAAAACGGCCTAAATAAACCTTAGCGTCAAACCCTTCACCGTATATTGATTTGATTGTATGTTGGAGTTGTCCTGTATCTGTTGCTACAACAAACACAATACCTTTAACATCAAAAATATGTTTAATCGTCTCTAACATTTCTACTGCATAACTTGGGCGACAACGATCTAATTCATCAATAAAAATAAATATGGGTAACGATTTATCTTCCTGCTCTTCAAACTTACTTACCCAATCAGCTAACTTAGATTTTATTACTTCAATACTCTTATTTTTAGCTTCATGATCTTTAATCAAATTTTGTGCTAAAGCTTTTATAGCTGGTGAAAATTCGGAGCTATTTTGCTTTACAGAATCTTTGTCCTCACTCTCTTCATCTTCTTCAGAAAATAATAATGTATTAAGCTCTGCTAGATCGATGCCTGATATTTTTTTGGTTAACCCTTGCGCTATTGCAGGTGCTACAGCCTTAAATATTGATGCTGCTTTATTAGGTATTTTAATAGTAAATGAAGCTTGTTTACCTAGTTGCTCAATTATTGCGGCAATTACAGTTAAAAACGGGTCGTCCGAGTAATCCTGCTGCCATGCATCAATATAAACAATGGGATAATCTACGGCTAAATCCTGTGACCAACGTTTTAGAAAATATGTTTTCCCCGCGCCCCACTCTGCATTTAAATTTAATACATAATTTCGCTTCTGTTCTGCTTCAGTACGACTCTCATCAAAACCCTCTTGAACCAAAAGTTTTGATAGAAACATAGCATAGCGCGCTCTGTCTAATTTATCTGCTGGGAAATATTCTTCTAATGGAGGCTTAGTTGCTTTACTCCAATTGAATTCTTTAATTTCTTTCATTTAATTCCTTTTAAGTAATCTTTTTTTCATAGTGCAATATAAAACGATCGCCGCTGAGTTCACCGAGCTAACGCCCGACGCGCCAGCAAGCTAGGCGCCTACAATAAACACGACACATACTTAGCTTTGGGTATGCCCATTGCATTGACGATCTGTTGGGTTTCGTGTCACTCAACCCAACCTACGCAGCTATAAACATGAGCCTAGCGCTAAATAAATCATTGTTCATGATTACTGCTTTAAAAGCCGCTTTTCTGGATTGTTTAAGTACTTTAAGCCAATGGTAACTATGCGTGTATGTACCATTGTTATAACGTGTATTTGCACATTGCCAATAACAACAATAGCGCCTTTACTGACTTCTCCTGAAAGCTTTTGGTTAATCACTTCTTCCAAGCTTATCTCTTCTGGGGCGTCTATGTGCATGTGATAAGAGTAAAATATATCGCCTACCAACGTTACCCCTTTCACTTTAAGTTCGTTGTGGGCTAAGTGGCTATCTTGATGGTTTGTTTTATCGGTTGCTGTAAAAACTAAATCAACAAAAGGTCTGTTATCTGGTTTTAAAACAACAAATAAGTGGTCATTTGCTTTTAACTTAGTTGAGCCTCGTGGCGGGATGATTGACGGGCCCCGTGTGATCATAGCAACAACCACACTCTCAGGAAGTGCCGCATGTGACAAACTGCGCCCAGAAACCCGAGAAACGTCACTTAAGGTGTATTCTACAATTTCTATATCAATATCGTTTAGCGCTGTGATTTCGAGTGTTGCAGCGGCTAGGTCGGGCGGTGGCTCTACTAAGTTTAGTTTTTTAGCCATCCACGGCATTGTTGAGCCCTGTAACGTGGCTGAAATTAACACCACGAAAAAAACAACATTAAAAATAAGCTCAGCCCCTGAAAGACCAAATAGTAATGGGAATATAGCTAAAATAATGGGCACTGAGCCTCTAAGCCCAACCCAAGATACAAACAAGGTTTCGCGATTGTTAAAACCAAACAGTTTTAAAATAGGCGCTACCGCTAATGGGCGAGCAACAAAAATAAGTGCCAGTGCAATAAGCAACCCTTCTAACCATACGTCAACCAACGACGACGGGTTAATAAGGAGTCCTAATACAACAAACATGGTTATTTGCCCAAGCCAGGCTAAGCCGTCATGAAACAGAAAAATACCGCGTTTATATACAAATTTACTGTTACCTAAAATAACACCCGTTATAAATACAGCTAAAAATCCACTACCGCCGAGCGTTGCTGAAAGGCCAAAAGAAAGCAGTCCAAATGCGGTTACCATCACTAAATACAAACCCGATGCATTTAGTTTAATTCGATTAATAAACCAAACCGATACCTTACCAATTAAAAGACCACAAATAGCGCCAACACCCATTTGTTGAGCAAATAACTGTAGTAAATCCAGCCCTATTGGCATGTCGTTAACAAGCATTTCGAGCAATCCAACCGTTAGAAAAATAGCCATTGGATCGTTCGATGCGCTTTCTATTTCAAGCGTAGATTTAAGCTTTTTATTTAAGTGAATGCCCGCACTTCGTAAGAGCGCAAACACTGCTGCGGCATCTGTAGAGCCAACAATGGCGCCAAGTAATACACCTTGTAATATGGGCAAGTCTAAAATATAAGTGGCCACAAGGCCTGTAATTATTGCGGTAAATAACACCCCAACGGTTGCTAAAGCAGACGCGGGTTTCCACACTTGTTTAATTGAACTGGTAGGCGTTTGTAAGCCGCCATCAAATAGAATAATGGCAAGCGCTAGAGTACCCAGAGCATGTGCGGCCTCTGCGTTATCAAACGAAATACCTGCAATACCGTCTTCACCTGCGAGCATACCTACAAGTAAAAATAGCACCAGCACTGGTAAGCCAACGCGTGCAGATAACTTGCTCGAGATCACTCCTAGTAAAATTAAAATGGCACTAACGAGAATGATATTATCAATTGCAAACATAGTGTGGATTTACAGCCTTATATGAGTTATACCAATCCGCAATAATACTTAATCATTTTACGGGGCTAAACATGTCGCTACCGGCGTTAAAAAATTCTCATTTAGAACAACTAAATAGCAAATTTTTTGCCTAGCTATCAACACGTTTTTCCAGCCTCAAAATAGATCACTTAATTAAGCGAATTGGTATTAAAAAGTAAGAATTTATAGCTATTAAAAAGCTTAAAGCTCATGCTATACAATAACCTAAAAAATATAAATACGGGTACTTAAGTCTATATTTAAATAGTTTATTTAATATCTAGAGCGTCGTTAAGCTTGGTATTACTCGGCTCGGTCTTAATTTAAAAACAAAAAAGCCTGCAATAAGCAGGCTTTTGAGTATTTAAATAATCAAATTTTACAAAACAATTATGCTTGTTACTAAGTACGCTAAAAATGTAAGGCCACCACCAAATAAGGCGTACGGTAGCTGCGTTTTAACGTGGGTGAGTAAGTCACACCCCGATGCAATAGCCGATACAGCGCTGGTGTCGGATATAGGCGAGCAATGATCGCCAAATATACCACCACCCAAAATAGCACCAACAACAAGCGATGGCGGTAAACCTAGCGCTTGAATAAGTGGCACACCAATTGGGATTAATATAGCAAACGTGCCCCACGATGTACCTGTAGTAAACGACATTACCGCGCCAGTTAAAAACAGCACCGGTACGATTAAGTAAATAGGTAAGTAGTCGCCAACAAGTGACGCTACAAATACGCCAGTACCCAGCTCTTTTAAGCTTGCGCCAAGTGTAAGCGAAAGCAGTACAATGGCGACTAGCGGCATTAATTCGCCCATACCTTTAAAACCGGTATCAACTAACTGATGATGCGTAAATTTACGTGAGCCAATCATTAAAAAGTAAGCGACAACAATGGCTAAAACCGTTGCATATAATACTGATTTAGAGCCGCTGCCCTCGGCCAGTACACCATTTCCGGTGTAATACATAAAGCCAACCATGCTGGTAATAAGCGTAATAAGCGGGATTAACATGTAACGCGCTTTAGAGCCTTTTACTTCTTCTTTTAAGTCAGTTGTTTGAAGCTCTAGTTTTTCTTCGGCTTCTTTCATTGGGCCGTGCACTTTATCGAACGCGATTGTATAAAAAACAATGGCAAGGGTAATTATGGCGTAAAAGTTATACCCCACGCTGCCCCACAATACCGATACAGCCGACTCACCTAGCTCGTAGTTACCTAACAAACCAAGTACAAATGCACCCCAGCCGTTAAGTAGTATTAAAATACACACTGGCGCACTGGTGCTGTCAATAATGTACGCTAAACGCGCTCGGCTCATTTTAAATTTGTCGAACAAGCCACGCGATAAAATACCCGAGGTAAGTACGCTCAAGTTAGATTCTATAAACACCGCAATACCGGTAAACATGGTTAAAAAGCCCACTTGGCGCTTACTTTTTGCAATGCCTTTGTTCATTAGCATATTAACAGTTGCTGCAACGCCGCCAGATTCGCGAATGTAGGCAAGCAATGCACCAATTAAAATACTAAATATTAGTATGCGTGTATTACCTGGCGAACTAGCAACCGAAATAATACGTTCAATGGTATTTAAAAAAGTATCAAACAAGCTATTACCTTCGCCCTGAAAGGCGAGTAAAAACTCAGAAGAAGCAACGGCAACAAGTAGTGCCATAATCACTTCTTTTCGCCAAAACACGATAGCAATCGCAATTAGCGGCGGTAAAATAGAATACCAATGCATAAAAAGTTAACCTTAGTTATTAGCGAGTAAACCTCGCTTTGTACGCGTTTTAACGCTTATTTGTTAAGCCTAACAACATAAACCGGCTTAGTTTTATAGACCGCTTAGCTTAATGGATTGGCTTACTCAAGTCACCTGTAAATAAATCACTTAAGGTGGCACAGTTAGTACGTTTTAACCTATACGATAGCTTATTGATTTAGTAACGCTTCGTAAATAAGCGAGACCACCGATCCGTACTGCGCGGTTTCAAATTGTTTGCCTGTAAATTCGTAACGTTTTTGCGAGCCTTTAATTGCGCTATGGCGAGCATTAGTAAGTAAAACAATAGCCAAGTCGTAAGCGGGGTCTATTACGGTTACTGTGCCTGTCCAACCGGTGTGGCCATAAGCCTGCGCGCTTGCATAAGGACCAAAGTGCCAACGCCTTGCTTGGTTATTACCGGCAAGCCTAAAGCCAAGCCCGTAGGTTTCATCGCTTGATTGCGGCGTTAAAAATTGCGCTAAGGCGCTTGCACTAAATAATTGTTGGTCGCCGTAGCCACCATTATTTAGTAATAGCTGGCAAAGCACGGCTAAGTCGTGAGCGTTACTAAATAATCCCGCATGCCCTGCTACACCATCAAGAGAATAGTAAGCGCGCTCGTCATGCACTTGGCCTTGTAAAACCCCAGTTCGAACATTATCAAACTTAATGCGCCCGTCTCGTGTGTTGCCGCTAAGCTCGGTGGCTGCAAATTGCTGCGGCTTAAAGCCTTTTTTAAGTGGATTAAATAACGTGTTAGTTAATTTTAGTGGCGCGTACACTTGCTGCTCTAGGTATTCGTCAAGGGGCTGCCCTGTAATGCGCTCAATGAGTACGCCTAAAATCATGTAATCAATATCTGAGTAAACATGCTGCCCAGATGATTTACTACTAAAAGGCACGCTGGTAAGTAATAGCTGTTTGGTGGTTTTACTGTTTTGCGAATAAAACGCGTCGCCATTGCTGCCATCTTTACGGTGAAAGTCAAATACTGGCGGGTATCCGGCGCTATGAGTGAGTAAGTCTTTTACTGTGCGCTTTGCTCGCCCTTCGCCTTTATATTCGCTTAGGTAGCTTTGCACGGGTTTATTAATATTTAACAGCCCTTCGCTTACTAATTTCATAAGTGCAAAGTTGGTGGCAAATATTTTGGTGTTTGAGGCAAGATCAAACAAGGTATTAGTTTGCATTAGCTCTGGACGAAGTAGCATTA
This sequence comes from Pseudoalteromonas sp. AS84, assembly GCF_038900255.1. Lineage (NCBI taxonomy): Bacteria > Pseudomonadati > Pseudomonadota > Gammaproteobacteria > Alteromonadales > Pseudoalteromonadaceae > Pseudoalteromonas > Pseudoalteromonas sp. AS84. Next base: position 2,482 of record NZ_JBBMQY010000008.1, on the reverse strand, counting down.
AATCACTTTGCTGATATTGCTTTGCATCGCCATAAGCGGTTAATTTTATTAGCTCACCATTTTTAACAACAGCCAACACAGCCCCAGGAAAACCCGCTTTTACATCGCGTCCAATTAATGTGTCTACTTCAGTAAAATCTATATGCTTTTTTGGTTCATCACTTAAAGTAGGAAATGCAAAACGCAGTGTTAAGCTTGCGCCAGCAGGGAGAATATTTTCAACTTTAAAGGTATTAACACCATTGTGAGTATTTTTTGCCAAACTGTAATTGTATAAGGTGTTGGCGCTCAGTTGGCTAACGTCGAGCTTTTGATTATTAATATAAATATCGGCGCTTTGTGCGTTGTGGTTTTGTATTAATAATTGCCCGCGCCCTTTGTAAGCTTTAAACGTCCCTCGATTATTTACATAAAACCGGCTACTTGGGTTTACCTCAGGAAACGTTACAACCACTTGTGCACTAGGCAGCTCTACAAGTTGGCTTTTTGTAAGTGGTAGCACCGAGCTAATAGGCTCAGGTGGCGTACTACAACCCACAACAATAAAGCTTAACGCCGCTATAAATGCATTTTTTATATAACTACACCTTTGATTTTTAAAAGCAATAAACATGCTTAGCCCTTATTTATATAACAAGTAAGGCGCTCTTTGCGCTTTAAATTGCACAAGCCCCGCCTGCCAACTTTGTTTTATTTGCGCTTCTGATTGCCCTGCTTCAATAGCTAAGCGCAATTTATTAGTACCCGCTAGTTTATCCATAAAGTCAGCGCGCTCAAAAAACGAGATGTTATTTTTACTAAGCTCCGTGTACGCATTTATTAAGTAAGTTAAATTTAGGCCTGAAATATTTGCTTGCCTTAAATCGAGCCCTTGCACGGTTTGGTTTTTAAATTTAGGGTTTAAAGCAGCGCCTTTAATTGCGCGCGGTGTAAAATTAAAATCACCTAATGCAACTGGCGAATAGCCAATTACTTGAAATGCAAAGTCGGTGCCTCTACCAATGCTGATAGGCGTTGCTTCAAAAAAACAAAGTGATGGGTAAAGTGCAATCGCCTGATCGTTAGGTAAATTAGGGCTGGGTTTTACAGGCAAACTATAAGCACTTTTGCGAGTGTAATGATCAACAGGGATCACAGTTAATTTTAAATCGGGCGCTTTATTGATCCAGCCCTCGCCCTTGATCATTTTGGCAAGTTCGCCAACCGTCATGCCGTGTAATACAGGAATTGGGTGCATGCCTACAAACGATTTAAATTCTGGCTCTAATATTGGTCCATCAACGTAGGCAATATTTGGGTTGGGTCTGTCGAGTACTAAAAATTCTATCCTCTGCTCTGCAGCAGCTTCCATCATGTAGTGCATAGAGCTTATGTAGGTATAAAAGCGCACTCCCACATCTTGAATGTCAAAAATAATGACATCAACATCGGCTAAAACAGCTTGGCTTGGTTTTTTATTTTTACCGTAAATAGAAATAAGCGGAATACCCGTTTTGCTATCAACGGCATTTTTTACATGTGCGCCCGCATCGTGATCGCCCCTAAAGCCATGCTCTGGTGCAAAAATTTTAGTTATGTTTATGCTTTTAGCCAGCAGAGCATCTACTAAGTGAGTTTGCCCTATAATTGATGTTTGATTGACTACTAGCCCTACACGTTTATTTTTTAATTGCGGAAAATATTTAGCGTATTGCTGCGCACCTACCACAAGAGAGTTATTAGCTTCGTTGGCTTGCACGCTTGGAATAAAAATGGCGCTAAAAATAAAAAATAACGTAATAAATAGGGTTTTAAACATACTGCAATATCCTTTTAAACAAGGCGTTTAAAATAACATAGGTAATATTAAAGAGCAGCTTTAGAAAAGGTTAAGTGGGCTTAGATATAGTGATTAGAAGCTGGCGCTTCTCACGCGAGCAAGCTCAGCGTCTACAACAAATGAATAAACTCGGGTGTGGATTTAAGGATTAGAGCTGGTTTTACTTTAAAATACCACCTCTCATTTTAAGCTTAAAGACCGTATTTAACCTTCTTAGAGCTAAACGCTTCTAGTTATTTAATTTATTGGCCAATGAACCACTTAAAGATCTATTACACGAAGAGGAGCGAAAGAGAAGTAAATGAGAAGACATAAGCCCGGGTTTATTAGTTTAGCTTAGCTTTATTACTATCTCTAAAAGCGCAGCGCCTCTTAACCTCTTTGTGAATAAATTACTTATTTTTGGCGTTGCCAACGAATAAAATCTTATAAATTATATTTTTAAGGGGGGAATAGAAACTGGTGCTTCTCACGCTAGCAAGCTCTGCGGCTACACAGGATAAAATGAGAGATGGTATCTACTGGGTAGTAATCTACATTTCACTTTATTTCGGGCACAAAAAAACCGACTTAATGTCGGCTTATTTATGAAAGTGGTGGGCGCAGGAGGATTCGAACCTCCGACCGCTCGGTTCGTAGCCGAGTACTCTATCCAGCTGAGCT
>NZ_JBBMQY010000007.1:0-206220 GCF_038900255.1 Pseudoalteromonas sp. AS84 | reverse complement strand
ATTGTCTAATTGTCTAATTGTCTAATTGTCTAATTGTCTAATTGTCTAATTGTCTAATTGTCTAATTGTCTAATTGTTAAGCGGTTGATCACGCTAATGTCATAAAACGCTTGCCGCTAACTCTATTGTTTGTATAATGCTTTGGCATAGAGACGAGGGCATATAAATAATCCTTAGCTCTAAAGTGGTTTTTCTTTATCTTCTTGTATTTAGAAGGTTAAAGAAAAATTATGCCAGCGTGATGAAATTGGTAGACATGGGGGATTCAAAATCCCCTTCCGAAAGGAGTGCCGGTTCGAGTCCGGCCGCTGGTACCACTTTTTATAACCCTAACCAAATTGGTTAGGGTTTTTTTATGCCTAAGATTAATGGTCATAGTTATATTTTTGGGTATCAAGCTACTAAATTTAGAAGTCGCCCAAGTGTTGGGTAGTAAATATGAAGCAAAGGAAGAGTAATGAAAAAAGTAATTGGTTTGTTGGTTGGTGCAATGGCTTTATCTGGTTGTACTCACCGTATTGGCGATTTTACAGTTGCCTCTACAAAAAATATGAATCATACAAACAGCAATCACAAAGTTGATTATGACACACGCGTGATTGGTAAGGATGTTAAACATACTGTTTTAATTTTTCCAACGGGAAGATCTAACATGAAAGAGGCCATGGATAATGCTATCGAGCAAACGCCTTCGGCGGTGGGTCTTTCAAACGTTACCGTTAAAGTTGTTCAGTGGTATATCCCATTAATTTATGGACAGTCTTACTTTGAAGTTGAAGGCAATCCAATTTATGAAGTTGATAATACGAAAACTAAGTAGTATTTAGTTTTAAATAGCTGCCAACGGTAGCTATTTAACTATCAATTTCTAACATACATTTGATTAAGGTATGATAGTAATTAATAGACTACTCTGAAATAAATAATAATCATGACTCAATTAAGTGCCAAGCAGAACATTCAAGCGATTGTTAAAGCAATTAAGGCAGAAGAAGTATCACTTCGTCAAAAGCACCCATTACTTGCACATCAAAATGCCTTAGGGTTAATTATTTTATTGCTATCGCTTAGCGCATTAATTAGTGTTGGTGTTTTATATTATTTAGCCATCATACCTGCTTGGGTATGTATAGTACTTGCGGCTATTGCGGCGTCTATTTCGCATGAATTAGAGCACGACCTTATACATAAACAATACTTTAGTAATCAGCCGTTCATGCATAACTTTATGATGCTAACAGTATGGTTAATGCGGCCAAATACTATTAGCCCATGGTACCGACGTAAAATGCATTTACACCATCACAAAACCTCAGGCACACAACAAGACCTAGAAGAACGCTTGGTGGGTAACGGTATTAAAAGTCCATTTTTTCGTGCGCTAGTTATTGTAGATGGGTTATTAGGGTTGGTTATTTCTACTAAACGTTTTAGAAAAGAAATTAATGGCTTTAGTTTTTCGAGTGTTTTTAATGCGGGGTTTCCGATAGCGACTGCGTATTTTGCTGTTTTATATAGCGTTATTTTATTTCATATCGTTGATTTATTTATACCACTTGCGCTAAATTCACCTAACTGGTTGTTAAGTACAATGAGTGTGTTTGAATTTTTAATGGTCGTACTTATTGCGCCCAATATTATTCGCTCAAGTTCACTTAATTTTGTTACCTCAAGCATGCATTACTATGGCGGCGTTAATAATATGCTTGAACAAACACACGTACTAACGAGTCGTTTATTTATGCCGTTTCACTTGTTTTGTTTTAACTTTGGTAAAACGCATACCATCCATCATTTTGTGCCAAATCAGCCGTTTTATTTACGCCAAATGCTAAGTAAAAAAATACTTAAAGTAATGGCGCAAAATAAAGTGCGCTTTAACGATTTTGACAGCATTAAAAACGCAAATGCTTATAAAGCACAAGCAGACTAATTAATGTGTACTTAGTCAGTTATTTTTAGCTACTTTGGCTTATTTACCAGCGACCTCTTTTTGGCCTTTAAACCATTTATAGCTATCGGGGTAATCAAATAATAAAGAGATGAAGTTTGTAATTAATAGCACCCATAAAAAAGCAGTGTAGAGTCCATTACTTAAAGGTAGCGTGCTGTAAACAACACCTAGCAGTATTGTCCACGGTAGTAAGTGAGGCAAAGCCATTAACCTTGAAAAGCCTCGGTTATAAACCATCACCACTATATTTGGTAATAAGCCGGCGAAGGCAAGGCACGCTATTAACAACCCCGAAGGCTGAGTAATAAAGCAAAGAGTAAGCATATTAACTGGTACAAGCCACAGTCCTACCCATATTTTAACCCAATTAGGTAATGCGAAAAACGATTGCCAAATATCAATTAATACACTGTTTTTGTGAGTTGATGACGAAGACATTAATAACCTCAATAGATGACACAATAGCTGAGATAGCACATTTATAATGTGATTATAAAGAGCTTTGGGTAAGTGTGCTTGTAAAAATACTCAAAGATTAGCATTTTATCTCAATGTAATAATGTGAATCGTAATTTACTTTTTCTACCGGGGCGCATATAGTAAAAATCCATAGGTTGTTATTGACTTAATTACAATAAAAATAAAGGATAGAACATGAAACGCTCGCTTATTTCACTCGCGATAGGGTTAGCTGCATTGAGTACTTTTAATGCAAGTGCAAACATTGACCAACAAGTTCAAAGTGTAGAACAACAGGTTATTGATTGGCGACGTGACTTTCATCAAAATCCTGAGCTTGGTAATCGCGAAACCCGTACGGCTGGTATAGTCGCCAAACATTTAAAATCTCTCGGTATGCAAGTACAAACTGACATTGCTTATACGGGGGTTGTAGGTATTTTAAAAGGCGGTAAACCAGGTCCAACCGTTATGCTACGCGCCGATATGGATGCACTTCCAGTAACCGAAAAAGCCGATGTGGAATTTAAATCAACCAAAAAAACTAATTATCGCGGCGTTGATGTAGGTGTTATGCATGCGTGTGGGCACGATACCCACGTAGCCATGTTAATGGGCGCCGCAGAAGTACTTGCTAATATGAAAGACGAATTACATGGCAATGTTATGTTTGTGTTTCAGCCAGCAGAAGAAGGGGCGCCACAAGGAGAGGAAGGCGGTGCTGAGCTAATGCTAAAAGAGGGAATATTTGATAAGTATAAACCCGATGCGGCCTTTGGCTTACATATAACGTCGAGCTTACATAGCGGAAAGATTGGTTTTAGGAGTGGTCCTGCAATGGCGAGTGCTGATAGTTTTGAAATTACTGTGCATGGTCGCCAAGCTCATGGCTCTGCACCTTGGACTGGAGTTGACCCAATTGCAGCCGCTGCGCAAATAGTTACAGGCGTAAACCATATTGTAAGCCGTCAAATTAATATTACTAAAGAGCCGGCAATTGTTTCATTTGGAAAGATAGCGGGTGGTGTACGTAATAATATTATTCCTGAAGAAGTTGAAATGGTAGGCACTATTCGTAACTTTGATATGGACAACCGTGCGCAAATATTTGAAAAAATAAAAACGACAGCAATGCATATTGCTAAGTCATCGGGTGCTACAGCTGATGTACATATTCACGAAGGTTACCCTGTAACGGTTAACAACCCAGAGTTAACGGCAAAAATGTTACCTAGCCTAAAAAAAGCGGCTGGTGAAAATAATGTAATTGAAATGGATAAAATAACGGGCGCAGAAGACTTCTCGTTTTATGCACTCGAAATACCGAGTGTATTTGTATTTTTGGGAGGCACACCCGCAGATCAAGATTTAGCAACGGTTGCCAGTAATCATTCACCGTATTTTTATGCTGATGAATCATCTTTTAAGGTTGGGACTAAGGCGCTTAGCTTATTAGCCATTGACTATTTAAACGCACATTAATACCGACCCGCAATAATACCTAATTAATTTGAGGGATTAAACCGCAGGTTAACTACGTTAAAAACTTCTCATATACGACTGCATGGATGCAGAGCAATGCAGGAGCAATTGCCGAGAACAACTAAATAACGAAATTTTTGCCTGGTTATCGACACGGTTTTCTTACCTCAAAATAGACAACTTAATTAAGCGAATTGGTATAAAAATAGCTTAAACACACCACGTTACGCTATTAGCTTAACGTGGTATTGCTGTTTTATTTAAAACATCGGATCATGTTTGTAGCACTTGCTCAACTTTTAAAAAATCACTTTCAAAAAATTAAAAAACCTAACCGAATATACAAATGAACCGGCGAGCAGTTTTTTTATATTTTAAAAATAATGAATCGATATTGCCGGTCTTATATCTCGATTCAATCTTCATAAGCATTAAGGATTTAAATAATGGAAATTACTGGAAGCTGTTACTGTGGTGAAATTAAATACCAAGCAAAGTCTCAAAATAACAACGCACTTGTTTGCCATTGTAGCGATTGCCAACGTATGTCGAGCGGCCCATTTAGAGCCGTTATAATTGCAGAGCCAAACTCGGTTGTGTTTACCCAAGGTGAGCCAAAAGAGTTTGTTAAAACAGCCCAAAGTGGTAACAAGCGTGCGCAGGGCTTTTGTGGCACATGTGGTACAACACTTTATGCTACAAATGCAGAAAAAGAAGGTCGTGTTTATGGGTTGCGTATTGGTGCGGTTGATCAGCGCGATGAGTTTAAACCGTCTGCACAAATTTGGTCACAATCAACGCTTACATGGTTAAATAATTTACACGAAGTTCCTGCTTTTGAAACCACACCACAAAAATAAGGTAAGCCAGATGATGAACTCACTGATGAAAACAGCCTTATTAGCAAGCGTACTACTTACTGGTTTTGCGCAGGCAAAACCCAGTAATGTCGACTTTTTAAATACAGGCAAAGCTAATCCTAACTTACCATTTTCGCAAATAGTAAAAGCCGGTAATACGCTTTATATGTCGGGGCAAATAGGGATTAACCCTGCAACCGGTAAGTTAGCGGCTGGTGGTTTTGAAGGTGAAACTAAACAAACACTTGAAAATATTAAACGCACTTTAGAGCAGCATAACTACAGTATGAGCAATATAGTTAAATGCACCGTTATGCTTACCAATATTAACGACTTTAAAGCATTCAATGCCATTTACACTCAGTATTTTAGTGCGCCGTATCCTGCACGTAGTGCTTTTGCTGTAAAGGCGTTAGCGCTTGATTCTTTAGTAGAAGTTGAGTGTATAGGCTCACTTTAAATTAAAAGTTAAGTTTTCTGAAATTTTATTTGCTAAAAGGCTGTCTATTTTAGTAGTTACACAACAGAGGAAATATTATGTGTAGTTCACCTAAAAGCAGCCGAGCAGTTAAAAAAACAGCCATTAGTTTTAATGATGAGCTAACTCAAGAGCAACGCCTACGTTTTGCCGCAAAAGCTAATTTAGCACAAGAGCGCCGTGAACAGCGCGAAGCAACTAATAAACGATATGAGCAAAAACACACGAGTAACAAACCTTCGTCTGGCCTGTTTTCGTGGTTACAGCAACTCGTTAGCTGATTTAGCTAAAGTGGTGTTTTTACCGCTGCCTAAACCACATAAAGCACACAGTACTCCGGCAATAGCGCACAGCCATAATGGCGCACTCCAACTTCCCGTCGTTGTGTGTAATGCACCAGCTAGCATAGGCCCAATAGCGGCAAGTAAATAACCTACACTTTGCGACATACCAGAAAGCGACGCTGCTTGTTGCGAATCGTCAGTTCGTAAACTAATAAACGACAACCCCAATATAAAACACGCGCCAGAGCAAAAACCTAGCATTAGGGTCCAAACAAAAGCAAAGTTAGGCATATAGAGTAGCCCCAACGCGCTAAGCGCACTCAACATGGCTAAAATAAAGCTAAGCGCGCTTTGATCTTTTAATTTAGCAAGTAACGGAATTAATATTAAACCCGGTAATGCAGTCGCTATTTGAAAAGCACCATGATAAGCACCCGCTTGGGTAGCTGAGTGACCTGTTTCGGTTAATATGCTGGGTAACCACGTAATAATTATATAATTTAAAAACGAGTTTAAGCCCAGCAGTAGGGTAATTTGCCATGCTAGTAAATAACGCCATACACTTTTTGAAGTGTTAGCGTGCTGAGCAATTTTCGCGGGTTTTGTATGCTTATTTAATTGCGACATCCATACAATAATACTCGCCAGAGTAATAATAGCTGATGAGCCCAGCGCAAGTTGCCATCCTAATCCGTTTAGCTGGCTCAGCGGGAATACTAAAGTAGAAAATCCACCCGATACCACGCCCATAGTAAGCACGTAGGCTGAGGTCATTAACGCGACCTTTGCAGGAAAGTCGCGCTTAATTAAACTCGGTAATAATACGTTTGCTATAGCAATACCCACACCAATAATAGCGGTACCCACAAACAGCATGGCCGAGGTATTTATTACCCGTGCTGCAACACCAGCAAGTATAAATAATAAAGCGACAAATAAGGTGCGCTCTAAACCTTGTTTTTTAGCAAGAGTTGCGGCCATTGGCGATATAACCGCAAAGGCAATGAGTGGCAGTGTTGTTAAAAAACCTGCTTGCGAAGCACTTAACCCAAAGTGATTAATAATTTGTTCAAGCACAGGTGCAATACCTGTAAATGTTGCACGTAAATTGGCGGCAATAAGCAATATGCCAAGTACTAGCAATATGCCAGCAAAGCGTGATTTAGGTGTGTTATTTAACAAAAGAGAAGGCCATTAAAGTTGAGTTGTTACTAATGCATAATGAGCGCTAGTATAAAGGCTTAGCAAAAACTATAATTTAGAGATAATGACATTAAATAACTAAAAACAGACAAAACTATGTTTGATGCAATTGGCTGGGACGACATTAAAGGTTTTGAAACTATGGCGCAGCCCATAATAGCCAAAATAGAGCACGCCCATGCAAGTCACGAAATACCACTGCATACCCATCCTAAAGGGCAATTAATTTTAGCCCTGCATGGTTATGTAACCTGCGAAGTGTCGGCAAAAATGTGGATGGTGCCTACGCACAGTGCAATTTGGATCCCCGCACAAAAAGTGCATAGTAATAGGGCGTCTGATAACGCAAAGCTCTGTCATTTATTTGTTGATAGTAGTAAAAACGGTATGCCGCTAAATACGTGTACATTAGCCATTACGCCACTGGTTAAAGAGCTAATGTGCGAGTTGGCTGGGCATAATCAGCACTATGCTTTAAATAGTAAACCAGCACGTTTAGCGCAAGTGTTGTTTGATCAACTTATTGAAATGCCCATACAGCCACTTGATTTTGTATTATCTAGAAACGAGGTAATTCAAACCATGAGCGATCAGTTAATAAACATGCCAAACAATCGAAAAACATTACCACAATGGGCTAAGCAGTTTGCATTAACTGAGCGCACATTAGCGCGGTTAATTAAAAAAGAAACCGGCATGACATTTGGAAAGTGGCGTACGCAATTGCATATAATTACAGCCTTAAAAGCGCTTTCAGATAAGCAAAGTGTGCAGCAGGTGTCGGAGTTACTAGGGTATGAGTCGGTGAGTGCATTTATTACTATGTTTAAAAAGGTAATGAAAAAGTCGCCCATGAAATACATGAGCGACTTAAATCAGTTAAATTAGCTTAGCCCTTAAATAAGCATTACCACGTATAAGTTGCCGAAAGCATCGCGTTTCGAGGTCTACCCGGGAAGTATCTGTCGCCGGTAAAACTGGTGTAGTCGGCGCGCTCTGCATAAGCTTCATTGGTTAAATTAATAATGCGAGCAAGTACTTCAAGATTATTGGTAACTTGCCACTGCGCGCGCAGGCTTAAAACATCATGCCCTTGGTATTTATTTAAGTTTTCTGGGTCGGTGTAGTAGTTACCAACGCGATGCCACTGCAAAGCAAATTGTACATTGTTTAGTGCTTGCCATGTTAAATCGAGATTAGCAATATTACGCGGTGCGGTATCTATGTCGTTGCCGTTTATATTTAAACCGTTAAGAATTTGGTTGTTAGTATAAGTATGCTTTGCGTGCGTGCCTGCAAAGTTGAGTGAGAGTGTATTTGTAAGCTGGTAATCAAGTTCAAGCTCAATACCGCGATGGCGAGAGCTGCCATTATTTACCGTAAAAAAGTCACTATCACGGTAAATCGTATTGTGTTTACTCATAGCGTAAACCGACACACCATAACGTAGTTTTTCGTAAATTCCTTTAATACCTAGTTCTGCGTTATTCGCTATTTCGGCGCTTAAATTTGCAGTAGTTTGCTCGCGTTGTAATTGGTATAACTCAGCGGCTTGTGGGGCGCGGTAACCGCGAGAAAAGTTCGCATAAAGCGTGTTATTTGTATTGTACTGATAACTCAACCCAAGCTTTGGCGATAGATTACTAAAGCTATTTTTAGCACTTTCAGGGCGGCTGTATCGGCAGCCACCAAAGCCGCATTCTGTGCCATCGTCTTTTGTTCTACCTGCAAGCATATTATTGGTGTAGTCGTACTGCATATGCTCGTAGCGCACACCAGCTGTTAGTAACCACTTATTTAATTGCCAATCTACAGATGCAAAAGGGGCATAAAGCGTAGCGTTTACATCGTAATCGTAATGCTTACCTTGGGGTACTGTAGCGACTAAAAATGCAGAACCTTGCGTGGGCTCATTTTGGCTTTGAGTAAAGTCGGCTTGCGTGTATTCGCCATCAAGCCCTAGGTTTATTTTTATATTGCTTTGTAAATTATGTTGATAAAGCGATTGTACGCCAAAACCAGTTTGACTGTTTGTTTCAAGCGGTGTGCCGGGTAAAAAGTGCTTAAAAAAGTCCATGCTTTGGTCACGAAAATATAACGTAGTAGAGAGCACGTCATTGTTATTTAATTGCCATGTTGCGTTGCTCCACGCTCTAAATGCGCGTGCTTTTCTAAATGCATCTGGGTCAAAGTTTTTTTGCGCGAGATCTTCATCTTTGTAACTTTCAAAACCTGTAATAAATCCAGCCGTTTGCTGATCGAGGTTTGTGTAAGTAAGTCCTGAGGTCAGTAATAAATTATTATTTGAATAGCGATGGCGAATATTAACTTTTTGTTGCTCTACGCTTTCGTCGTCGCGGTAACCGCTGTCGTCGGTAATACTTGCGTTAATGCCTATACCGCTGTTGCCGTAATCTTGTCCTGCACGTAATTTGTAGCGAGTATAGCCGTACGAGCCGTAATCTAAACCAACTAAGCCACCGCCTTGCGTGGTATCGGGCGTTATTACATTAATAACACCATGCACAGCATTTGAGCCATAAAGTGCAGAGCCAGGGCCTTTGAGTACTTCTATGCGCTGCGCCATTTCGCTGTGTGCTTCAAATAGCTCGTTTATATTACAAAACCCAGCGGCTCTCAGTGGTATGCCATCTTCTAGAGTCAATATGCCACCACAAGCGCCTGCGCCCGAAAGCACTTGTGAGCGAAGCGCGGGTAAATACTCTTGGCCATTTCCGCGTTGAATATTAGCACCCGCTACACGTTGCAGGGCTTCTTCAATATGCGTAGGCGCTATGCTATTTAGCTGTGCTTGATTTAGTGTGCTTATTGATAAAGGGAGTGGGGTAGATAGCGCTTCAATACGTGATGCAGTGGTTGTTATGGTTTCTATTGCATCATTATTTTGATTGTTGGCAAACGCAGTGTGGCTGAAGGGTAATAACAGCGGCAAAAAATAAGGTTTCATACATTCCTTGAAAGTAATCTATATTGCATTGCCTCTATAATATGCGGTTTTAATGTGCTTTTAAACTCGTTGCGTTAAAGCGTACGTAACCTATAAACCCGATACGTAATTGATAAAACAAAACAAGCCGCAGCAGGAAACACCAAAGCCAGCACTAAGTAATGCTCAAATAAAACAAAACCGGCTACACCGCCTAATAAAAAGCCTGCAATAATAAGTAAAAACATAACGCCTTTACGCGTATCAAATTGCTCACCTTTAAGTGCTTTACCTATCATTAAACCAAGGTCAGTAAAAATACCCGTTAAATGTGTGGTACGAACGACCGCGCCACTGTAATTAGTGACTAACGCATTTTGTAACCCACAAGCAGCAGAGGCAAGCGTAATTGCATAAACGTAAGATTGATTAAGTAGGTAGGCACTTGCTAACAGTAAAGCGCCTTCAATAAATAAGAGCGTGTCGTAATGGCGGCCAAGTTTTAATGAACGCCCTGCAAGTAAAAAACCAGAAAGCGCCGAGCCCAACATAAAGCTAATGAGTATGCTAAATAACAGCAAAGCGGCTGAGGTATTGCTCATTAGCTTAATACCCAACAAAGTAACAGAGCCTGATAAGTGCGAAATGGCTTGATGCTCAAAACCTAATAAGCCTACAGCGTTAACTATGCCCGCTATAAATGCCAGTGTAAACGCGCCATATTCAACCCACTTTGGTAGTTTTGTAAACATTGGTTATCTCTTAATGTGTGCAGAGTTAATTATTGAGCTTGTGCTTTAAAACGCTTTATTTGTTCATCAACTAATTTTGTATCAATTACGCCACGCTTAAAAGCAATGTAAGTAGGAAATGTAAACTCATTTAATTGCCGAGCATAAATTTTTTTATATTCCTTTGAGTACCACAAACCCGCTTGATAGTTAGTTATTGCGTATTCAACGCGTTTTTTTTCAAGTAGCTCAAAAGTGTCTTTAGTTGAAAGTGAACGCAGCAGGTTATTCTCATCAAGGCTGTACTTTTTAGCGATAATTTTGGGAAGAATAACACCGCGTAACATAGCTATAGCGGCTTTTGATAAATCATCAATAAGCAGATTATCTTCATTTAACGTGAATAAACCAAACTTAGTGGTATGCAAAGGCTCGCTAGTAAAGTCTAAATATTCTGTACGCTCTTTATAGTTGGCCAATGAAAAATAGCAGTCGTAATAGCCCAGCTCCATCTCTTTTTTAACACGCGCCCAAGGTAAATGAATAACGTCAATTTTGAGGTTTAAGTTTTTTTCAATAAACTTAATGTAATCAATATCTAAACCTGTAAATGTATCGGCTTTTTCATCGTAAATAGTAAAAGGAGGGTAGTGCGTTGTAACGCAGCGCAGAGTTTTACTTGGCGCTGCAAGTAATAACGAGGGAAAAGTTAAAGCTAAAAACAGAAATATTGCGCGCATAAATATAAATTCGATACCATTTAAATACATAATCTGAACGCTAATTATACAGTTACTGAGCTTAAATTGCATTGATCTAAGTATTTTTACCTAGCGTATAAGTTAAATTTTGTGAGATATACCATGTTTAATCCAGAGCAGCAGTCACGCATTATCGAAATGGCGTGGGAAGATAGAACCCCCTACGAGGCAATAGAGCAGCTATACGGATTAAAGTATCCGCAGCTGGTGGTTTTTATGCGCGACAATATTTCAAAAGGCAGTTTTAAAGTTTGGCGTAAGCGCCATGCAGGGCGTAAAACAAAACATTTAAAATTGCGCGATCCCGCTATTATGCGAAGCCATTGTAAAACTCAATATAAACAACGTTAAATAGGTGTTAGTTGTTTCATACGATGTTCATCCGTATTTGTTAACCTCTAGCTATTAATTATGCTAGAGATTATTTATGAGAGCACCTATATACACAGCACTAATAGTATTGGCTTTATGTTCGATCAGTGCAGACGCAAAACCACATAAAGATAAGCATGGTCATAAACATGGCCATAAAAATCATCATTCGCATAAGCATAACGACAATGGCTACCTTTCTAAAAAAGAGGCAAAGCAACTAATTCGCGCAGGTTGGACGCCACCAGGGCTAAGTAAAAGCTATCACCGAGGCGACTTTTTAGAACGCGATTTATACAAAAGAGGTAGAGTGATTGAACGCTCTAGAGATAATGGTACAGTGAGTATAGAAATAGACCGTACAGTTATCCATATGGTGCACGATACTCGAGAAATACTTTCAATTTTAAGTCGCTAAATTAACTTTATAAGGATATTAAAATGCTCATTGCGCTGGCTATAATTATTGGCTTTTTTTTACTGGTTACCTTATTACCTATGTCGTACAGCCAGCATTACTTAGTGCGTAGCTGCGACTTTGTGCGCTTACAGGTATTTTATATTGCCAGTTTTGTAGCCGTTACTTCGTTGTTTTTATTATGGCAAAGTAGCGCAATAGGTTATGTATTTATAGCTTTAACATCATTTCTTATAATGTTTTTACAAGGTAAATGGATTTACCCGTATACGTGGCTTGCTAAAAAAGAAGTACAAAGCGCACCTAAGCATATAGACCATAGTATAAGGATTATGTCGGCAAATGTACTTATGTCGAACCATAAAAGTGAGCAGTTAATTAGCCTTGTTGATGAGCACCAACCTGACCTGCTTATTACACTTGAGAGCGATAGCTGGTGGGAAAATAAATTATCAGTCATTAAAAAAAATTACCCGTATTACATAGAGTGCCCTAAAGATAATCGTTACGGCATGCACTTATACAGTAAGTTTAAAATACTTGATGCACAAATATGTGAGTTAATAGAAGACGACATTCCTTCTATTCATATACTGTTTGAAAACGATGAAGGCCTTGAAATGCAAGGGCATTTTATTCACCCCGCACCACCAAGCCCAACGGAAGAAGACTCATCGCGCCCGCGCGACTCTGAGCTAATAATGGTGGCTAAAGCACTCAAAAACCCTACACGGCCTACCATCGTTGCTGGCGATTTAAACGATGTTGCATGGTCGCGTAGCACCCGTTTGTTTATGCAAATAAGTGGCTTTTTAGACCCTCGAAAAGGTCGTGGGTTTTATAATACTTTTCATGCAAGTTACTTTTTTATGCGCTGGCCGCTCGATCACTTATTTCACAGCCAAGGGTTTAAAGTAAAGCGTATTAAGCGCTTAGCTAAATACGGTTCTGATCACTTTGCGCTGCTCACTGAGCTTTCTTTTGAGAATGCTAATCAGGAGTCGCTAGAAGATAAACCCGATGAACTTAAGCAAGAAGAAATCCAAGAGCTTGCTATGAGTAAAGCAGACAAGCGAAAAGTACCAAGGTTTGAAAAGGAGTCGTAGCTTATTAGCTTGTGTAGGTCGGATAAGCGAAGCGCCATCCGACACAGTAAAATACCTTGCCAATTATAATCAGTATTTTATGCCATCGAATGGCTGGAGAGTGCCAATAGCGAACCTTCAAGGTGTAAATCTGAGCTCTGTCGGGTGGCGCCTTCGGCTTAACCAACCTACCTTTTGACGTAGGTCGGATAAGTGGCGAAGCCATGCCATCCGACAAAAATGATGAATTGGCTAGAAACAACCCGACTTACCGCGTTGTATGAATGACCACGAAATCTCGTGTCTTAAAAAATAAAGTCACTCCCTGAGGTATCTGTTGTCTAGCAACTTCAATTTTATCAGTCAAGATTGGTTGCATAACACTATATGGAAGCTAACGCCGCATTAAGCCGGCAGAAATAGTGGGTTAAAATGTGTAGCGAAGCAAAACATAACCCACTATTTTTGTTACGTTTAAATGTATTTTTATATACGTTTTACGAGTTTTGCTTCAAGATTAGCGGTATACTCATTTACTTTTGCAAGCTCATGCTCTAACTGGGTCTTTATAGAATCAATTGTTTCATTTTTTAACGTATGATTACTTCCGTCATTGCAACCATTTAGCTTCAATTGTGTAACCTGAGCAGCAGTGCCGTAAGAACTAATTAATGCAGTTAAAGCGCTAATTTCAGTCTGTTGCTCTTGTTCTATTGCTGATTTATTTAATTCAATTTTAAGTTTCTCAATTTCTTCCTTTTGGATGCTTACCGAATAAATAAGCCAAATGACGGCAAACAGTGCAATTACAACACCAGCAGTACCGCTCAAGTAACTGCCAAATGATCCCCAATCATTGGAATTTTTGGATAATGAACCATTAAAAACGCTCACGTATAAAAATATGGCGACGACTAATGTTGTTACTACCACGAATAAAGACAAGAGAGGCTTCCAAAATTTTTTAATCCACATATAAGATTCCAGTTACTATATAACAGCTTTATCAGAGGACACTTCCCCTGTTTTTACGGGAAATGTCCTTATTCTATGAGCCACTATTATTATCAAATAGTGTAAGTTATTGCCAGCTATAAATATTATGCTTACTGTAGTTTATTTACACATATGAAAAAGGGAAAAGTTTCCTCTTATTCTTACTAAGTTAATGACGACTCACCTAGATGACTGGTTATCGCTCATTCTTTCTGTCAGGTATTAGCTTTACATATCAATAGTTAGCTCTGGGCTTAATAGTACTTGCTCTAGCTCTGTTTAAACATCATATTTGTGATGTTTTTCTGTAATAGTCCTCACTATGTTTATGCCTTTAAATATACTGCTTAACAGGTTTTTTAGCGCAATTTAAATACCGATAAAAGCAGCCGTGCTTACGTTTTATTAAATAAGCTAAATTGTGAAGTGAGTTTTAAATTATTAAAATTTAATGAAGTAGCAATGGTTAGCTTGTAACTTTTTATTTTGAAGGATATTTAATTCTTAAAAGTGCGATGTAAAATCGCACCTACGGATATATCCAAAATTCGGTACTATCTCCTACTAAAAGCTCGGTACTATCTCTTACTAAAAACTAAGTACTGCCTCCTGAAAATTACTTTCTAAAAGCTATAAAAAAAGCCTAAAAGCGGTTACCCACTTTTAGGCTTAGTAGTTTTTGTATTTAAACACGTATTAAAAATATCTATTTAAAACACTTGTTTCATTTATGCAGCTAAATTAGCTAGCGATCATAATGCTTTTAACATTCACAAATTCGCGCATACCAAAGCCGCCGTGCTCTCGGCCATAGCCACTGCCTTTAACACCACCAAACGGTAAGTTAGGCTGTGCTAAACCATAGCCATTAATGTTGATCATACCTGTGTCAAAGTGCTTTTTAGCAAGCTCAATGGCTTTTTTCTCATCTTTTGAGAAAATACCACCGCCTAAACCGTAGCGAGAGTCGTTGGCGATGCGCATTGCGTCGTCGTTGTCTTTCGCTTTAATAAGTGAAGCAACTGGACCAAATAGTTCGTCATCGTACGCAGGCATGCCAGGCGATAAGTTATCAAGTAGTGTTGGTGGGTAGTAGTAACCTGTTTGCGATGGTATTTCGCCACCCGTTACTATGTTTGCACCTGCTTTAACTGATTCCATTACTTGGTCGTGAATACCGTCGCGTAAATCCTCACGGGCCATTGGACCTAAGTCTGTGTCATCTGCCATTGGGTCGCCCATTTTCATGGCTTCAAACTGCTCTTTAATTTGCGCTTTAAAGTCATCGTAAAGTGACTCAACAACAACATAGCGTTTAGCTGAAACACACGTTTCGCCGTTATTGATCATGCGACCTGTTACACAGGTTTTAACTGCAAGCTCTAAATCGGCGTCATCGAGTACTAAGTAAGCGTCATTACTACCAAGCTCTAACACTGTCTTTTTAACGTGTTTACCCGCTTCTTCAGCTACTTTTTTACCTGTCGCATCACTACCCGTAAAGGTTACGCCGCTAATTGCTTTGTGTGCAATTAGAGAACTGGCGGTTTTGCCGTCGATAAGTAAATTGTTAAAGCAATACTCTGGGAAACCAGCTTGTTTAAATAGCTCTTCAATTTTTTCAGCCATGCCAAAGACGTTACCAGCATGTTTTAATACGGTTGTGTTGCCCGCCATGATGTTGGCAGCACTGTAACGAATTACTTGATAAAGCGGGAAGTTCCACGGTTGAATACCTAATAATACGCCCGTTGGTTGGTAGCTAATAATTGCTCGGCCGCCGTCCATATCACGTTCTTCGTCAGCAAGTACTTGTGGGCCGTTTTCGGCGGTGTAACGACAAATAGCTGCACATAGTTCAACTTCTTGAAAGCCTTGCTCGTATACTTTACCCATTTCTTCGGTCATGAGTTTTGCAATAGATTCTTTTTGCTCTTCGAAAAGTGAGGCTAACTTATTAAGATATCTCGCACGTTCAGTGAACGACGTTAAGCGCCATTTTAAGTATGTTTCGTGAGATTTTTCGATTACCTGTTCAGCTTCTTTTTGAGAAAGTAGCGT
The DNA here is from genome assembly GCF_038900255.1 of Pseudoalteromonas sp. AS84. NCBI lineage: Bacteria > Pseudomonadati > Pseudomonadota > Gammaproteobacteria > Alteromonadales > Pseudoalteromonadaceae > Pseudoalteromonas > Pseudoalteromonas sp. AS84. The sequence goes on along the minus strand of NZ_JBBMQY010000007.1, from coordinate 190,129 downwards.
ATAGGTTTCAATGGTTTGCTCAGTTGCCGGATTAATCGTTTTAACTGTGTTACTCATTTCTATCTCCTTACAAATTAATTATCTATAAGGGTGCAAAACAAAAGCCAATATCAAAAAAGCAATGTTAATTAATTTCAAGTTGTTGAAATATAATGGCTATTTTGGATTTTTATTCTGCTGATAACTTTTTACTACTGTAAATATATTATCCAAGGCAGTAAAAAGTTCTGATTTATGCAAAAGTTACAAGGGTGATTGCTCATGTTTATTTAACTTATAGAAGTTCTCTAGCAATACGTTTTAATAGGTAGGTTTCTCGTAAAATGGAGAGTCCTTGTTTTTCACTATTAGCAAGTGTGCGTTCGTTATGTGCAATTGCGTCGTTAATATCAACCCATTTAGCGGTCATGCCATTTTGCTGCTCATAATGCTCTAACTGTGCTTTGCCAAACTCGTCGGCAATATTACATACAAAGCAATACGATTTAATATGAATAATATCAAAGTCGTCTTTATACCAAGGGCGATATTCTTCATAGAGTCCAAAGGCTTTAACAACACTTATTTTTTGTGCACCGGTTTCCTCGTTTAGTTCACGCATCAAACCTTGCTCAATACTTTCGCCTTCATCTACTCCACCACCAGGTAAACTGTAGTCTTCATAACGGTTTGTATACATTAAAAGTATTTTATTATTTTTAATAACAATGGCGCGAGCCGTTAAACGGGTAAATTGACTGCCTTGGTCAATATTAATACCTGAATGTATTAAGGTTTTTAATTGCTGCATTTCGTCTCCTTTTTTAGGTTTTTAATGATAACAGTTGCTACCATTCTATAAATAGAAACGATTTTAATTATTTTTCGTAATTTGTGATCGTTTTTTTTAAGCATACGTAAATATTAAGTTGGTAAAATAGATAGTATTGGATTACTTAACTATTTAAGTAATTAGATTCTAGGTGCGCCTTTAAATTAATATTTAGGATGCGTAGAATAAGAAAAAAAGCATAGGGATTTATCATGTTAGACATACTTTTAGTAGACGATGACGTCGAGTTTAGTGACGTTGTATGCCACATAGTCGAATTCCTCGGCCACAATATAAGCACCGCCACCAGTTTAAAAGAAGCACATCAATGGTTTGAAAATAATACCTTTGACCATGTGCTGCTTGATTTTATGTTACCTGATGGTAGCGGTTTGCACTTACTTGACCACCTAAAAACGATTGGGCAATCTCCAAAAATTACACTTATATCGGGTCATCCTTCAGTTAAGGGCATTTTAGCTGAGATGTGTGAGCCAAATGTAGGGCATTTATTAAAGCCATTACAACGCGAAGATTTAGAACTGGTTTTAAATGGCCCTAAAAAAGCAGTTAAAAAAGCAAAGTCGGGCGGTATAACGCGTCACTTTGGTGGTTTAATTGGCGAATCAGAAGTAATGCACAAGCTTTACAATATGATTGAACGCGTTGCTAAAACAAATGCCAATGTAATGTTGATGGGTGAAAGTGGTGCAGGTAAAGAAGTTGTAGCTCAGGCTATTCATAACGCAAGCCAGTGCGAAGGCCCGTTAGTGGCGAGCAACTGTGGTGCGCTTTCAAAAGAATTAATAGGTAGTGAATTATTTGGCCATGAAAAAGGCGCCTTTACCGGTGCTATAGCCCGCAAAGAAGGTGTATTTGAACAATCAAACAACGGTACTTTGTTTTTAGATGAAGTGACCGAAATGCCAATTGATATGCAGCCAAATTTACTGCGAGTGCTTGAAACTAAAAAAGTAACACGCGTGGGTGGTAACAGAGAAATACCAACCAATTGTCGTGTTATTTCGGCTACTAACCGCTCGCTTACTGATTTAGCGCAAAATAATATTATTCGTGAAGATATTTACTTTAGGTTGGCTGTTTTCCCTATTGATATACCGCCACTACGCGACAGAAAAGAAGATATTCCTTTATTAGCGAAAGCATTTTTAGATCAGCTTAATGATGAAAACGGTACCGCATTTAGTTGGACACCCGCACAGCTTAAAGAACTGCAAAGCTATGAATGGCCAGGTAATGTGCGCGAAATTCGCCACGCAATACACCGAGCATTCATTATGAGTGACCCGCAAACTAGCGATATTATTTTACCTGATAACTTAGAGTCGCCGTTTTCACGTGTTAATAACCAAACTGCAGATAAACCAGTATCAGCAGGGCAAACTATTGAAGAAGTTGAAAAAGAGCTTATTCATGCAACGCTTGATAAGGTGCAAGGTAATAAAACGCTTGCTGCACAAATGCTGGGCATTAGTACTAAAACACTTTATAACCGCCTTAATGCATATGGCGGTATTGGCGAATACAAATAGATTTGAGGAAGGGCATGACATCCGATAACCAAACAGAGCAGCTAAACAAATTAGTACACGATGCAAGAGCGCCGCTTAATCGTATATCGATGAATGCAGAGCTTATTAAGTTGGTACTCGAAAACGATATGCCAAAAGAAAAAGCGTTAGATGCGCTTGATAAGATTATTAACAACTGTCAACAGTGTAGTGAAAGTTTACAAAAAATAACTGACTCTCAATAAATATTAAGTGTTGTATAAACGCTAATTCGGGAAGCTAAATGAGCAAACAAGAACATCAAGGGAAAGCGAATATTACTTGGGCAGCTTTTATAGTTGTTGTGTTGAGTATTATTGTGGGTAACGCATTTTTAGCATTGAATACGATTCAAGGTTTAACACAAACCCAAAAAAGTTTAGACAACACTAATATGCTGACAACAGCAATTGAGCAACTACATTTGTCAATAGTTCAGGCTGAATCAGGCCAGCGTGGCTATTTATTAACAGAAGAGACTGACTATTTAACGCCTTACTACGATGCTGTTGGGCAAATTGAAGCGCAGACAGATCATGTTAAGTCGTTGCACTCTGAAATTGATGGCCAAGCTGAGCGTATTGCCCAACTACTTGTACTTGTCGATAGTAAAATTAAAGAGCTAAAACAAACCGTAAACCTGGCACTTGATGATAGAGAAAGGCGTGCATTGTATGTGTTAAATACACATAAAGGCAGGGAGCTTTATAAGCAAATTAGAGAGTATGTTAATGAAATTCAAGACCGTGAATTACTCTTTAAAGTGAGCCATTTTTCAAAGTTAGCGCAAATTAAGAATGAAGCTAAAATCACGTTTGCTATTACAGCAGTCACAAGCATATTACTTATTATAGGTATGTTTGTAATGACGCGGCTTAATTTAAGAAATGCGGCACGGTATCGCTTTGAGCTTGAAAAACAAAACGAAACATTAGCAACTAAAGTGTCTGAGCGTACACAAGAGCTAACTTTGTATTCTGATGAACTGAGCCGAAGTAACCGAGAGCTTGAGGAGTTTGCTTTTGTTGCAAGCCATGACTTACAAGAGCCTCTTAGGAAAATTCAAGCATTTAGTGACCGACTCGAAACTATGTTTAAGGATGAGCTTGGTGAAAAGGGTATTGATTATATTGGACGCATGAAAAATGCGGCGCAACGCATGTCTAATTTAATAAACGACTTACTAGAGTTTTCACGTATTACCACCCGTGGTAAAGATTTTGATGATACAAATTTAAACGACGTTGTAACCGATATACTCAGTGATTTAGAAATTGCGATAGGCGAGTCTAATACACAAGTTGATGTAGAGGATTTACCAGTTATTCAGGCTGATAAAAGCCAAATGCAGCAGTTGTTTTTAAACTTGTTGTCGAATGCTGTTAAATTTAGACGCCCAGATGTAAGTCCACATATAAAAATCAGTTACCAGCATGAAGACATTTTTAGCGAGGATTATAATGCTAATTTAAGCTTTCAAGTTATTACTATAGAAGATAACGGTATTGGTTTTTCACAAGACTATGCCGATAAAATATTTGTACCGTTTCAGCGTTTACATGGCCGCTCAGAGTATAAAGGTACGGGTATAGGCCTTTCTGTATGTAGGCGTATTGTGGAACGCCATGGCGGAACAATTACAGCCCAAAGTAAAGACGGTGAAGGTGCAACCTTCATTATTAAACTACCTGTGGAAGCTGAGCTTTTCACATTGCAAGGAGAGGCTTAAATGCCCTATTCAAAAGTAAAACCGATTACTATTTTAATGGCAGACGATGATGAAGATGATCGTTTGTTAACACAAGATGCCCTTGCCGAAAGCCGTGTACTTAACGAGCTTCATTTTGTAGAAGACGGCGTTGAGTTACTTGAATATTTAGAACGTAAAGGTAAGTTTGAAGATAAAACAGTGTCGCCGCGACCAGGATTAATATTACTTGATCTAAATATGCCAAGAATGGATGGCCGTGAAGCGCTTGAAGCTATAAAAGGGAACCCTAATTTAAAGGGAATTCCGGTCGTTATTTTAACTACATCTAAGCAAGAAGAAGATATGGTTAAAGGGTATAACTTAGGTGCTGCATCTTATATTACAAAACCAGTAACGTTTGATGGTTTGGTTGATTTGATGAAAACGCTAGGAAAATACTGGGTAGAGTTTGTAGAGCTACCGACAACATTTAACGATTAATGGAGATTGTATGTTAGATAAAGTGACTCAGTTGCTGCTTGTAGAGGACGATGAAGATGATTATATACTCACCTGCGACTATCTGGACCAATTGGATTCACACACGTTTAACATTCAATGGATAAGCTCCCCAGAGCAGGCAATTGCAACGCTTAGTAAAAATGAGCACGACATTTGCCTGCTTGATTACCGCTTGGGTGCATCTAATGGTTTAGATGTATTAAAAGAGGCCATTGCGAATGGCTTTAGCGGCCCAATTATTATGCTTACCGGGCAGTCAAACGATGAGTTAGACTCGGCAGCGCTTGACGCCGGTGCAGTAGATTACTTAATAAAAACAGAAATGAGTTCGAGCCGTTTTGCACGTGCTATTCGTTATGCACTTGCTCGTAAAGATGTTGAAGGCGAGCGAGTTGAACGTTTAAAAGCCGAAGCTGAAAATCGTTCAAAAGACCGCTTTTTAGCTCATTTGAGCCATGAATTAAGAACCCCTCTATCATCTATTTTAGGTTACACCGAATTATTAATGCAGAGCGATTTTAGTCAGCAAGCAGAAAATGAATTGGGTGTTATTTATCGAAATGGTAAACATTTATTGAGCTTGTTAAACGACGTGCTCGATTTATCTAAAATAGCGGCCGATAAACTCGAACTGACCTTAAGCGAAGTTAACCTTGATAGCATGCTTGCCGATGTATACACCTTAATGCGTGTATCGGTGCTTGATAAAGGCCTTACACTGCGTTTTGAATCTCAACAGCCATTGCCCTTAGTTGCACGACTGGATGCAACAAGAGTTCGCCAAATTTTAATAAACTTAATAAACAATGCGGTTAAATTTACCGATAAAGGCGAAATTGTTGTTAATGCGTGGACGCAGTGGGTTGATGAACACGAAATGCTATTTTTTAGCATTAAAGATTCAGGCATGGGCATTGCCCCTGAAAAACAAGAACTAATATTCAAGCCATTTGAGCAGATAGCCGATGTGGAATCACGCTCTGTGGGTGGTGCTGGCTTAGGTTTGGCAATATGTGCTGAATTGTTAGCGCGTATGCACGGTGATATTAGTTTACACTCTGAGTTTGGTAAAGGCTCTACGTTTACTATTTCGATTTACCCAGGTGATATTAGCGAAGTAGAACGACAGGTACTTAATTTTAGCAGTGTCCCGCAACTACAAAGTAAATCGGCTCCATGCAAAGTGCATGGGCGAGTATTAGTGGTTGATGATTTGCGTGATTTACGCATGCTAGTTGGTCATATGATCAGTACCTGTGGTGCGCGCGTAGATTACGCCGAACATGGGCAGCAAGCGCTTGAAAAAGTACGTATTGCAGATGCGTATAAAGCCCCTTACGATATTATTTTTATTGATATTCATATGCCTGTAATGGGCGGCAAGGAAGCTACCATAGAGCTCAGAAAAATGGGCTACAAAGGTCCAATAATTGCGCTTACGGCAGCTACAATGAAAGGGATACGCGAAGAACTTGCAGCCCTTGGCTTTAACGATGTAATACCAAAGCCTGTTGATAGCGCGGCTTTATACCAAAGTTTGCAAGATTATTTGGTAGCGCCAGAGCATGCACCGCAAGCTAAAAATATAAATTGTAGTAGTGGCTTAACCGAGAAAAAACAACGTTTTTTACTGGTAGAAGATGATCACGATGCAGCGCAAATTACGCAGCTACTTTTAGAAAGTTTAGGTGTTGAGACGGTGATTGCGTCAAGTTGCGCGCAATGTTTACAAATACTTAATCACGACCAGCAATTTAATAAAGTATTGCTAGACATGCATTTACCCGATGGACGTGGCACTGACTTAGGCCAGCAAATTAATGAGCGATATCCAGAGCTTCGCTTAGTAATTGTAAGTGGTGCAGAGCCAGATCCTAGAGAAATAAAAGATTTAAATATAGACCGAGTTTTACTTAAACCTATTAATTTGAGCTTACTTGAAACGCTTATTAGCTAGGGCCTGTTTATCTTTCGAGGTTAAATTTGCAGCAGTATGTTTGGTATTTAGGCAAGGCAGAGCCTGTGTAGTGTGGTTATTCCCCATAAATAGGCGATAACGTAGCACAAATGCCAAACATGCGCTGCCCGAAGGGTTCTGCCCAGGGGCTATTTACTCTTTGTTGCCTACATAGATTTAGGTAAGGGGCGTGAGCAGGACGCGGAAGCTTTGCTCGGTTTTTACTTATTCTTACAGGGATGTAAGTCAGTAGAATAACGCAGGAGCAGTTATCGAGCCCACTAGGTTACAAACCTCGCGCCGCGATTAAATAGCCCCTAGATTGAACGAATTTTAATCCTGAAAGGTCAACAGGTCCAATAACTGAGACATTATTTATATGCATTCAATAAAGTTAGTATCTGAAGAATTAATACCATCAAAAGTAGTGTGTGTTGGCCGTAACTATACCGCACATATTGCAGAGCTAAATAACGAAACGCCAGATCAAATGGTTTTATTTAACAAACCAAATAGCGCAATTACTAATACGTTACTTGCAGCTCATAACGGCGATACGCTGCATTATGAAACCGAGTTATGCTTTGTAATTAAAGATAAAAAATTTGTAGGTGTTGGGTTGGGCTTAGATTTAACTAAGCGCACAGTACAAAGTAAATTAAAAAATAAAGGGCTTCCATGGGAGCGCGCTAAAGCGTTTGATGGCTCTGTTATTTTAAGTGACTTTGTCGAACTAACTGATGCTATGAAACACTTTACGTTTGAACTTAAAATTAATAATGAAGTGATTCAGCGAGGTGATACTCATTTTATGCTACATAATCCTGACTCGATTTTACAAGAGATTAATGAATTTATGAGCCTCGAGGACGGTGATGTAGTAATGACAGGCACACCTTCGGGCGTAGGTGAGGTAACGGCTAAAAGTATTTTTGCTGTTGCACTTTATGCTAATGATCAGTGTTTACTTGAGCATCAGTGGAAAGTAAGTAAAAATTAATGACTTGCTGTTGGTAGTGTTTATCAAAGTCGGTAAAGGTAGTTTTAAGCCAAGTATGCTGACTTTGTTGGTACTCAGGTGATTGTAGTACGTTGTTTTTTAGCGCGCGGTTAATTTTTTTAAGCGCTTGCTCTGCAAAATTATTGGGGGCGTTAGCCGCACAGCCTATTGCTCCTCTTATAAATTGAACATCATTTTCTTCTATTGGTACACTCTCTATATTCGTAAATTCGCCTTGCTTATTAAAGTAATCGGCCATAAACGGGTAATCAATTGAATAGTCTAAAAATCCGTGACTCAAACGCGCTATAACAGCCTGACTTTCGTTTTCACTGCTCCAACTTAACGATGACTCTTTATCTCGTTTTGTATTTTCGATAATAGTATTAATTTCAGTTGTAAATTTACGTGCAGCGGCTTGTCCATATACGTATTGAGGATCAGTTAATAAATTAATAAGATGAATAGGTGAACCGTGCTTTTTCTCTAATTGTGGCTTTAGCTCTTTTGTCGTGATAATTGAAAATGGAGGATATACCGTTGTTGGATTTGAGTAGTTAAGTAGTTGGTTATTATATTTTTTATAAATAACACATGGGAAACATACGTTTTTTCCTTCATTTAAATATTTATTTATACGCTGCTGAGGGACTATTAAGCGAGTATGTTTTACATCAGTTATGGTTCTGATTAGTTGCTCAGTTAGATTGTCGCAAATTCCACCTTGTGGTGCACTTTCGCTCTTAGCTATATGAAAAGGGGGCGTGTAACTTTGCAGCCAAATAATCTCTTCTAGAGGCTGTACTTTTTGCTCAACGGCATGTGCGTTAAATACAATTAATAAGCAAAATGCATAGTATCCGTTTTTCAGCATTGATAATTATTCGTTGAATTAATAAAACTTAATTAAAGTATAGTGTTGGTTGTTGTAGGGTCAAATATTTTAGTTAAAAGCAGCCTTTATGCAAGGCTGCTTTTTAACTGGTACACGCTTAATAAGGCATTGGATAGTTTTTAAATATAGTATTAATTTCGCTAAGGATTTCGTCACTTAATGTAATGTTAAATGCATCAATATCTTCTTTTAATTGGGCTATGGTTGTTGCACCAATAATTGAAGATGTGACGCCATCTACTTGGTTACACCATGCGAGTGCTAGTTGTGCTGGAGTAATATTGTTTGCATGAGCCAGTTCAACATACTGCTTAGTTGCTTGCTCTGCGTTTGGTGTATCTCTAAAAATACCGTTGCGCTGCATGAAGGTCCAACGAGAGCCTTCTGGGCGAGCACCATTTAGGTATTTACCCGTTAATAAACCGGCGGCTAAAGGTGACCACGGTAAGTAGGCAATATCTTCGTGTACACATTGCTCTATTAAATACGGCCAGTCTTTAGCGTGCGCTAGGCTAAACTCATTTTGAATAGATACCATGCGCGGTAAGTTATGCTCTTTGGCCAAGCTTAAAAACTGGCTTATACCCCATGGCGTATCGTCAGATAAACCACAGTGCTTAATTTTACCTGCTTTAACACATTCATTAAGGCCTTGTAGAATATCAAGCATACTAGCTTGGTGTTCTTGTGTATTTACGTCGGTAAATTTAAGTGTGCCAGGCCATTGTCTGCCAAAGTGTGGAGTAGAGCGATTTGGCCAATGCAGCTGATATAAATCAATGTAGTCGGTTTGAAGACGCTTAAGTGAGTCGTCCACGGCTTCTATTACTGTTTGGCGAGTAATATTACCGCCATCACGTACCCAAGATAATCCATTGCCAGCAATTTTTGTAGCAAGTACTACATCGCCACGCTTTTGCTGATTACGCGATAACCAGTCACCAATAATTTCCTCGGTTTTGCCATAGGTCTCTGGAGAAGGAGGCACAGCATACATTTCGGCTGTATCAATAAAGTTTACGCCTTGCTCTAGCGCGTAGGCTATTTGTTCATCAGCATCGCTTTGAGTATTTTGTTTACCCCAAGTCATACTGCCTAAACATACTCTTGAAACGTTAATACCACTGCTGCCAAGTGCGCTGTATTGCATGAGAATTCCTTATTGATCGTATTGAGAGTAGCTAACTAACGCTGATAAAAGAGGCTCTGCAATTGGTGCTTTTTGGCCTGTTTCAAAATCAAACATAACCACTTTTGAAGTGCCTGTTGTTGTTATAGCGTTTTGCGCGTGACTAAATACGGTGTAATTCATAACAAATCGATCTGTTTTTATATCAGAAATAGTAACGCCGACTGTAAGCGTATCTGGAAAAGTAACTGGGCGTTTATAACGAATGTTGTTTTCGCTTATTACCGGACCTACGCCATTAGAGCTTATTGTATCGAAGAGATTTATTTTATTTAAGAAGTCGATTCGGGCTATTTCAAAGTAACGTAAATACACCACATTATTTACGTGTTGTAGTGCATCCATATCAGCCCACGCTACGGTGATGTCGGTATGGATAGGGTGCTGATCTTTAAACGTTTGCATTATTTATTGGCCCTTAATTATAAAGTATTTAGATTATCAATATGGAGTTGTGAGCTCAAGGTAATTAATAGCATGTTTTTTTATAAGATGATTGTACCTGTTTAATTTTAGGTCTACAGTTAAATTACACAGACAAACACAAACACAAAAACACACAGAGGTATGTATGCACAATATAATTAATTGGTCTTTAGCTTGTTTGGTTTTTATAGCCTCATTTACCTGCTACGCAATGGGTAATGAATCTGGCGCTATTATTTTAATGTTAGCGGGGTTTTTCTTCGAAGTTATGTTTTGGTTACGTGGCCATAAAGAGCCAGAAGATAATAAGCACTTTTTTTAATCGCTAACTAGGGCCTGTTGACCTTTCAGGATTAAAATTTGTTCAATCTAGGGGCTATTTAATCGCGGCGCGAGGTTTGTGACCTAGTGGGCTCGATAACTGCTCCTGCGTTATTCTACTGACTTACATCCCTGTAAGAATAAGTAAAAACCGAGCAACAAAGAGTAAATTGCCCCTAGGCAGAACCCTTCGGGCAGCGTATGTTTGGCATTTGTGCTACGTTATCGCCTATTTATGGGGAATAACCACACTACATAGGCTCTGCCTTGCCTAAATACCAAACATACTGCTGCAAATTTAACCTCGAAAGATAAACAGGCCCTAGGCTTGCTTATCACATTTGATTCTATAATAATGGCTGTATAAATAAACAGTTGTGTTGTGGTGATGAAGAAGTTTATTCACATAGACATGGATTGCTTTTACGCAGCAGTAGAAATGCGAGATAATCCTAAACTTGCATGTGTACCGCTTGCTATTGGAGGCAATAGCCGACGAGGCGTGCTCTCAACCGCTAACTATATAGCGAGAGAATATGGCGTACGATCGGCTATGTCGAACTATCGTGCTAAACAATTATGCCCCGATTTAGTTATTGTCCCTGGGCGCATGGCTGTATACAAAGAAGCTTCAAATCAAATACGCGAAGTATTTAGCCGCTATACAGACTTAATAGAGCCTCTCTCCCTTGACGAAGCCTACCTAGATGTAACAGACAGCACAGCTTGTAAAGGCAGTGCCACACTTATTGCACAGCAAATAAGAGCCGATATTTACAGTACCACAGGATTAACTGCATCAGCAGGAATTGCGCCTATTAAGTTTATTGCCAAAATAGCCAGCGACGAAAAAAAACCGAATGGTCAGTTTGTCGTTTTGCCTCATGAGGTCGATGACTTTTTAGCGCAATTACCTCTGGGGAAAATTCCGGGGGTGGGTAAAGTAACGCTCGAAAAACTCAATTTAAAAGGCTTATATACCGGCAAAGATGTACGTGAAAAGGGCGTAAATTGGATGCAGCAACATGTAGGCAATTTTGGTGTATCGCTTTATCAAAAATGTGCAGGTGAGTATATTGGTAAAGTATCGACAGATCGCATTAGAAAATCGCTGAGTGTTGAACATACCTACGAATACAATAAAACAAGTTTGCAAGAGTGCTTAGATGAGCTGCCAAAATTGTTAGACGAATTAGTTTTAAGGCTTAATAAGCAACAATTACAAAACCGTATTAATAAACTGAGTGTTAAGGTGAAGTTTGCAAATTTTGTAGTAACCTCAGCCGACCAGGCATACCACGAACTAAACACTGAAATACTTGTTCAACTACTTACCAAGGCTTATCAAAGAGGTTTACAGCAGCCTGTACGATTACTTGGTATAGGCGTTGGTATTAAAAGTGAGCCAGAGCAAAACTTTCAACTGAGTATTCTTGATTAAGCTGTAAAGCCTGTAACTCCAAGTTGCCATTTATTGACAAGTTGTGTAATTAGCTCATCGCACCTTGCTGGTCTTCAATATTTAAATCGACGATAATAGAGGCCTATGTTTTCTAACAGGACTTTATTTATGGCATACCCTCAAGCGGTTAGTGCGAGCCTTGAATGCACATCACATGATGCGCTTATTATTATTAGTGATGACTTTTCTTTATTACCAAATAACTCATTACGTGATGCTATTTTAGCCCAAGCAAACGTTGATTCTCGCATCGGTAAGCAAGTTACTTTATTAGTAATTGAAAACAAGCGCGTTGTACTTGCGCCTACTGGTCCGTTAAATAGAGATTACGATGATGTTCGCCGTTATTTTGATGCTGCTAAATTAGCAATTAACGAAGCAAAAGCGTCGGGTAGTGTTAATCCTGCATTATTTTTACCAAATTTAAATGGCGACAGTCGTTATCAGCACGCTTTAGAAGTTTCTTATTTAGGCGCTTGCCAAGCCTTATGGCAGCCATTAGAAGCGCGTGAATATCACGGTGAAAGTATTGAACCTATTACTCAAATTGGTTTAGTTGGCGCAAGCGAGCAAACAATCAAAGCTGTTAATGCAATTGCAGCTGGCCAATATGCCGCGCGTGATTTATGTGGCACTGAACCTGAGCGTATGGCTCCACCACGTTTTGCTGATTACTGCGTTGACTTATTTAAAGGCTCAAACATTGCGGTTGACGTAATTGATGATATTGCAGCTATTGATAAAAACTACCCAATACTAAGCACTGTTGCGCGTGCATCGTATGCAGTTGAGCGCCATCACCCACGTGTTGTTAAGCTTGAATATGTACCAGAGGGCGAAATTACTCGCACACTTATGTTTGTAGGTAAGGGTCTTGTATACGATACAGGCGGTGCAGATTTAAAAGTAGGCGGCCATATGGCAGGCATGAGTCGTGATAAAGGTGGCGCAGCTTCTGTTGCGGGCTTTATGAAAGCTGTTGCGGATTATCAGCCTAAAGGCGTTAAAGTAGTATCGTACTTAGCTGTTGTTCGTAATTCTATTGGTTCGGATTGTTTTGTGCCAGATGAAATTATTACTAGCCGCGAAGGTATCCGTGTACGCATTGGTAATACCGATGCAGAAGGGCGCTTAGCAATGGGCGACCTACTTAGCGAAATGAAAGATTTAGCTAAAACTGAGGTCAATCCAACGTTATTTACTGTAGCTACATTAACGGGTCACGCGGCACGTGCGATGGGTCCTTACGGTGCGTATGTTGAAAATGGCCCTGCTCGTAGCGCAGGTGTTTCACGTCAAATAGCTGATTTTGGAGATTTGTGGGCTGATGGCGCAGAAGTATCGCGTTCACGTCGCGAAGATTACGACTTTATTAAACCACGCACGCTAGCTGACGATGTTTTATCTAGCAATAACGCAGCATCTGCCGTTACTGCTCGTGGACATCAGTTCCCTATGGCGTTCATGGCTATTGTTGGTGGGCTTGATAAGCACGGTAATGACTCTGCACAGCCACTACCTTATGTTCATATGGATATTGCTGGTAGCGGTGTTGAAGGCGGTGATTGGCAGCATGGCAAGCCAACGGCTGCATCAGTAACGAGCTTGTTTGCACGTTACTGTATGTAATACCAATCCGCAATAATAATTAATCATTTTTCGGGGCTAAACGTGTCGCTATCTGTGTTAAAAAATTCTCATTTAGAACAACTAAATAGCAAATTTTTTGCCTAGCTATCAACACGTTTTTCCATCCTAAAAATAGATCACTTAATTAAGCGAAATGGTATAAGCTAAAAACGCATATGTAATAAAAAGCTCTGTTAATTCAGGGCTTTTGCGTTTCATGATAACGGTATCGCTATCAATCTAATTTAAAGCGATTAACTACGCTCGAAAGCTCTTGGCTACTTTGTTTAAGGTTATCACTAGCATTGGTAAGCTGTTTAGTATTATTGAGTGACTGCTCAGTTGATTGAGATAGCTCATTAATACGTAAATTAACTTCATCAGCAGCTTGAGTTTGTTGCTCTGTAGCACGTGCTATTTGACTGTTCATTTCGGTAATAATTGAAACAAGTCGTTCTATTTCATTAAGCGAAGTATTGGCTGATGACGCCTGTTCTACGGTAGAAACCGAAAGTGCTTGGCTTGATTTAACTGCTTCTACTGCTGCTTTTGCACCTTCTTGTAGTTTAGTGATCATGGTTTGAATTTCGTCAGTACTTTGCCCTGTACGACTAGCCAATGTTCTTACTTCGTCTGCAACAACAGCAAATCCTCGACCATGCTCTCCTGCGCGAGCAGCTTCAATGGCAGCGTTTAATGCCAGTAAGTTTGTTTGCTCAGATATACTTCTTATTACATCAAGTACAGAGCCTATATTGTGGCTTTCGTTGGCTAAATCTTCTGTTACACGGCTGACCGTTTCTATGTTGCTTGAGAGTGTTTCTATGGCTGTAATTGTTTGAGCAACTACGTTTTTACCTGTTGATGCATTTTGTGCTGCGTCTTTAGCTGCTTGCTCTGCGGCTTCGGCGTTACGGCTTACATCATGTATTTGGTGAGTCATTTGCTCCATGGCAGCTGCAACTTGGGTTGAGCTGTCGTTTTGGAGCTCAATAAATGAGTGGCTTGTTCTACTTGATTCATCAACTGTATGCGCATGCTCGCTTACGTCGTTTGCGCTTTGAGATACATGGGCAAGTGACTCTCGCATTTTTAAAGCAAATAAATTAAACGAACGTGATAGTTCAGATATTTCATCATTTCCAGATTCACTCAATTTGCGGGTCAAATCACCTTCGCCTTGTGAAATATCTTTCATCATATCGGCCGCTAAACGAGTAGGTATTAAAATGCTCTTGCCTATAAAGTAACTAAGTAAAATAACAGCAATAATCATAATTGTAGCACTGATAACTATAAGATTACGCTGCTCGCTAAATGCTGCGTCAATTGAGTCTAGATAAACACCTGAACCAATAATCCATTGCCATTGACTGAAACCTTTAACAAATGCGATTTTTTCAACTGGTTTTGCTTTACCAGGTTTTGGCCATTTATAAGGAATAAACCCCTCGCCAGAACGTTTAACTATATTCACCATATCAACAAATAATGCTTTGCCATCGGGGTCTTTATTATTAGTTAAATCTTTTCCCTCAAGCGCAGGTTTTATAGGATGCATAACCATTGTGGGCTGATAGTTGTTAATCCAAAAGTAATTGGTTTTGTCGTAGCGCATTGCTCTTATTGCATTAAGTGCTTGCGATTGAGCTTGTTGTTGAGTAAGTGAATTACTTTGCTCAAGGTCATAAAAGTGCTCGATTATACTGTAAGCAGTTTCTACTACGTTTTGTGTTTTTAGATACTGCTCGTTTTTAAGAGAGCTATATTGGTGAGTTAAGCTGGCTATACTAAGCGCTATAAGCCCAAACACCACAATTGCTATAAGTAGCGAGAAACGTTGGAATATACTGAAACTACGTAGACTAGGCATACATTTATCCTCAAAAAGTGTGCGCTTTAGCGCATAGGATAAGCGTAGCTAAAAAGAGAGTTTAATCTAGGTCCGACGAGTAATAATGCAAAAAAAAGGCTGATTTATCAATCAGCCTTTATCTATTTTTAAAATAGTTTAATTATTTAACATCAAAATGACGATTAAAAAAGTTTGTAATTGTTTGATGTAAGTGTGTTTGCACCTGTTTACCACGTAGGCTGTGCTTAGAGCCTGGGTAGGTCATCATTTCAAACTGTTTTTCGTTATCTTGTAGTTGCTTAAATAATTTAGTTGAATGCGTAAACAACACGTTGTCATCAGCCATTCCATGATAAATCATTAATGGACCTTTTAAGCCATCTGCGTAGGGGAATACTGCGCTGTCCTCATATCCTTTAGCATTGGTATCAGGATGACCTAAATAGCGCTCAGTGTAATGGGTATCGTATAGAGCCCAATCGGTTACTGGAGCACCCGATACGCCCGCTTGAAAGTAATCGCCCGCTTTAAACATAGTCATAAGTGCCATGTAGCCACCGTAGCTGTGGCCATAAACACCAATACGCTGTGGATCTACGTAATCAAGTGTACGTAAAAACTCTACGCCTTTAATTTGATCGGCAACTTCTACTACACCTAAGTGTTTATAAATTGCATCTTCAAACTTTTTACCACGGTTGTACGAACCACGGTTATCAAGTTGAAAAATTACGTAACCTTGTTGCGCCATGTACTGAAAGTACAAGTTTTTACTGCGCCAGCTATTCGTTACTCGCTGAGCATGCGGGCCGCCGTATACGTTAACAATAACAGGATGCTTTTTACCATCAGTAATGTTGCTAGGCTTAAATAAACGGTAATGCATAACTTGGCCATCTTCGGCTTTAATTGTGCCGTATTCTGGTTTTGTTAAGTCGCTTAAATAAGGAGTAAGCGGATGGTTACTATCAAGCTTATTTTCTTCAAGCCATGTAATAAATTCGCCGTTTACTTTGCGAAGCGCAGCTGAGTTTGGTTTATTATCAGATGAACTATTATCGATAAAGGTTTTGCTGTCTTTTGCTAGCACAACATTATGGTACTGACCTTTTTCGGTGATACGTTTGGCATCGCCTTTTTTAAATAAAGGCGCGCTGTATAAATGGCTTTCAAGAGGAGTGTCTTTACGACCAGCAAAGTAAATAATGCCTTTTTTCTCATCAATGCCTTTTAAGCTATCAACAGCCCAATCGCCAGAAGTAATTTGACGAACAAGTTGACCGTTTGTGCGATACAGATATAAATGTTTAAAACCGTCGCGCTCAGATGCCCACAAAAAATGCTTTTTGTCTTTTAAAAACTCAAGATCAAAATGTAGGTTAATCCACGTTTCGCTGTTTTCGGTTAGTGCTACTTTTTGTGCTTTAGTTTCACTGTTATAAAAACGAAGCTCTAATTTATGTTGCGAGCGATTTTGCCATTGGTACGACAATGTATTGCCGTCTTTTAGCCACTTAGCGCGTGCTATATAAATGTCTTCATCTTTACCTAAATCAATCCAATCTACTTTTTGGTCGTTTAGTTTAACCACACCGAGTTGAATTTTAACATTGTCGGTACCTGTAAACGGGTAGCGTTGGTTAAATAACTTAACTTCATCAGCATAAATTTCGTTACGGATAGCTTCTTTTACTGGGGTTTCGTCAACGCGGGTATAGGCAATTTTAGTTTCATCCCCTGACCACCAGTAACCCGTCATGCGGCTCATCTCTTCTTGAGCAACAAACTCAGCCATACCATTTTTAATTACGCCGCCGCCATCTTTACTAAGCTGAATTTCTTTTCCTGAATCAAGCTCTAAAGCATAAAGATTTTGTTCACGAATAAATGATACATAATTACCTTTAGGTGAAAAGCGTGCATCGGTTTCAAATGTTTCAGTATCGGTTAGCTTTTTACTTTTACCTGAGGCTAAATCGTAATAGTAAAGGTCGCCGTTAAGTGGGAATAAAAGTGCTTTACCGTCTTTCGACCATTTGTACTCAAGTATGCCTTTACCAAAAATACGTTGGCGTTCGCGGCGGGCTTTTTCTTCATCTGATAGGTTTTCTGGGCCTGAAAATAATTTTGCCGAATCAACTAGCACACGATTGGTGTTATCTTTTAAATTATATTCCCATAAATCGTAGCGGTTGTAGTCATCGCTTTTACCTTGCAGGTAAGTTACACGGCTGCCATCAGGCGAAAATTTAAGTTGTACAGGTGATTTACCTGACAGGCTTGGATCGTCAAAAATACGTTCCAACGATAAAGGTTTTGCTTGAACACTAATAGCGCCAACCATTAATGGTAGGGCTAGTGAGAGGTATTTTATTTTTTTTAGCACAAGGTTGCCTTAGCTTATTATAAATATTGCTTTGATGGTAAAGCCAAGCGTGTGCAACTGCAACTAAATGCTATAAAGTGGCGATTATTAAAGACAAAGTAGGATATAACAATGACGAACCCTAAATTTGAACTTGCGCCAGAGCTTAAGCGCGACTGTATAGAACTTGCAGATTGGCCGCTGTGTAAAGTACTTTTATTAAACGATAGTCAGTATCCGTGGTTTGTATTAGTACCAAGACAGGCTGACTTAAGAGAGGTAATTGATTTATCTGAGGGTGATCAAATTGTGTATTTAAAAGAGTCAGCCAAGCTAAGTAAATTATTAATGGATGTGTTTAGCCCTGATAAGTTAAACATAGCTGCTTTGGGTAATATGGTGCCGCAATTACATATTCACCATATTGCACGCTTTACTACTGATGCAGCTTGGCCTGCGCCAATTTGGGGTAAATTTCCTGCAGTCCCTTATACTGATGAGCAAATTACAGAGATAAAAAAAGCGCTGCAGTTTTAAGCTGCAACGCTTATTTAGGGTTTAGCTAAGTTTGACTAAACTTATTTAAGCCCTAGTACTTCTTTACCTTGTTTAAACGTTACATCTACAGGGATATTTGCTTTACTTAGTTTTTCTAAGTCTTTAGCTAGTTCTTCTTTAATATCGCCATGCGTTGCGATTAGTTGATCTACTTTTTCGTAGTCGCCATCACCTTGTAAGGTTAAAATTAGACGAGAAAGCTTGGCCATTGCAATGCTCATTTTTTCCATGTTTACGCGGTATAAACCCTCGTCATTTTTAGAAAATGCGCCTTCTTGTGCAAAAAAGTTAAAACGAATCATGTTAGCTTTACCGTGTGCGCTTGATGCACCAAAGCGAACTGAGCGGAATATACCGGCCATAAACGTTGTGTAGTAATCCTCAAGGGTACCTTCAGTAATTTCGCCTTTATTAAGTAACTGTTCAACCATATAGAGACCTAAAATATCGGCTTTACCTTCTTCAAGTGCACTTGCGTGTTCTTGTAGTGATTGGCGAACAGTACCTTTACCCGTAAGTGTATTTTTAATACCTAAGCCATGCGCCACTTCATGAAACATAGTATTGGCAAAAAATGCGTTAAAGGTAATGTGTTTACGCTGCTCAGGTACAATTAATTGTTCTGAAATTGGCACTAAAATTTTATCAAACTTGGCTCGCATCGCATTTTTAAGTTGCAGACGACGAGTCCCTTTTTCTAGTTGCACTTGCTCATCGTTTGGTAAGTTAATTGCAATTGTTTTACTACCCGCGTTTGAATGCCCAGCGTAATAAACAACATCATATGCATTTAGGTCTGCGTCAGAACCCGGTACTTCTTGTTTGTACTTAGCATCAACAGGTAAGTCTTTTTGAAGCTCAGGTAAAAAAGCTGCAAATTTAGCTAAACGCTCGCTCCATTTTAAATCTTTAATTAGTACGTAAGATTCATACGCTGCGCGGTAACCAAACAATTGATCTTCGTATGTTTCTATTGGGCCAATAACCACATCTACAGGATTGTTTTTCATATCCATCCACGCAAAATCAGACACTTGAAAATCATCTTTTTGTAGGGCATCAGCACGTAGGTTTAGGTAATTAGCGAATTCTTTATCGTCAGCAAGTTTACTTGCTTCACGTAAAAGGTCAGCGGCTTTTGCAAGCTCAACAGCGTATTCTTTAGAGTAAGGTACGCTATAAAGTTTGCCTTGCTCATCACGCTTGATTACAGAGTAAAGCCCTGTTTTGTCTTCAACGTCTGCATTATTTAACTCTTCTTTAGTTATGTCGGCAGGGTAAAACTGTGCACCAAGAGGTTTTTCTTTATAGCTAGATAAAAATGCTTCATCGCCATTTAAGCGATCCCATGGACCGTAGTTAATATCGGCAAATTTACGGACTTTTTCATCATTGAGTTTTGCTAAAAACGCATCTCTATTCTCACCAAAAGATTGCTTCCAAAATAACTCGTCCATTATTTTTGAAGCATCAATAAGCTTAGACACCATCGCTTTTTGGTTATCACTCAAATGCGAAAGGTCAGCCTCTAGGCTAAAGTCGGTATAAATATCTAAACGTTGTTTATCTGTATTAATAAGCTTAGGGCCTGATTGTGCACTGCTTTTTTGAGCAAGCTCTACGGCTGTATTGTCGGTAGAAGACGGTGCTTGTTCAGAACATGCACTAAGAAAAACGACACCTGAGAGCATAATTGCTTGGCTAATTTTATTTAAGATCATTATATTGCCTGTTAAAAAAGTAAGTTTAATAACTTGTACTGCTTAGTTAAATAACTAAATATGTACAAACGCTTCCTTATCGTGAGTGCATTAAAGCAAAACTAAATAGTAAATAGCAAGTATTTGGCGTTGTAAGGCAAGCATGAGCGGTAAAGCATTATAAATAAAAATAAACTTCTATAATTTTCTTAACTTTATCGGTAAGTTAGACAATACTAATTATATTACTAATACGAAAATTAACTGCCTGAGTTTGCAGTTAATTTACAGGCTGAACACAAAAGGACGGTAGCTTTATGTCTACAGAAAACGCTTTATTAACGATTCTAGTCGATAGAATAAATAACGATACTTTGGTTTTACCAACGCTACCTGAAGTAGCGATTAAGGTTCGCCAAGCTGCAGATAACCCTGATGTGAACTTAATGCAAATGTCAGATGTAATCTCACAAGACCCAGCGCTTTCAGCTCGTATGATAAAAGTAGCTAATAGTGCGATTATGGGACGTTCTGTAAAAGTATCTAATTTACAACAAGCGGTGACTCGTATTGGGTTGCGCCAAATTAAAAATATTGCAACGGCTATGGCCATGGAGCAATTATTTGTATCAAACAATGAGCTGATTAAAGGCTACATGGGTAAGGCTTGGCAAAAAACATTAACCGTTGCTAGCCATTCAATAACACTCATGGAGTTTTACTTAAAAAACAATAAACACACTTCATTAAATCGTGATTCAATTACATTAGCTGCACTTGTTTATAATATTGGTGTATTACCAATTTTAACTGAAGCTGAGCGCCACCCTGAAGTGTTTGCTAATCCAAGCTTTTTAGCTCACGCAATTCAAAAACTGAGTGGAAAAATTGGCTCATCCATCATGCAAGCGTGGGAGTTTCCTAAAGAGTTTGTTGATGTAGCTCTAAGCTGGGCAGATCCAAGTTACAAACCTGATAAAGTTAGTTACGTAGACTTTATTCGAGTAGGCGCTATTTTAGAGGGAACATTACAGGTTTCTGATAAGTCAGCAGCGCTGCAAACATATATAGATAAAGGTGTAATACCGTCAATGCAATTATTCACAAGTGATGAATATAACGATATGCTAAAAGATGTGAAAAACATGTTTAGCTAAACATTTTTTATCATAACAAACAAAAAGGGTTAACTTGCGTTAACCCTTTTTGGTTTTATTTATCGATAGTATTTTCTGTTTTGGTTTTTTCGTACCGTTTTATTCCCGCTACCCATGTTTGCAGGACGTCTGTTTTGTATATCTCGTCAACAGGCACCTTAAAGTAGTCTTTATCAATTAAAATAAAGTCGGCCCATTTACCTTTTTCTAAACTGCCCACCTTAAATTCTTGATGAGCCGCATAGGCGCCACCGAGCGTAAATGCACGTAATGCATCTTCGCGACTTAGTACTTCACTTGCCCGCCAGCCGTTTTCAGGTAGTTTGTCATGATCCATGCGTGTAATGGCTGAATACAAACCATCAAATGGATTTGCAAGCTCTACAGGGTAATCAGACCCTGCTGCAACAACCGATCCTTGCTTTAAAAATGTTTGCCAAGCGTAGGCTCCGCTTAATTGTTTTTCAGTTAAGCGTTGCTCTGCCATATGCATATCAGAAGTGGCATGTACTGGCTGCATTGAAGGGATTATTTTTAACGCTTTAAAGCGAGGGATATCCTCAGGCGTTACAATTTGTGCGTGCTCTATTCGGTTACGTAGTAATATACCGCCCGTTTTTTTAAACACATTTTGATAGGCATCAAGTACTACTTTATTTGCTTTATCGCCAATGGCGTGGGTATTTGCGCTAAAGCCGCTTTTAAAGCTTTGTGTAAAGAGCGCTTCGAGTTTTTCTTGTGTTTCAAGCATTAAACCATGGTGACCAGGTCTGTCTGCGTATTCTTCAATCAGAGCAGCTCCGCGAGAGCCAAGTGCGCCATCTGCGTAAACTTTAACACTGCGAATTTCCATAAAGTCATTTTTGTCGTGGTATCGGCCTGCCTTTAACATTGTATCTAAATCAGGGCTTGCACCACTTAACATTGCCACAATACGTAGCGGTAAATTACCAAGGTCGCCGCGCTCTTTGTAAACCTCCCATGTGGCTTTATCAATACCTGCATCGTGAGTAGAGGTAATGCCTAAACTTAATAAATGCTTACCTGCTGCATCTAGTGAGTCACTTATATCTTGCTTTGAAGGGGCTGGCATATGCTGGGTAATTAGCGATTCTGCTTTATCTACAAAAATACCTGTAGGATTACCAAATTCGTCTTTAATTATTTCACCGCCTTCGGGCGCTTTTGTTTGGGCGTTAATCCCAGCAAGTTCGAGCGCTTTTGAATTAACCCAAATGGCGTGACTATCAACCCGCGAAAGAACCACAGGTCGATCGCTCACTACTTTGTCTAAATCTTTAGCCGTAGGAAAGCGTGTATCAGCCCAAAGCTCTTGGTTCCAACCTCGCCCTATAATCCAACCTTGTTTGTTATCGGCAAATACTTTTAGTTTATTTGTTACTTCATCAACCGATTTTGCGCCGCGTACGTCAAGTTGCGATAAATTATCTCCTAGGCCAATAACGTGCCCATGAGCATCAATTAAGCCTGGTAATAAGGTATTACCGTGCGCGTCAATTAGCTTGGCATCTGGGTAGCTATCTTTAAGTGTTTCGCTACCGAGCTTAACTACCTTGCCATTTTTAATAACGAGGGTAGAAAACTGCTGTACTTCACCTTTGTATAAAGGGGTATAACCATTGGCGTTATAAATTACTTTTGTTTGTGCGAGAGTGTAGCTAGAACTAGCGCAAAGGCTGGCTAGTATGAGTGGTTTGATTATTTTTTTGAGTGGCATAGTTACTTAATTTTTATTGTTAATTTACTTACATTAACAAACTTGATTTTATAATACCAATGAATTGATAGACCTCATTTTAAGGCTTTTCTCTATATTAACTGTTTACAAAATAGGTAATTGATGTGATTATTTAGTATGTAAAACAATCAATAAAGCATAAGGAAACGCTATGAAAGCCCTCTATTTATTACTCCCATTAACTTCATTACTTGCGGCATGTGGATCGACACCTACTGCAGATAAAAGTGTAGAAAAGCTAAACCATACTGATGTATCAAATGCTGAAATACGCGATTATATAGATTTATCAAGTGTTGAGCTGCGCGACAGGGTGAAAGACTATTGGAATATTTCCACAAGAACAGAACCACGATATCCAATAGCTGCTGCAAAAAAAGGTCTTGCTGGTTGTGTAGAACTCATGACTATTATTAATTCTGAGGGTAAGGCGCAAGGATATAAAGTAACTTCTTCATACCCTAAGGGGTTATTTGATGAAGCCGCAGCGCAATCTTTAAATACATGGGCCTGGCTACCTACTAACGTAAATGTAGCTAAACAACCTGTACTTACTCATATCAGAATCGATTTCATGATTGATTCAATACCAGTAGGTAAAAAATATTTAAAAAATTGTCCGGCTGGCGAAACATTTCAAGTAACAGGTAAAATTAAAAAAACCTCCTACTGATGAAACATTTCAAGTAACGGGAAAGATTATAAGGTTTGAACAAAGTACTTATTTACCTCACTCTAAAGTTACTTTAAGTGTGTGTAACGTTTTAGATCGAACCTTTATAAAATCTGATGGGTATGAGTTTAATACGGATATTACAAATAACTAAATAAGCATCAAGAATAAGGAAATACTGTGAAAGCTCTCTATTTATTACTCCCGTTGAGCATGATGCTAACAGCCTGTGGCTCAACGTCTGATCAACAAGTAAACGATGAAATGCCGAGTTTTATTGATTTATCGAGTCCTGAACTGCGAAGTAAGGCAGGTGAATACTGGGATGTTGCTAAAAGAGTAGAGCCGCGATATCCGATAGAAGCTGCAAAGAAAAGTATTTCAGGTTGTGTTGAGCTTGCTATGTTAATTAATTCACAAGGTGAAGCCCAAGGGTATAAGGTTATTGCATCCTACCCTGAGGGTGTGTTTGATAATAATGCAGCTGCTGCTGTGGGTTTATGGCGCTGGAAAGCGACAACTGAAAATACGAGTAAGCAACCTATTCTAACTTATCTCAAAATGGATTTTATGGTGAGCCCAAAACCTACTGATGCAGAGTATTTGGCGCATTGTTCTAAAAATAAAGCCTGAACGTAATTAATAGATATAAATATAATAAGCTAGGTGCTTGTTTACCTAGCTATAAAACTACTTACTTGCATATAAGCCATATTCATTTAGTGCTAACTTGCCATCTTTATCACTATCGTAGCTTGAGAACCGTGACCACAAAGCCGGATCTATAGCGGTTTCTGAACGTGATAAGAAACCATCTTTGTTCCTATCTAGCTTTTTAAATTGCTTTGCAATATCGTTACTTGCGGCAAAACTAAATGTGCTAAAAATACTAAACGCCAGCAGCGTTATATAGCTAATACTTTTCATACAAATCACTTAGTAAAGGTTGTTAGTTAGATAACTTTTAAATTCGACTAGCGAAATTTGGTTATCTTGGTTTTTGTCCCATTTTACAAAGGTGTTTAAAAGTTGTGGTTGGGGATCAAGTTCGTCGTGTGTTAAATAGCCACTTTTGTCGCTATCTAGGTGATCAAAGCGTTGCTTTACATCAAGTGCCGCGGCATCAAAACTTAATAGCATTAAAATGCTTATAACAAGGGGAAGTATCTTCATGGTGTTCCTTCCAAAAGATGTATTAAAAGTTCGTGACTAAAACAAAGTAAAAAGCACTTGCCGTAATTTAACTCCCAACATTAAATCCTTTTACACACTCCCTCAGGGATTATGGCAAATGCTTTTAAGCTCAGTTTACCTGTAACAAGCTTAAGTAAACCTTAATCAGTAATTACTGATTAAGGTTTAAAGCTTTCAAATTCTTTTTTTGAGACTTTTTCATCACCGTCTTCATCTAAGTCGGCAAATTGTCTCATTACTTCCTTGTCTTCCTTTGCTTCTACAATTGATATTTGTCCATCCATATCTTTATCTAAATGAGCAAAGCGCACGTTTGTTGGGGATGCAATTACGGTGGCACTAATTGCTAAAAACATTAATGAAAAAGCGGCTATAAGTTGTTTCATAATCACGTTCCTTATTAAATGAGTTTATTGAATAAATTTTTTGAATTCATCTAGCGACAATTGCCCATCTTGATTGGTATCAATTTGAGAAAAATTCTCATGTAAAACGGCATCTTCACCTGCTTCGGCTTCACTTAATGTACCGTTACTGTCTTTATCAAGCTCGTTAAAAGTCGCGTGAACGTCCATTGCGTGTGCGTTAGCGCCTAAAAAGCCTAAAGCTAGTAATGATGAAACTACTAAAATGCGTTTGTTCATAATTATTTCCTTATTGATTAAAGTTAGTAACAGCATTACAAAAATGATGCCAACAATAATTGTTATTAATTTTCAAGTACTTAGAGTTTTAACTTGAGGGGGGTGAGAATTTTTTACGGGCTTTATTGTAATTTTTGTATGTCTTTTGCAACACTATGTAGCGAGATTAAAGAGATGTTTTTAAAATCAATGGCTTACGCTGTCTCTATTTGGCGACACATTGTTTTTGTAGCACTGGCTGTTAATCGTATTAAATATAATTGCTGGTTCAGCTAGTGTATAAGGTAAGCACTTAATAATAGAACGCTTAATTTAAAAGGACTAAACGCAATGCCAGTAACTATAGCTAAAAAATACCAAGCAATGCTTAACTGGCGGCCCAATTTAATCGGGCAATTTGCAATGAGTATGCTGCTTTCGTTGCTCCCGCTTTCTATAGTGGTGATTGTATTTTTAAATGCGCTTAACAAACAATTAGCTATTACTCAAAGTATTGTGAGTAACAATTACCAAGTTACTAAATCGTTTAATACTCTAAAACAAGAACTCAACAGTCTTGAGCGGGCCACTAGGCAAAACTGGGTATTAAAAAGTGAATCGCTCGACAAACTCATTGTTGATAAATGGCAATCATCCCTGCAAAGCATTGATGAGCTTAAATTTGTAAACATGAATAAAGATTATACCCACCAATGGCAACGCTTATATACCACCTTACAAACCGCGCATGTTGAATTGGTTGAGCAAAAACAACAACAAGCTGAGTTGTTTGTGCCAGTGAGCGATTTAGTCGCTGAACTTACTTTATGGTTACGTGATAAAAACGAAGCGCAAATTACCAATAACCAAAATGAGCTGACAAGCTTGCAAGCCTCATTTATAAACTGGCTGGTGGCACTTATTCCACTTACTTTAATTGTAGGTGGTGGTTTTTTATGGCGCATAAGTGGGCGACTAAAAGGGTTAACCACGGTTATTGATAAGTTAGGACAGGGACATTGGCAGCAAAAAATATCAGTTAAAGGTTCCGCTGAGCTAGTTGAGCTAGGAGAAAAGCTTCAGTGGGTGCAAGAGCAACTACATATGCTTGAGCAGCAAAAAGATACTTTTTTACGCCATGTTACCCATGAGCTAAAAACGCCGCTAGCTTCAATGGTCGAAGGCACTGACTTACTAACTGATGAAATAGTAGGCCCAATTACAGGTGAGCAAAAAGCGGTACTTGAGCTTATTAGTCAATCTATGGTGCGCCTTCGCACAATGATTGATAGTTTATTGAGTTATAATGCGATTCGTACCAGTAAAGACAGTCTAAGCGAAGTTGAATTTAGCCTCCTTATTAATAAAATAAATAGCCATTTTGAGCATCGCTTAAGTGCGCGTGAGCAGGCTCTGCAATGGAAAAATGACTTACCAAATAAACCGCTTGCTTTACCTAGTGAGCTTATTGAGATGATTTTAATTCAGCTTATCTCAAATGGCTTAAAATTTTCAGAAGATAAGCAAAGCGTTACTATTAATTTAGCGCTTGAGCAAAATCAACTTTGTATCGCTGTGCTCGATAGAGGGTGCGGTATTAAAGAGCAAGAAAAAACTCAAATTTTCAGCGCATTTTATCAAGGTAAACACAGTAAAAATGTTACGCTGCAAGGCAGTGGGCTGGGCTTAACTATTGTAAAAGAGTCTGTTGAACAGCTAAGAGGTACACTTACTGTTGAACATAACGAGCCACATGGTTGCCGGTTTTCAATTAAAATTCCCATAACAAAAAATCTAGGAGTTAATTAACATGCGCTTGCGTTTAATCGCTATTTTATGTGTGCTCAGTAGCAGCATGGTTATATCTGGTTGTGAAATTAATAATGGGCAAGAAGAGCGTGTGTCAATTACACCAGCACCTGTGGTCGCTACTAAAATAAAAAACGACAAAAACAGCAAACCAAGCCCAAAACCCAGACCAAAAATAGAACCTAGCTACCCTCCAGCAGAGCAAGTTATTGCATGGCACGCTAATCAGTGTGGCGGATTTAAATTGGTGCCAAAAAAAGATATTTTTACAGGCGAAAACGATCTTAAACGCTTTTTTAAATTTATGTGCTTAAACATAAATGATGATCCAAATACAGTAATGACTAAGTTGCTAAAACTCGATCTTGCTTACTTTTGGCCAGATGATATAAAGCAATATTTATGGCTTCAAAAGCAACAAGTGACTATGCAAATAAATGCTAAAAAAGAGCAACAAGCACTTAACAATAAAATGCAAGAAACCCTCTCATCGTTAGCAACAATTGAGCAGCAGCTTTTACTACGAGAAGAAACTAAGGAGCAGTAACTATGGCAGCAACTAAAGTGCAAGGTGCAAAAGTATTACTCGTTGACGACGACGCTAGCTTATTAAAACTGCTCGCTATTCGTATCGAATCAAAAGGGTACGAAGTAACGACCTGTGAAAGCGGCTTAACCGCACTACAAATACTTAAAAGCCAAGTGTTTGACGCCGTAATAACCGACTTGCGTATGGATGAAATGGATGGCATGGCGCTGCATCGTCAGTTGCAAAGCCGCTACCCTGCATTACCTGTCATTATGATGACAGCACACGGTTCAATTCCTGATGCAGTAGAGGCAACTAAGCAGGGCATTTTTGCATTTATAACTAAACCTGTAGATAAAGATGAGCTATTTGACAGCCTTGCTAAAGCGATAGAAATTCACGGTGTTAACGCTGATGAAGCCGCACCAAAAAGTAATATAGTTACGCGTAGCGGCACAATGCTTCACTTGCTCGAGCAAGTAAAACTACTTGGGCCAACACAAGTAAATGTATTGATTTCGGGGGCTAGTGGTACAGGTAAAGAGCTACTCGCACAGGCGATTCATCAACATAGCCATGTAAGTAACGGACCTTTTGTTGCCATTAACTGCGGGGCTGTACCGGGTGAGCTTTTAGAGTCCGAATTATTTGGTCATAAAAAAGGCTCTTTTACAGGCGCAATTAAAGATCACCAAGGGTTGTTTCAACAAGCTGAGGGCGGCACGTTATTTTTAGATGAAATAGGCGACATGCCACTTAACCTACAAGTTAAGTTACTGCGCGTATTACAAGAAAAAACAATTCGCCCGGTGGGTTTTCAAGAAGAAATAGCAATTGATGTACGCATAGTGTCGGCTACACATAAAAATCTTCCTGAAGCTATTTTAAGCCAGCAATTTAGAGAAGATTTATACTATCGCTTAAACGTAGTTAATTTAAAATTACCGCCACTGTGTGAGCGCCGCGAAGATATAAGCTTATTAGCACAGCATTTTAGTGCAAGCATTGCTAAGCGCATGAAGCAAACTGAAAAACACTTTGCAAGCGATGCTATGCATGCGCTTGTGCGTTACGACTGGCCAGGTAATATCCGCCAACTACAAAACGTAGTAGAGCAGGTTGTAGCATTAACGCCAAGCGATGTTATTTCAGAGCACTTAGTGTTAGCAGCGCTAAATAGTAACGAAACAAATGTAGAACCATTATCACTAAACGACGCTAAAAAAGAGTTTGAGCGCGACTATGTAATTAACACTTTAAAAATGGCAGGTGGTAACGTAGCCGAAGGCGCTAAGCTTGCTAAACGTAACCGCTCAGATTTTTATAAGTTGATTAAAAAGCATAATATTGATGTTGATAATTTAGGTTAAGGAAAAGCATGCAGTTATTTATGGTTTATTTAGGTGGCCGGATTCGAGGTTGCCACATTGAAATGCATGATATCCGTTTTGTAGTTGGGGAGAATATAGAGCAAACCTACTCAAAGTTAAAAAGCCAGTGGGTAGGCGACAGAAGTAGTGTTCACATGGATAGTTACATGGCAATTAATCATATTGATGGCTTTAAAGTAGAAGTAGTCGATAGCTATGTGGAGCAAAATAAACAACTCTATTTTGTAAATTTAGGCGCTTACAGAAGTGATTCTATGGCTGAGCAACACGACTTTGCGTTGTATGTTGCAAGTAGTAGCCATGAAGCTAAAGAGCGTGCTAAAAACGATTTACTTGCAGGCCTTAGCCATATTCATAAAGATGATTTACATGACGTAGACGATTGCTTTGCCATTGATTTACTCGATAGCCAGCTAAGCATTAAACTCACGCCCAGCGGTATATCGCAGCCGATAAAGCCAGACTGGTTTGGCTACCACGTACTTTAAATCAGCCAAAAAGCAGGATTAAGAGTCCTGCTCGTTTTGTTCATCCTTTTCGCTTTTAGCCGCCATTTTAAACGCTACAATAACCAATCCAAACATAGCAAACGGCAGTGCTGCTAACATGTATTCAACCACATTACTGTCTTGAAAATTTGCTTGTAGTAAAAAGTGACCCGCCACACACATTAAAATAACCACCAATAAAATGGGTAGTAACATAAGTTCTTTTTTTGATGAATGGTTTTTCATTAATTGTGAGGCTATAGCTGAAAATAATGCGCCATTGTAATGAGCTTACTTGAGCTTGGCAAACACCGCAGAATTTTTTAATTAATGTTATGATTAACATCAAACAATTTTATTAATGTTTATGGGAATAAAGTGAAAAGTAACTTAAAACAAGTTTACCTCGTTGGTGGGGCAGTTCGCGACAAGCTGCTAAATATAAAATCAAAAGATAACGATTATGTAGTGATTGGTGAAACGCCAGACACAATGCAGTCGCTAGGTTTTGTACCAATAGGTAGCGATTTTCCGGTTTACTTACACCCAAAAACAAAAGAAGAATATGCACTCGGGCGCACGGAGCGTAAAAGCGGGAAGGGCTATACAGGCTTTGTGGTTGATGCCAGCCCAACTGTAACGCTAGAAGAAGATTTAGCAAGGCGTGATTTAACCATAAATTCAATGGCGCTTGATGAACACGGTAATATTATTGACCCGTTTAATGGCCAAACTGACTTACAAAATAAAACACTGCGCCACACCACAGAGGCATTTGTAGAAGACCCTGTTCGAGTACTGCGTATTGCCCGTTTTTTAGCGCGCTATGGCAGTGATTGGCGTATTCACCCAAGTACGTATGCACTAATGCGTGAGCTTAAAAATAAAGGTGAGCTAAATCATTTAGTACCAGAGCGCGTGTGGCTTGAAACCGAAAAAGCACTGGGTGAAAAGTACCCTGAGCTTTATTTTGAAGCACTGCAAGGCTTAGGTGTTTTTCCAGAGCTTGAGCGCATGGTTAAAGTACCGCAACCGGCAAACCATCATCCTGAAGGTGATGTATTTGTACATACTATGCTGGTACTTAGGCGTGCAGCCGATTTAAATTTTAATTTAGAAACACGTTTTGCTGCACTAACCCATGATTTTGGAAAAGCGCTTAGTTTTAAAAAATATGGAAACCTACGTGGGCACGAACGCGAAGGTGTTGCAGTTATTGAGGCGTTTTGTGAGCGCTTAAAAGTGCCTAACCGTTTTCGCGATATTGGTGTACTCACCAGTGATAATCATACCCTGTGCCACACGATTGACCAGTTAAGGCCGCAAACCATTCACAAGCTAATAGTGACTAACTTAAATGCGTTGGTACACCCAGAACGTTTTATAGCGTTTACCCAAGCATGCCAATGCGATGCACAAGGGCGTGGTGAAACATTGGTTGATAAGCCATACCCGCAAGCAGCTAAACTGCGAGCAATTCATACTGAACTGCAAAAAATGGATAAGAAGCAAGTAGTGCAAAATGCACTTAAAAATGGCAAAAAAGGCCCTGAAATAGGCGAAGAAGTAAAACTTGCAGAAATAAACTGCATTAAAGCATTTTTAAAACATGAGAAGTCCCAAGCGCAATAAAATTAGACTAAGTAGTGCGATACGCCTTGGTTTTTAGTCGCGTCGTGCTTTCTTAGCTCTTTGTAGTTTGTACTTTTTGGTTTTACATTTTCAGACTTAGGTTTTTTAGAGGGCCTGTATAAGTCAAAAATAAAGTCTAGTTCTTCACGCTCTAGTGATGGTTTCATGAGTATTCCTTCAATTTAATACTTTAATATGATGTAGGGTATGGTCATTCGACTGAATTAAAAGTGAATAGTTACATTTGAAGTTGTACTAAATTGTAACCGGCAGGTTTTGAGGGATGAGAGGGGTTTATTTGTTAATTTATATGGAGTTAAGGTAAATTAAAGTAACTATTTTTAACTAAAAATATACAGCTGAATTTAATTTATTGTGTACTTACTATTTGCATATAAGACTGTAGCTATAAATATAATGGTAAAAATACAGACTTAGCCAGTAACTAACGGCAGCGTTACGGTAAATACGACACCATCACCTTGCTCGTCATTTTGCGCTGTTACACTGCCTTTATGGTAGTCGCACACCAGCCTTACAATATAAAGACCTAACCCCAAATGTGGCTGTTGCTGCATTTGCTGGCTACGTACTGACACCATAGAGTCAAAAATATGCTCAGTTAATCCTTCGGGTAACGCGGGGCCTGTGTTACTCACTGTTAATATTGCTTTATTTTCGCTCTGCTTAAGGCCTACATTAATAGCCGTATTGGCTTCACTAAACTCCAGCGCGTTATTAATAAGCTTATCAAGTAGCTGAGCTATAAACTCCGGTGCACCTTGCATAGGTAATTTGTTTTGGCATACATCAAGCGTAAATAGCTGGTGTGGGTAAGTAAGCTGATAGCCTTGCATGCAGCCATTTATTACTTTTTGTAAATCAAAAGGCTCAGGTTCGTTGCTTTGAATACTTTGTTCAAGGCGAGTGGCTTCGCTCATGGTGGTTATTATTTTACCTAAGCGTTCAACGCCTTCGCTGGCGCGATCGAGATATTTTTGGCTCAGCTCGTTTTGCGGCAAGCTTTGTAAGTTTTCGAGTGATGAGCGCACTACGGCAACAGGCGTGCGCAGCTCGTGTGATAATCGCGACGACATATTTTCTAAGTAATCGGTATAGCCACCAAGTCGGCTGACAATGTTTGAAAAACTACGAGACAGATCGCCAATTTCATCATTAGCGTCGCTGTAATTAATACTACCGGTAACACGCCCTTGTGAGTCAATTGCTTGCTCAGCTGTATCGCGCAGTCGTCTAATACGGCTCGATATACGCGAGGCAAAAAAGAATAGCGTGACAGTACCAATTAGCATCACAGCTAAAATAACGTTGAATAGTTTTTCGAGTGATTTATTACGCAGCGTACGTACGCCGTTTGTGGTTTCCTCTGCTATTACCGCGCCAATTACTTGATCTTGAATCCAAATAGGGTAAGCGGCCGATAAAATAACAGCTTTGCTGTCGGGAGTTAAGCGCCAAGACGATGCTGGTTGCCCTTTTAATGCTTTAGCTAAATGTGTGCCCTGCATAGAAGCTACATCGTGCAGGGTATCTAAAAACTCATTTTCGGGGCGCGTTAATATTTTATAGTAAATTGGGTGCAAGTAATTTTGCTCAAAGCGCTGCCACCAAGTTTCAGGTGCTTGATTAGCAAGCCCATCAGCCCATACGCCATCTGCATTTTGAATAGTACCCGATTGCGCAAGCACACGATGATGGTTATCAACCACCCAAATGCGGCTACCACTGTGGCCCATACCTTTTAATATACGGCTAATTTCTGGGGAAGGTACGAGTACCGAGCCTAAATCGTTTGGGTTATTTAAGTTTGAGGTCGACATTATTTTAGGCTCTAATAATGCCTCTTTATTATCAACATCAACAATAGCAAAGCCAAGTTTGTTGCCCAGCATGTTAATAGGAAAACGCAGCTCTACGTTATAACCAGATTCGGTACTTTCAAAATAGCCCTGGATTTTAGTAAAAGGGGCTTTGGTTTTTGCATCAAACGCATTAACCCAGCCGTTTTGGCGCGGCGCAATAATGTAAGTATTAAACTGCCCGTCAGGCGTTTTTAGGCCAATTTGTAAATAATCGTTATTAGTAATGCTTAAGCTATTTTTAGCGCGATAAATAAGGGTATTGTCGGTGACTTTAAATACGGCGTATAAGTAGTTATCAAACTTTCCCACCATATGACCAAACGATAAGTCACTGGCTTGATGTTTG
The DNA here is from genome assembly GCF_038900255.1 of Pseudoalteromonas sp. AS84. Classification (NCBI taxonomy): domain Bacteria; kingdom Pseudomonadati; phylum Pseudomonadota; class Gammaproteobacteria; order Alteromonadales; family Pseudoalteromonadaceae; genus Pseudoalteromonas; species Pseudoalteromonas sp. AS84. The sequence goes on along the minus strand of NZ_JBBMQY010000007.1, from coordinate 156,694 downwards.
TTATCTGTTTTTTGTAAGTAGCGCTTGTCGTAATGCCAAAATAGCGGTTGGTAGTTGTCCCAATCGTTAAGTTTACCGTCGAGCTGAATAGGATTTTTAAGATTATAAGCGTATAAATCGCGGCCTTTTACTACTTGGTCTAAAAAGTTGGTTTGCTCGTCAAATAATGCGGGGCGCTCATGTAGTGCAGTAGCAAGTGCGCGAGTAGTGCCTACGAGGGTTTTTTCTTGGCCTTGGCGTAAAAACTTTTCCATTTCCCATACGTACTCGTAGCCAAGCCACGGCAGCAAAAACAAAAAACATGAAAGTAATATAAATTTACTGCGCAGACCAAATCGTAGCATTAGTGTTGTTCCCACCGATAGCCCATGCCATACACGGTATCTATGCAATCAAAGGCGCTGTCGAGTGCTATAAACTTTTTACGGATACGTTTTACGTGTGAAGTAATAGTGCTGTCGTCTACATAAATTTTAGCATCGCTCATTAATTCGTTACGGCTTTTAACATGGCCTGGTCGCTGGGCGAGTGAATGCAGCATCCAAAATTCGGTTACGGTTAAATCAACTAATTGTTGTTGCCAAAATACCTGCATACGTTGTGTGTCGAGCGTTAATTGCCCGCGTGTTATGAGTGCGTTTGCATCAGCGGGTTGTTCAAGTGCTTCCATTCGGCGAAACAGCGCACCAATACGTGCAGCCAAGTGAGCCAAGCTTATGTCTTTTGTTAGGTAGTCGTCGGCGCCCATGCGCAGGCCGCATACGGTATCTATTTCGCTATCGCGGGCGGTTAAAAAAATAATAGGCAGTGTTTTAGAAAGCGATCGCAATGTTTGGCACAGTAAAAAACCACCATCTATTTCATGGCCTAGGCCAATATCAACAATGGCTAAATCGGGCAGGGCATTTTTAAATGCAGCTTCTGCGCAAGCGCGATCGGCAAAGCCACTTACTTGGTAGCCCTGTGCGCTCAGCATTTCTATGTAGTTTTCGCGGATTGCGGGTTCATCTTCAACGATGGCTATTTTTTTCATCTTAATCATTATCCTATCGGCTCTGCTGTGCACTATATCGAAGTTTTTAAGCTAAGTACGCTTAAAAAGGCAATTGCCATTTTTTTGCCACAATTGCTCAGCAGTTTGCCATTTTTGATCCCCTTTGTTGCCACTTGAGCTTGTTTTAATAGGTCCATCAAAACAAAACATCACAAATTAAAAGTAAGTTTAAGGATCAAATCATGAAGAAGACATTAATCGCGTTAACACTGGTTGCTAGTTTTTGTACTCCAGCAATTGCCTCAACATCTAACACGCCATCAAAAGAAGCCCATAAAGAAACGGCTATTGGGCTAGGTGCAGGCGCTATTATTGGCGGCGTAGTGGGCGGGCCAATTGGTGCGTTTATTGGGGCATTTGCCGGTGGCTTAATAGGTGATTCAAAAGTAGCTGATAACAAAATTGCAGAGCAAGAGCGTGCCATTACGGTCATGAAAGAAAAAACCAGCGATTACCAACACGTGCTTAACCACAATAATATGTTAGAGCAACAGCTAGAAGTGCTTGCCAATCAAAATGAGCAGTTAACTCAAGTTCAAATTAATAACTTATTGGCGATGACGGTACAATTTAAAACAGGTTCAAGTGTTATTGCCCCGCATTTTGCGCTGCAGTTAGACCAACTGGTTACCTTGTTAAACAACCAACCACAACTCGCACTTGATTTAAGTGGCTTTGCCGATCAACGCGGCGATGAGCAAGCTAACCTTTTACTTTCTAAAGCGCGTGTAAATGCCGTGCAAAGCTATTTAATAAAACACGGCGTGAGCCATAAACGCTTAAGCACGCAGGCATTTGGCGAGCAGCAAACGTTGGCTAACAGCAATACGGTGGAAGACAACTTTTTTGATAGACGCGTAACGCTTACCACTCGCTCAATGAATAGTGTAAATGGCCAAACGGCGAGTAACTAAACCTAACGGAACCTAAGTAAAGCTAAGCGTTCGATGGAGTGATTTTATGTTCAAATTGAGTAAACCAACCAAAATGCTTACTAAAGTAAGCATTTTTATATTCATAGTGATTGTGCTGTTAGCAAGTTTTAAAAGCCATGCGCAATCACCCAAGTTAGAACTTTTTGATAGCAATGGGGCGCCAGCAGGCCCTGCAATAATATTAAAAAGCGATGCCAATATGACCTTAACTGGCCTAATTAACCATGTTGTAGTAACGCAGACCTATCAAAAAGAAAACCCGTTTGCAGTTAACGCGCGCTACGTTTTTCCACTGCCAGATGAAAGCGCTGTGCACGCCATGACAATGCGTATAGGTGAGCGAGTTATTAAAGGCCAAATTGATAAAAAGGTAGAGGCCGAAAAAAAATACGAGGAGGCTAAAAAAGCAGGTAAGCAAGCGGCCCTTGTACGCCAGCAACGCGCCAATATGTTTATTACGAATGTGGCAAACATTGGCCCTGGTGAGCAAGTAATTATTGATCTTGAATATCAAGAAATTATAGATTACAGCAGCGGCACATTTGCTATTAGGTTTCCTACTACCATTACACCGCGTTATCACGCAATTAGTGGTGAAGTTGAAGTTAATACTCAAAACCAAACGCATGTTAATCCGCTCCCAACGGGATGGTTGAGCCCTGTTTACAGCACTCAAAACATCACTCAAAATAGTACTCAAACTGATAACGCACCAGGTAGCCAATTTAGCTTAAACATTGATATAGACGTGGGCTTAGAACTGGTTGATATCAATTCTAAATTTCATAATGTTGATGTACAAAACACCGCATTTGGGCAATATAAAATAGCGTTAAGTGAGAAAAATGCAGTTAATCGCGACTTTGTACTGGAGTTTAAACCATTGCAAAAAGAGCAAGCTCAAGCCGCATTTTTTACTCAGCAGTTTGAAAATGGTGACCGATACGGGCTTGCTATGCTAATGCCACCAGGGGATCACTTTACACAAACTCAGCGATTACCTCGCGAAATGGTATTTGTAGTTGATACGTCGGGCTCTATGCACGGGCAATCTATGGAGCAAGCTAAAAAAGCGTTGTTTTATGCGCTTTCATTACTTGATAGCGACGACAGCTTTAATATTATTGGTTTTGATAACATAGTAACTCCAATGAGCGATAAACCACTTATAGCCAGCGACTTTAACTTACGCCGTGCAGAGCGATTTATTTATAGCCTAGAAGCCGACGGCGGCACAGAAATACAAGGTGCGCTTAATGCCGTACTTGATGGCAGCGAGTTTGATGGTTTTGTACGCCAAGTTGTATTTTTAACTGATGGCAGCGTAAGCAACGAAGACGCATTATTTAAAAATATTCAAAGTAAATTAGGCGATAGCCGCTTATTTACAGTGGGTATTGGCAGTGCACCCAACAGCTTTTTTATGCGCCGAGCGGCAGATATAGGCAAAGGCTCATTTACGTTTATAGGCAGCACAAGCGAGGTGCAACCTAAAATGCAGCAGTTGTTTGATAAGCTTGCGCATCCAGCGATTACTAATTTGGCGCTAAGCGATGAAAGCGGTAACAGCTTAGATTTTTGGCCGTCACCACTACCTGATTTATATTTTGGCGAGCCTATCATGGTCGCTATAAAACTTAATAATGTTAAAAGAGTGGTACTTGCTGGGCAAACTGCACAAGGGCCCTTAAGTATTAGATTAAGTACACAAAATAGCTCAAGCGCTCAAGGTATAGCAAAACTGTGGGCGCGCCAAAAAATTAAGTCATTACTTTTATACAACGAGCAAAGTACCGTTAAAGATGAAGTACAGGGGCTTGCGCTTACTCATCAATTACTTAGCCCGTTTACTGCTTTTATAGCGATTGAACAAACTCAAATAAAAGAAGTGGCAAAGCAAACGGCGCAAGCTACTAATGCAGTACCACAAGGTATGGCAATGCGTTTACCGCAAACCGATGGGCAAAGCAGATTACATATATTGCTAGGATGTATTTTATTACTCGGCTATGGCGCTCTTAAAATAAACCGAGGGCTTAAATTAAGTAGGGAGCATAAATGAAAAAGTGGCTAAGCGCGGGCTTACTAATAGCTGGGCTTGGATTATTTGGGCACGGCACTTATATGCAGGCAAAAGCGTGGCTTGCTCAAGTGTTAATTGAGCAAGCATGGCAAGAGGCGCTTAAATCACCCGGCACTAAAGTAAAGCCGTGGTATTACGCCGACAGCTACGTTACTGCAAAGCTTGATTGGCCAAGTCATAATAAAACATTAAGTGTATTGGCTGGAGCGAGTGGTCGTAATTTAGCGTTCGCGCCTAGCCAATTTTTACCCGCAGGGGAGCTTGGCGGAAAAGAATTTGGAAACGAAAAAGGCGCGCTAATAGCAGGGCATAACGACACTCACTTTGCATTTTTACAAAACGCAAAAGTGGGGGAGGCGTTTACTTTGCAACTGCAAAATGGGGTGATACAAAATTATAAGGTAACAGGGATTGAGGTTATTCATCAATCTCAACATGACTTTTTACAAACACCTGGATTGTACTTGCTTACCTGTTACCCTTTTGATTCGCTTGCCTCAGGTACTGATTTAAGATTGCTTGTATCTGCGCAAATGTCTTCGCCCGATTCACTAAGTGGTATATCAACTACAAGTTCTTGATGGCGCTGGCTTACCATTACACCAATAAATACCACAAATATGCTCAACCATTGCCACACGTTGAGCACTTCGCCCAAAATAATAGCTGACAAAATAAGTGTAAAAATAGGAATTAAATTAGAGTACGCAGCCGCGGTTAATACCGATACTTTGCTAATAGCATAATTGTACATGCCGTAGCCGCCAAGGGTTACACACGAACCTAAATATAAAATGCTCATTAGCGCGGTTAAGTCGTGTTGGTTTTCGCTTGGTAGATCGATAAAAAACAAAAAAGGTGCAAAAAACAAGCTGCCGCTAATACCTTGAAGTGCAATTAAAGTAAGGGGGGAGTAGCGATTAGCTAAATGCTTAATACTTACGGTATAAAATGCAGCGCACACCATAGCCATCAGCTCTAAAAAGTTACCTAGTAACGGATTAGGTGCTTGCTCAGAATTGGGTGAAAGAAGCGTAAGTAAAATACTGCCGCCAATACACAGCGTAAAGCCAACAACAATGGCTTTGCTTATGTATTCTTTAAGTAATAAAAAGGCAAGCAGCGCAATAATTATAGGCAAGCACGACACAATAACACCCGCCTGCGAGGCTGATGTATATTCCATTGCGTGACCTTCAAATAAAAAGTACAAGCAAGGCTCAGCAAGCGACATACCCACTAAATACTTCCAATCACCTTTTAAATACTCAAACCGAATAACGTAGCGCCATAAGCAAAGCGATAAAACTAACGTGGTGAGCATGCGTAAAAATATTACCAAGGCAGGGTCGTAAATGGCAATGGCATATTTAAGCGCTATAAAAGAGCTGCCCCATAAAAAGGTGGCAATAATTAAACACAAACTGGCAGGCATAGAGAGTAATTTATATAATTTAATAAAATCAGATCCTAGCATGAATATTTTTAACTTGTTCAAAAATACCGAGCTGGTATAAATTAATTCATCTTTAATTAATGATTAGTAAAAAGCACATGCAAAGGGAACAGGTAATAGTTGTAAAGCTTGGTACAAGCGTACTTACTGGCGGCACCGATAAACTAGATAAAGCGCACATGGTTGAATTAGTACGCCAATGCTGCGAGCTTAAAAAGCTGGGACATCACGTTATTTTAGTCTCGAGCGGCGCGGTAGCTGCTGGGCGCGAACAACTATTAAAACCCTGTGGCAGAAGCTTAATTGATAAACAAATGCTTGCTGCAATTGGACAAGGTCAACTCATTCATATTTGGCAGAGCTTGTTTGGTTTATATGGGATAAATGTAGGACAAATGCTGCTTACTCGCGCTGATGTAGACGACAGAGAGCGTTACCTTAATGCACGCGATACGCTCAATGCGTTATTAAATTACGACGTTGTACCCATCATTAACGAAAATGACGCAGTCGCTACCAGTGAAATAAAAGTAGGCGACAACGATAATTTATCGGCGCTTGTCGCTATTTTGGCTAATGCTAATAAATTATTGCTACTTACCGATCAAGAAGGCTTATTTACCAGCGATCCGCGCACAAACGCCGATGCCACCCTCATTGGCGAGGTAACACATATAAACGATGAACTGCGCCAACTTGCTGGTGGCAGTGGCACAAATTTAGGCACCGGCGGTATGGCAACTAAACTGCAAGCCGCCGATATTGCAAGGCGCGCAGGCGTTGAAGTTATTATTGCTAAAGGTGCAGGTAAAAACGTTATTTTAAAATGTATGAGTGACGAGTTACCAGGCACGCGTTTTTTAAAACTCACCGCCCCAAAAGATGGCCGTAAAAAATGGTTACTAGCCGGGCCTAAAAGTACCGGTCAAATTGTTATTGATACAGGTGCTATTGGCGCCCTTCAAAATAAAGGCGCAAGTTTACTCGCTAAAGGCGTTACTAATGCATTTGGACGTTTTGAACGCGGTGATTTAATTGATTTAATAGATGCAAAAAATCAAGTGATTGCACGGGGCTTAACGCGATTTAGTAGCGTTGAGGTAAATAAAATAAAGGGTGCGCACTCTAGTCAAATAGGCCAATTACTCGATTACGATAGTGGCGCAGAAGTACTTCATAGGGATGATATGGTATTGCTATAGAAGCACTTTTAGTAAATTAAATTACTTGAGTGTAATTCTCGGAGTATTACACTTTTTTGATTGTAAATTTGTGCTAAAATCTGGCTCCTTAAATTGTTGTAAGCAGAGCACAGAACATGAAATTAGTTCGTTGGTTTTTAGGTTGTATAATCTTATTCTTTAATTTTGTATTTACTCCTCGCAGTAAAAAGCGTGCAAGCGACGAGCAAGCACAGCTTGATCAGCAAACCTCACAATTTAAACTGTATCAATTTAAAGCATGCCCGTTTTGTGTAAAAGTACGTCGCGCCATTAAACGCGAAGGCTTAAACATAGAAACGCGTGATGCAAAAGACAATGAGCAATATCGTCAAGAGCTACTAGAGCAAGGTGGCAAAGTTAAAGTACCTTGCCTGCGTATAGAGCAAAATGGCCAAGTACAATGGCTGTATGAATCAAACGATATTATTGCTTACTTAAACAAAGTAGCTGCATAAACCACTTTTACTATCTCACTTATTTAAAGAGAATATACCATGACAATTCGCACCCGTGTTGCCCCGTCGCCAACTGGTGACCCGCATCTTGGCACCGCTTATATCGCCTTATTTAACTACTGTTTTGCTAAACAACAAGGCGGTGAATTTGTACTTCGTATAGAAGATACAGACCAAGTACGTAGCACGCCAGAGTCTGAACTTGCGATTATGGATAGCCTACGTTGGTTAGGGCTTGAGTGGGATCATGGTCCTGATGTGGGTGGCGAATTTGGTCCTTACCGTCAATCTGAGCGTAGCGATTTATATAAAAAGTACGCGCATCAGTTAGTTGACGATGGTAAAGCGTTTTACTGCTTTGCAACAAGCGAAGAGCTTGATCAAATGCGTGAAGAGCAAATGGCAGAAGGCCTACGCCCTAAATATGACGGTCGTGGTTTAAACCATACAGATGAAGAAATTAAAGCAAACTTAGCTGAAGGCAAACCTTACGTTATACGTATGAAAATCCCAAGCGAAGGCACATTTAAGTTTAACGACTACCTACGTGATGAAATTGAGATCCCGTGGGAAAACGTAGACATGCAAGTGCTTTTAAAAGCGGATGGTTTCCCAACGTACTTTTTAGCGAACGTAGTTGACGACCACCACATGGAAATTAGTCATATTTTCCGTGGTGAAGAGTGGATTAACTCAGCACCTAAGTTATTAAAACTATATGAAGATTTTGGTTGGGAAGCGCCAGTACTTGGTCACTTGCCATTACTACGTAACCCAGATAAATCAAAGCTGTCTAAGCGTAAAAACCCAACATCTATTAATTACTATAAAGAAATGGGTTACCTGCCAGAAGCCGTACTTAACTATTTAGGCCGTATGGGTTGGTCAATGCCAGATGAGCGTGAAAAATTCACACTTAATGAAATGATTGAAAACTTTGACATGAAGCGTGTATCGCTTGGTGGTCCGGTATTTGACGTAGATAAACTAAGCTGGTTAAACGGCATGTGGATCCGCGAAAACCTAACCGACGAACAGTTAATTCAGCGCTTTGTTGATTGGAAGTTTAACGGCGAAATGCTCGCTAAAATATTACCAGAAGTTAAAACACGTATTAATACACTGTCGGATATGGTTGAACTAGCAGGGCACTTTGTAGGCGGAATTCCAACTTACGATCCTGCGTTATTAACAGCCGGCAAAGCAGACGAAAACGTAATTCGCCAAGCGCTACAATTTTTTGTATGGCAGCTTGAAGGCTTGCGTAGCTTTGAAAAGCCCGCTATTTTTGCAATCGCAAAAGAAGTTGCAACATTCCACGAGCTAAAAATTAAAGACTTTTTAGAACCAATATTTGTCGCCATAACAGGCAAAACATCAAGTACGTCAGTGCTTGATGCAATGGAAATTTTAGGCTCTGACCTATCACGCGCCCGTTTACGTGTAGCGCTTGCTCATTTAGGTATTTCTAAAAAGCAGGCTAAAAATATAGAACGTGCGTACCGCGAATACCCAAGTGCATAATTACTAAAATGCACTTATAAAAGCCGAGCTTATTAAGCTCGGCTTTTTTGTGTCAGATAGTTTTATATTAGGCTTTTTGGCTATATATCATGGCGTTTTAGTCTCGTTTAAAAACGAAGTAAGACCCAGCCCAATGATACAATAAGACACATAAACAATATGGAGGCAGTATGATTGCAACCGTTAAAAACAAAGCTATTTTTAGCAGTAATACATTTTCGATAAACCTTGTTACTTACCCAACTAATCACAGCGTAATGAACCATATTGACCCTGTGCAGCAAGGGCGCTATTACAAGCTCAACTTTGTATTAGAAAAACCTAAAGCGGGTGGGGTATTTAAATGTTCAAAATGCATTATAAATTTATTTAATCGCGTGTATTTATTCAGACCCGATAAGTACGAACACAGCGTATCTAAAATCGAGTCTGGAAAGCGTGTGCTACTGAGCTTTGCGCTTAATATATAAGTTATTAATAATCGTAGGCCTGTCCGGTGCATAAAACAGATAGGTCGCAGTACGATACAGAGGTTTCACTACAAGAATTGATAGTAAAAGCATTCCCACCTCTGCGCATGGCATCAGCTTTAAGTAAATCAATCGCGTTTGATTTAGATCGATTGTAGCTTACATTATTTTTACCTCTACCGTCGCCATCACAGCTTTCAGCTTCTATTCGGCCTAAAAGTGTTGCGCCACTTTCGTGAGCTTCTTGATCGCTATAAAATTGCTGTAAATCTCTTTTATTAACGTAGGTGCCAATTTCTTGAGATAAAACGCCGTTGTCTATATCTGTATGATAAGTCATGCTTGAACAACCAGTTATTGTGGCGAGCACAGTTATTGTTGCTATAAAACGTAGCATATTCATTAATCCTTTAATTTATTTAAAGTCGTAAATTACTAACAAAATCAAATGCTGGCAATGTTTACTGCTGAGTAAATTGTTAGCATTTGTAAATGTATTTAGATTTTACTGAGCATAGGGTAAGTAAACAAAAAGAAGTGACAAACATTAACCAACCAATGGCATAAAATAGCCCACTCTAAGCGCTGCGTTTTATAAAAAACATAGCCATACCCCAAGCCTGCAATAAATGAAACCAATACATAGTTAATTCCTCCAGCAAAATGTGCCAAAGCAAAAATACCTGCAGTAATTACAGGGGCAAGTATTGCTAAACGGGTCGGTGTAATTATTTTGCTAAGCTTAGTTTGTAGTAATCCTCTAAACAAAGCTTCCTCAGCTACACAGGTAAATAAAAGATTAATAGCAATAAAGGCTAACCAAAAGTTGGGCACTTTTGGGTTAAAGCTTACAAGTCCAAGCATTAAAGCCGCAGTGAGCGAAGCTAAAACAGTAGCAATAATTATAAAAATGGGTTGTTTAACGTTTAATGAGCCCGCTTTATTAGAGTCTGTTTTTAAAGGCTTTTTATTTGAATCTAGGTTTGAAAAAAAGTAAGCACAAAGAAATAACCCAGCCATAGCTTTATCAAAATTAGCATAAAGGGTAAAAGTAATCGCATCGCTTGTAATACGCTCGTCTATAACAATAGGGAGGTTACTAAAACTAGGCACCCAATGAAGCGCTAATGCCAATGAGGAAACTATAAAAACAGTACTTAAAGTAGCGCGTATTATTACCCGCTTTGTATTTAGCACACAGTAGTATAAAACAACGTAAAGCCCAGTACTGAGCAGTGCATATAAATTTATATAACCTTGAAAATACGCACTTGTAACACTTAAAGCCATTAAGTAGTGCCAAAGGGGTTGTCGCATTATTGATATTTTGCAGTACGGAAAAACACATATAATTGATAGCGCTAATAAATAAAAGGTCATTGTTTTTTATTGCTCTGTTTTATTTAGCAACTAATCTAACAGATTCGACCTCTCAGTATTTTTTTTCTGGTAATATAGATAGGTTATAAGCAGTTTAAGCAGTGAACAAACTATGTTAAGTCCTTTTTTTCAGCAGCATGCTGATTATGTTTCTATCTCTCGTGAGCAGGGTTGTCGATTCGCTAAATGCGTTGCTGACGATTACAATCCACTTCATGACAAAGATGCCAAAAAGTTTTGCGCGCCAGGAGACTTACTTTTTTCATTGGTACTAGACCGCTACGGTATTAGTGAACAAATGGAATTTACTTTTGCCGGTATGGTTGATGAAAACACCAAACTTAATTTTCCTGAGGGAGCTGATGAGTTTGATGTTACCAATGGCGAAAAAGTAATTTTAAAGGTAAAGCGCAGCGGTAAAACCAGCCAATGCCCAGCATTAACTAATAGTCTTATAAAAAATTATGTTGAGTTTTCTGGTACTACTTTTCCGCATGTAATTATTCCATTAATGGGTAAGCAAGAGGTAATGATAAACCCTGCTCGTCCGATGGTGATTTACGAATCAATGCTTATCAATCTTGATAATCTTGATATTACAGAACCAGAACTTGAGTTTGCAGAGCCTAGTTTTGAGTATGCCGGTAAGCGCGGAAAAATCACACTACGTTTTAACCTGTTGGAAAACGGCGTTAAAGTGGGTAGTGGTGAAAAGCACATGGTGGTTTCGGGTATACGCGAATACTGCCAAGCAACAGTTGACGATTTAATAGCGTTTTACAACGAACGTAAAGCGACACTAAAGCCAGCTTAAAGCTACAGAAAATTATAAAAGGCGCTAAATACAACTGTTATTTAGCGCCTTTTTTATTGTTTTAGCGCTAAAGCGAAAGTGAGTAACTACGATTAAATACTTTTCTGAACTGGTTAATTTACGCAGTACAGTAATATGCGTACAATAGCGCTCTTTGTTATTTTAAAGCTAAGCCTATGTCTGCCACTACGTTCACATCACTTAATCTCGACCCGTTATTATTAACTGCGATTGAGCAAAATAATTACACTCAGCCTACCGCAATTCAGATTAAAACTATTCCGCCTATTTTAGCCGGAAGTGATGTAATGGGCAGTGCACAAACAGGTACGGGTAAAACAGCTGCTTTTGTTTTACCGCTGTTACATAAGCTTTTAAATACCCCTAAAAAAGATGAGCAAGGTCTTGCCCGCGTTGTAATTTTAACGCCAACACGAGAGCTTGCTCAGCAAGTATTTGCCAGCTTTGAAAAGTACGCACAAGGCACTAATATCAATGGTGCTTTAGCGTATGGCGGCGTAAGTATTGGTCCACAAATAAAAGCACTTAAAACAGCCCAAGTTATAGTGGCAACACCTGGGCGTTTACTTGATCATATAGTTAAAGGCAGTGTGGTACTTTCAAGCGTAGACTCTTTAGTGTTTGACGAAGCTGACCGCATGCTTGATATGGGGTTTATTGATGAAATTAGACGTATATTGCGTCATATCCCAGGCGATCGCCAAACTTTACTGTTTTCAGCTACGTTTGATGACAGCGTGTTTGAACTCAGTAAAAAGTTACTTAAAAACCCAGAGCTAATTGAAGTTGATAAACGTAACTCAGCCGCAGTTGAAGTAGAGCAAGTTATTTACGCTGTAGATGAGGATCGTAAGCGCGAACTTGTATCGCACATGATTGGCATGAAAAACTGGCGACAAGTGCTTATTTTTACTCGCACAAAACAAATGGCTGATCAGCTCGCTAAAGAAATGTGTAAAGACGGTTTAAAAACCGAATCAATCCATGGCGACAAATCGCAAGGCGCGCGCGACCGTGCATTGCAAAACTTTAAAGAAGGTATTACACGTGTACTTGTTGCAACCGATGTAGCCGCGCGTGGTTTAGATATTTCAACACTTAGATACGTAATTAACTTTGAGCTACCATACATTGCAGAGGATTACGTACACCGTATTGGTCGTACAGGTCGTGCAGGTGAACAAGGACTTGCTATGTCGCTGGTAAGTCTTGATGAGCAATGGCTGCTAGAAGAAATTGAAGTATTACTCGATACGCGTCTAACGCCGCAGTGGTTAGAAGGTTACGAGCCAGATCCTAATAAAAAGCCAAAAGACAATCGTAAAAACACCAATAAGTCGCGAAAAGATCGCGATAAAAAGCGCATCACTGGTAAAAGAGAGCCAAGTAGGCGTCGTAAATAATAGCTTTTACTTTGCTTTTTTGCCTATACTGGAGCTACTAAGCAGCCGAGGTAAAGCAATGTTTGAAATTGATCAATGGGCATTTTCTGGTATTGATGGCCAAATATCTTTGCATAAATGGCAAAAAACAATTGATCTTATAACGGGGCTTTTTTCAGCCCCGTCTGGTTATATAGTTCAGGCAACAAGCAAAGGCTATCGCGTTGTTATTAGAAGTAACGAGGGTGGATCTAACTTTGAGACCAACCCTATACTCCCTCCTCAAACTCCTCTGTTTTGTCGCCACGTAGCTGAAACTAACAATACATTATATGTTAATGATGCAAGTAATAACGATACATGGAATACCCTGTCAGAAGTCGTTGAAGACGGTGTTGAATCCTACCTAGGTTTACCCATTCATTGGCCTGAAGGCGAAGTGTTTGGCACGTTATGTTTAAAAGACACTAAAATAACAAGCTATACCGATGAATACTTTGAACTCATAGAACAGCTACGCGATTTGATTGAAGACGACTTAGCCCTTGTTTATAGCTATGAGCAAATGCGTGAAATAGCCATGTTAGACTCATTAACTAATATTTATAATCGCCGAGCACTTAACTTACTAGCTCAGCAAAAGCTTAACTTAGCGCTACGTTTGGGTTTTGACGTGTGTTGTTTGTTTATTGATATAAACGACTTTAAAAAATTAAACGACACTTGCGGACATGAAGTGGGTGACAAAGCATTGATTATATTGGCAGATACGCTAAAAACGCATTTAAGAGATGCCGATATAGTAGGGCGTTTAGGTGGCGATGAGTTTGTTGCAGTAATGCAAGTAAGCGATAAAAGTAAAATTAACTATATTATGAATAAAATTTCGACCGAGTATTCAAAAGCCTTACTTAAAGTAAACGTGTGCGATTTATCACTCAGTATTGGTTATAGTTTTACTGATAAACAAAAGCAGCCCTTTGAAGCGCTATTAAATGATGCGGACCACGCAATGTATAAAAATAAACAAGCGTATAAGCTAGCTAAAAAAGCACAATAATAAAAGGAAGTTCGTCATGACTAATACCACAAAACTTAGTTGGTTTTTTCTGCGATAGGTTTTATTTTTTCATTAGCAATAATAAGCTGATTTGAAACGTTCCCTAACATTAGATTTATATCTAATGAGGGAGTTATTTTTGGTGTTATGTGCTCCTCAATGGGGTTTGCTTTAAAAAAGCTTGAGAGTAATAACCAAAAATAGCTTTAATAAATAGCTTAAGCTGCAAATCTTTACTTGTATTTATTAATTCATTTTTCAAAGAACGGACATAAAAAAGCAAGCCACTAGGCTTGCCAAGAAGGGTGTGAATTAGTTTAGGCTCAAGCTCTAAGCAATTAGCTTTTCCGCAAGGTTCAATTCCATAATGGCTTTTAATAAACGGTATAAGTTTATTGATGCATCAATTTCTTCTTTACGGTTTGTTAAGCTTTCAATATTTAAGCCCAGCGGCACGTCTAAATGTGCACAGCTTTTAAGTATTAAGTCGAGGTTCTCGCGGCAAATACGAACTGATTCGCTTAGAGTATTGTCTGCATCAAGCATGCGCCATTTTGTAGCCTCTGGCACTGAGATACCCAACCATTGCATAAACTCTAAGGTTTTTTCGCCGCCGCACGGGGTAAACGTTAATATAATACGTTGAGGTGTAATACCCTGTGCTTTACATGTACGTGCGTAGCTAGTAATTAGCTCTATAGTCGCTTGTGCGTCGTAAACAGCTTGCGATATAAAAAACTGACAACCTTGTGCTGTTTTTTCTATTAATCGTTCGTGCTCATTTCGTTTACTTGAATGGCGCTCGGCAATTGTAACGCCACCTAAAAAGAAATCATCTGATTGCTCAGCCATTGCTTTATACGCATCTGGCAGACTTAGCTTTATATCGCCTACCGATGACGGGCTACCTACTAAAACTACATTTTGTAAATCGTAGTCGTTTTTAGTTTCACTTAGCCAATCTTTAAACTCGCCTACGCCACGCTGCGCCACACTTTTGTAAGTAATTACATCTTGTGCAGATAAATCACGGAGTAAATGGCTGTATTCACGCGGATCAACGGTTTGTTTAAACGCAAACGGGCGCGCTTGATTAGTTCGGCTGCTTTCGTCTTGAATGTCGTAAATTATTACGCCGTCGTATTCAATTTCGTGTAAGCGACCTAATAGCTTTTCTGCAATAGTTTTTAATTGCGCTTTATCGGTGCCTATTTTAGGCGGGGTAGTACCAATAAGATAAACACCTTGGTTGGTGTCCTCTATTTTCTCTTTTAATGATAAAGCCATAATCCTCATTCCAGCCAAGTGCGTTTCGATAGATTTAATATAGCAGCCATTTAGACGTCTAGATAGATTTATTTAATGAAAGTTTTTCAACTAACATGATGTTTATTCATAGTGCTTGTTCCCATTATTTATAATTGACACAGTTGTTTACATAATAAATTCCCTTGGGACTCTTATATTTATTGGCTTTGGGGCATAATCGAGGGTGAGTTAGTGTTAAATCTAACAACAAATTTGCTCAATTTAAAAAGGGACAACAATGAAATTTAAATTATTAGCAGCCAGCTTAGCGGTATCGCTGGCGTTAACGGGTTGCGCCATGCAACAAAACCAAAGCACGCAAACAACAGCACAACAAGAACAAGTAAATAAAGCTGATGACCGTGTTTTTTCGCAAGATTATTTAATTGAAGAGCTAGAAAACGGCTTACGTGTCATGGTTGTTAAAACCGATTACCCTGATGTAGTGTCGCTGCAAATTCCGGTATCGGTAGGGTCGCGTAACGAAGTTGAAGAGGGCAAAACAGGCTTTGCCCACTTTTTTGAACACATGATGTTTAAAGGCTCACAAAAATACCCTGAAGACGTATATTCAGACATATTAAAAAATTCAGGTGTTGATAACCGCGCGTATACAACAAACGATTACACAAATTACCATTTAAACTTTTCAAAGCAGCATCTTGATAAAGTACTTGAGCTTGAAGCTGATATTTTTCAAAATTTAACCTACACCGAAGAGCAATTTAGAACCGAAGCACAAACGGTAAAAGGTGAGTACTTAAAAAACAACGCGAGCCCAATTCGTAAATTATTAAGTGCTGTACGCGAAGAAGCGTTTGATAAGCACACGTATAAACACACCACTATGGGCTTTTTTAAAGACATAGAAGCCATGCCTGATCAAATGGCGTACGGGAAAGAGTTTTTTGCTAAGTTTTATAAGCCTGAGTATGTTTCACTTGTCATCGTGGGCGATGTAGACCCACAAGCAACAATGGCAATGGTTAAAAAGCATTGGGGTAGCTGGAAAAAGGGTAACTATGTTGCTGACATTACAGCAGAGCCTGTTCAACAAGCACCAAAATATTTGCACCAGCAAGATGAAGCACTACCAGGGCATTGGTTACTTGTATCGTACAAAGGCGCTGCGTGGGAGCCTGCTAAAAAGGACAGAGCGGCACTTGATTTAATTTCACAGCTTTATTTTTCAAATAATTCAGATCTATATCAAGAGCTAGTGGTCGACAAACAAATTGCCAGCCAAATGTTTACCTATAACCCAGAGACTAAAGATCCGGGTTTATTACACGTATTTGTTAAGGTAGAAAACGCAGACGATTTAGCCACTGCACGCGATGCAATTAACCGCACTTATGCAAAAGCACGCACTGAGCTTGTTGATGAGCAAAAGCTAAATGATTTAAAATCGAACCTTAAATACAGCTTTATTAACGGCTTAGATTCGTCGCAAGCGATTGCATCAACTCTTGCCAGCTACATGCATTTTGAGCGCGATCCTGAGGTTATAAACCAGCTTTATAAATCATCAGATAACATTACCAGTGCAGATATTAAAGCCGTTGCTAATAAATACTTTACTGATAACGCACGTACCACATTAACGATGTCGGCACTTGATAAAGCCCCTGGTTTTGAGCAAGAAGTTGATTTAAATGCGCTTACTGCAAAGCTTGAACAAGCACCTGCGGCACCTGTATTTAAAGTACTTGATAAAACCAATAGCTCGCCATTAATTGATGTTAACTTTTTATTCAATACCGGTGCGGCTGCCGACCCGCAAGGCAAAAAAGGTGTTGCTGCGTTAACTGCAGCTATGCTTGCACAAGGTGGCTCAGAGGCGACAAGCTATAAAGATATTCAAAAAGCACTTTATCCGCTTGCGGGTAGCTTTGGCTATCAAATAGATAAAGAAATGCTGTCGTTTCAAGGACGTATTCATAAAGATAATGCACCGCAGTGGTATGCACTTGTGAGCGAACAATTACTAAATCCAGGTTTTAGAGATGACGATTTTAAGCGCCTTAAAAAAGAAATGATCGACGGTATTAAATCAGGCTTAAAAGCATCTAACGATGAAGAGCTAGGCAAAGAAGTGCTCTACAGTGCGCTTTACAAAAATCACCCTTACGAAAGCTACAACTACGGTGATATTTCGGATTTAGAAGCGTTGACGCTGGATGATGTTAAAGCGTTTTATAACAGCGAGCTTACGCAATCAAAACTCACGGTTGGCTTAATTGGGGCTGTGCCTGTAAAACTTAAAGCTAAAATGATGAGCGATTTTGCAACGCTACCAAAAGGTGAGCAAAGCCGTTTAAGTATTCCTGATGCGCCAGTGTTTAAAGGTCATCATGCAACGATTGTAGAAAAATCGGCACAATCGACAGCGGTATCGTTTGGTTTTCCTATTGATACAATAAGAAGTAGCGAAGACTGGACAGCCCTGTGGCTTGTGCGTTCGTACTTTGGTGAGCACCGTAGTTCTAACAGCTTTTTATATGAGCGCATTCGTGAAACTCGCGGCATGAACTACGGCGATTACGCATACATTGAATATTTTCCACGTGGTATGTTTCAAACCAAGCCTGATGCAAACCTAGGGCGCTCTGAGCAAATTTTTCAAGTGTGGTTACGCCCACTTCGCTCTAATAACGATGCGCACTTTGCAACACGTACAGCCTTGTTTGAGCTAGATAAGCTAATTAAAAATGGTATGAGCGAAGATGACTTTGAAGCTACGCGTAACTTTTTAATTAACTTTGTGCCGCAAATGGTCGCAAGTCAAAATCGCCAATTAGGTTACGCACTTGATAGCGAATTTTACAACACAGATAGCTTTGTAAGTTACGTTACTAATAAACTTAAAACGCTAAGCGTTGCTGATGTAAACCGCGTTATTAAAGAAAACTTACAAACAGACAATGTTCAATATGTGTTTATAACCGCAGACGGTGCTGATATGCAAAAACGTTTAGCGTCTGAGCAAACATCACCAATGGTTTACAACACTAATAAACCTGCTGAGCTGGTTGCTGAGGATAAAGTAATTGCTGATTACAAATTAGCCATTCCTGCAAAAAATATTGAAGTGATGAAAGTCGATAAAGTCTTTCAATGAAGGTTTAAATAGTTATATAAGTTAAGATAATTAAAATGCCCCATATATTGGGGCATTTTTTATGGTGTTGGATATAGTATTGAACCAATTTTTACACCTAACCCAAAAAGTATCATTGCACTTATTATTACAACTAAAGTGATGTGGCCACGTAGCTCTTTCGACTTATATTTTGATATTGCTGTAGCTCTTTATTTCATAATAAAAAAAACAGTTATCATGCCTAATATGAAGCTGACTACTGATGACAATGCTAACACCGTGGTTATAGTGTGCTTGTTTAAAGTTGTTGCACCACCGAGAGGTGTTGTATCTTCATCAAGCTTAATTAATTTACCCTGGCGTACTTCTAAAACCGCGCATAAAGCCATTGTGGTTTCTTTTGATGCCGCGCCTTCTTTTTCTACCCGTTGGATTGTTCTCAAGCTTACATCACAGGCATCGGCAAGTTGCTGTTGCGTCCAATTAAATTGCTGCCTAAGTTCTTTTATTGTTTTAGGATTAAGTTGCATTTTAAAGCTTCCCAATCAAGAATTCTAAAATTATAATTAGCAAGTAGCCACCAACTAGGCCTCCAAAAAAGCAGCCAAAAAGCACTTTTAATGAAGTTTTTGGGTTATTTAATAATGATGATTGTTCATAACTTTTTATAAATTGGCCATTTTTATAAAGTGAGCACTCTAACTTGCCAGTTAAAATATTACGCATTTCAAACATTACTTTAAAATCATTGTCACCAATATTAAATTGATGGCCACTGTGAATCCTTTGGTTACGCTTATTACTTATAAGTTCATCATTTACGTATACTTCTTCTTTCCCTGTAAAGTAGCTACCAAAACACGCTATTTGATTATCGCCATCTTGAAAGTAAAATTTGTAACCTAATTTTCTTGTATTTAATATATCGTTTTTCATCATCGTTATCCTTGTTGAGTTGATGATGCTAATTTAGCGTTTGTTTTTGTTATTTACGCCGTCAGCTATACGCCAGTATGTATTTTGGCATATGACAGGTGAGCTGTCATATGTTGTTAGCTTTTGATTTTTATTAATTTATTATATTTTAAGTATGTATTGGAAATTTTAGCAACTGTCGTATAACTTAATCTAAAAAGTGGGTATGTATTTAAAATATCATTTCTGGGTGCTAGGGCGTGTTGAACTCTGTGGATTGAAATTTGTTCAATCTAAGGTCGATTTAATCGCGGCGCGAGGTTTGTAACCTAGTGGGCTCGATAACTGCTCCTGCGTTATTCTACTGGCTTACATCCATATAAGAATAAGTAAAAACCGAGCAACAAAGAGTTAATCGTCCCTAGAAAGAACCCAAAGGGCAGCGCATGTTTGGTCTTTATGCTGCGTTATCGCCTATTTATGGGGAGTAACCACGCTACATAGGCTCTGCCTTGCCTAAAAACCAAATGTACTGCTGCAAATCCAATCACCAAAGATCAACACGCCCTAGTTATATCTAATAACCAGAACAAATAACTAAGGGATTAACACCTTAGTGGCTAAATCCGTTAGACTTGGGAAAAGGCTATTTTATATCAACTTAAGGCAGTGCAGTATTATGCGTCATGCAATTTGGCAACAGCTTCGCGATGAAGCTAACGATGTAGTAAAACGTGAACCATTATTAGCAAGTCATGTTTATTCATGTGTTTTGAATCATGATTGTTTAGGTTCGGCATTGAGCTTTATTGTTGCTAATAAGTTGGCTGATGCGGTTGTATCTGCATTCACTATCCGAGAGCTGTTCGACCAAGCATTTGTAAAATGTGACCGTATGCTCTCATTTGTTGCTGAGGACATTAAAGCGGTAAAAGACCGCGATCCTGCATCAGAAACCTATCTTACGGTTATATTAAATCTAAAAGGTTTTCATGCTATTCAGGCGCACCGTTTGGCTAATTGTTTGTGGCAACAAAACCGCAAAGAGCTAGCGCGCTTTATTCAAAGCCGTAACTCTGAAGTGTTTGGGGTTGATATTCACCCAGCATGTAAAGTGGGTAAAGGCATTATGTTTGACCACGCAACCGGTATTGTTATTGGTGAAACCGCGGTAATTGAAGATAACGTATCAATTTTGCAATCTGTAACGCTTGGCGGCACAGGCAATGAGCAGGGCGATCGTCATCCTAAAATTAGGGCGGGCGTATTAATTGGCGCGGGTGCTAAAGTACTGGGTAATATTGAAGTGGGTGAGGGCGCACGAATTGGTGCGGGCTCCGTTGTACTTAGCAATGTACCACCACACACAACCGCTGTTGGCGTACCCGCTAAAATTATTGGTCGACCGGATTGTGAGTGTCCGGCGCAAAGTATGAACCAAAACTTTTTAGCAAATCCTGAGCCTGAAAACGAATCGCACACGAGTGCAATGCTATAAGTAATTAAAAATAATAAAACTTAAAAGGAATTAACATGAACAAGAATAGTTTATTGGCTCTAGGGATTGGGTTTATTGCGGGTGTAGGTTTAACTTGGAGCTACTTTAATGCAGCTTCAAGTCATCCAGAATCTGTTAAGTCGCAGCCAAGCTATGAAAAACAGCAAAAGCTTCATACTGAACAACAAAGTAATGAGGTATTGAGTAATGCAGACTCTGTAGTACCTGAGCAAGTCGCTAATAGAGAGCCCGCTGAAGACACGTCTCCAACCGATTTAGAACCCCAAATGCTTGATGAGCTACCTTTAGAAGAGCAAGTCACTCAGCTTAAGCAGCAACTCGCCGAACAGAAAGCGACGCTTAAAAGCGTTTTAAAGCAAATGAGAGGTCCTTCAGATTTTGAGAAGGTCTTACGTGATAAATTTGAAAAGCAAACGCGTGACGAAGAATGGGCTTATCGTACTGAAATGGCATTACAAGATTTTTTATTAACAGCTGATTTGGCAATTATGCCTGATATTGTTAGCGCAAAATGTAAAACAACGGTATGTGAATTTGAACTAGCCGCGCCCGCTGATAACGATACATTTGGCAGTGCTCAATGGCGAGAGCTAAACGACAAGTTGATGAAGCAGGAATTTTGGCAGCAATTTAAAAGCACTACCTCTACATCTAGCGATAGCGAGCTTAAATTGTTGCTAAGTACCGAGCTTTAAGTAACCTGTGATTCTATAGAGCCATCAACGAGCTCTGTAATTAAAACATCGCCTGTTTTAATTTTATCCACAGATTTAACTACTTTCCCTTGCTGTGTTTTAGTGATGCTATAACCGCGCGCTAAAACATTAAGCGGACTTACCGAATCTAACCTACTTGCTTGCAATGCCAAGCTATTATTAGCTTGCTGTAATTGATGCTGTATAGCTTGGTTTAGCCTAGCTTGTAATTGCGAAAGTTGATGGCTTGCTGTAGCGAGTTTTTTATCAGGCGATTGGCGCATTAAACGCGGCGTTAAGTTATTGAGTGTGCGTTCTTGCTGGTATAAACGATTACGCATAGCTTGTTGCAGCGCAATGCTTAGCTCATCCAAACGTTGTGATTTTTGATTAAGCTGATTACGCGGATGGCATAAGTTAAGGCGATGTTGTAGCTGCGTTGCAAGTGCGCGTTTTTCAGCAATATCGTGCTTAAACGCGTTGGATAAACGATTAACTAATTGCGTTACCTTGTTATGTAACTCTTGTGTATTTGGGCTTACAAGCTCTGCAGCGGCTGATGGGGTCGCTGCACGAACATCAGCAACGTAATCGCTAATAGTTGTATCTATTTCATGGCCTACCGCACTTACTATCGGTAATTCACTTTTGAAAATAGCGCGGGCGAGCTGTTCGTGATTAAAACACCATAAATCTTCAAGTGAACCACCGCCGCGTCCTAAAATAAGTACGTCTACTTCGTCACGTGTGTTGGCTAAGTCAATTTGG
Organism: Pseudoalteromonas sp. AS84; assembly: GCF_038900255.1. NCBI lineage: Bacteria > Pseudomonadati > Pseudomonadota > Gammaproteobacteria > Alteromonadales > Pseudoalteromonadaceae > Pseudoalteromonas > Pseudoalteromonas sp. AS84. The sequence continues at coordinate 134,529 of NZ_JBBMQY010000007.1, read as the reverse complement.
TTAATTAAATGCAGGTGCGCTTCTTTGCCTTGTACCATAGCAGGGTAAATGATGACCTCTAGCTGCGGCGCTCGGCGTTTGAGTACCGTTAAAATATCTTTTATAGCAGCGCCGGTTGCTGAGGTAATAACACCAATACGATTAATATTTTGCGGTAATGGTTGTTTGTGAACTGAGCTAAATAATCCCTCGGCGGCTAAGCGCATTTTAAGCGCATCAAATTCTTGCTTTAGCTGACCTTCGCCTGCGGGTTCCATATGCTCAACAATAAGCTGGTAATCACCGCGAGGTTCATAAAGCGATACACGCGCTTTTACTGTAACTTGTGCGCCATTGGCAGGGCGGTAGCTTTGGTTGCGATTGTTGCCGCGCCACATAGCGGCTTTAATTTGTGCTTTATCGTCTTTTAACGAAAAATACCAATGCCCAGATGCTGGTGTAATAAAGTTCGAAATTTCGCCGGTTAATATAAGCGATGCAAACCCTTGTTCAAGAAGCGTGCGAATTTCTCTATTAAGGCGTGACACGGTGTAAACTGCTTTTGAGGACGGTGAAAACATAAAAAACAACCTAAATCTATTTATAGGGCTACTTTATCATAAATATTTGCGAAATATTATTTACTCATGCCAACAACGCTGTTAAAATTTGGCCGCAATTCCTTATCTTAGATCCACATGTGAGAAGTTGCCAAAATGCTTAGAATCGCTAAAGAAGCTCTTACCTTTGATGACGTACTTTTAGTACCTGGTCATTCTACTGTTTTGCCACACACGGCAAATATTTCAACTCGCTTAACGCGTGGTATCAAACTTAACTTGCCGCTTATTTCAGCATCTATGGATACTGTTACAGAAGCTCGTTTAGCTATTGCCCTTGCGCAAGAAGGTGGTCTTGGTTTTATTCATAAAAACATGACTATTGAAGAACAAGCGAAAAACGTACGTAAAGTTAAAACCTACGAAGCAGGTATTGTTTCATACCCTGTAACGGTTACTGCCGATTTAACAATTGCAGATGCAATTGAGCTTTCGCACGAAAAAGGTTTTTCAGGCTTTCCGGTTACCGATAGCAACAATGTGCTTGTAGGCATTGTTACTAGTCGTGATATGCGTTTTGAAACTAAGCTTGAACAGCCTGTTTCTACCGTTATGACTAAAAAAGAAAAGCTTGTTACCGTTAAAGAAGGCGCAGCTCGCGAAGAAATTTTAGGCTTAATGCACGAACACCGCATTGAAAAAATCTTAGTTGTTGATGATGAATTTAAACTTAAAGGCATGATCACAGTAAAAGATTACCAAAAAGCCCAAGACAAACCTGACGCATGTAAAGACGACCAAGGTCGTTTACGTGTAGGTGCTGCTGTAAGTGTTGGCGCAGGTACTGATGAGCGCATTGCTGCATTAGTAGAAGCGGGTATTGATGTTTTACTTATCGATACATCGCATGGTCACTCTCAAGGTGTTATTGACCGTGTTACTAAAACTCGCAAAGAATACCCAGACCTACAAATTATCGCAGGCAACATCGCAACAGCTGAAGGTGCGATTGCACTTGCTGATGCGGGAGCGGATGCAGTTAAAGTAGGTATCGGCCCAGGTTCTATCTGTACTACACGTATAGTTACCGGTTGTGGCGTTCCACAAATTACAGCTATTTCAGATGCTGTTGAAGGCTTAAAGGGTCGCGACATTCCTGTTATTGCTGATGGTGGCATTCGTTTTTCTGGTGATATTGTTAAAGCACTTGTTGCTGGTGCATCGTGTGTAATGGTGGGTTCACTTCTTGCTGGTACAGAAGAAGCACCAGGTGAAGTTGAATTATACCAAGGCCGTTATTATAAATCTTACCGTGGTATGGGCTCATTGGGCGCGATGGATCAAAAAGAAGGTTCATCAGATCGTTACTTCCAAAAATCAAACGAAGCAGACAAGTTAGTACCTGAAGGTATTGAAGGTCGCGTAGCTTACAAAGGTCCTATTGCAACGATTATTCATCAGCAAGTAGGTGGCTTACGTAGTGCTATGGGCTTAACGGGTTGTGCAACAATTGAAGAGCTTAATACAAAACCACAATTTGTACGTGTTACTTCAGCGGGTATGGGTGAGTCGCACGTTCATGATGTGCAAATCACTAAAGAAGCACCAAATTACCGCTTAGGTTAAGCAGCGTAATTAATTTAATATACTGGGCTTGCTTTGCAAGCCCTCTTTTTAGTCGTTTACATTAACAAATGACATTTAGCATCAGACTTTACGAGATACTCCATGAGCAAAGATATTCACGATTCACGAATTCTCATTTTAGACTTTGGTTCACAATACACGCAATTGATCGCGCGCCGTATCCGCGAAATTGGTGTTTACTGTGAGCTATGGGCATGGGATGTGACTGAAGAGCAAATCCGCGAGTTCAACCCACAAGGTATTATTCTTTCTGGTGGCCCAGAATCAACAACGCTTGAAAATAGCCCGCGCGCTCCTGAGTATGTATTTAATGCAGGCGTGCCTGTACTAGGTATTTGCTACGGTATGCAAACAATGGCAGCTCAACTAGGCGGAAACGTACACAGCTCAGATAAAAAAGAGTTTGGTTACGCACAAGTAGAAAAAGTGGGCAATTGTGCATTATTTGATGCAATTGAAGACCATATTACAGATGGCGGCAACGGCATACTTGACGTTTGGATGAGCCATGGCGATAAAGTAATGGATATTCCAGCTGACTTTACTACAACAGCTAAAACATCTACTTGTCCACATGCTGCAATGTCTAATGAAGAAAAACGTTTTTACGGCGTACAGTTTCATCCAGAAGTGACGCACACGCATCAAGGTCAGCGCTTATTAGAGCGTTTTGCTATTGATATTTGTGGCTGTGAAAAGTTGTGGACTGCTGCAAAAATTATCGATGATGCTATCGAGCGTATTAAAGAAACCGTTGGTGATGACGAAGTTATTTTAGGCCTTTCTGGTGGTGTTGATTCATCGGTTGTGGCTATGCTAATTCACCGTGCAATTGGCGAAAAGCTAACATGTGTATTTGTTGATAATGGTTTACTTCGTTTAAACGAAGGCCAACAAGTAATGGACATGTTTGGTAATAAATTTGGTTTAAACATTGTTAAAGTTGAAGCCGAAGAGCAGTTTTTAAATGATCTTGCTGGTAAGTCAGACCCAGAAGATAAGCGTAAAGCCATTGGTCACACGTTTATTAATGTATTTGATGAGCAAGCCAAAAAGCTTAAAAATGCAAAATGGTTAGCGCAAGGTACAATTTACCCAGACGTTATTGAATCTGCGGCATCTGCCACAGGCAAAGCACATGTTATTAAATCTCACCACAATGTGGGCGGATTACCAGATGACATGAAAATGGGACTTGTTGAGCCATTACGTGAATTATTCAAAGATGAAGTACGTAAAATTGGCCTAGAGCTAGGTTTACCGTACGACATGCTTTACCGTCACCCTTTCCCTGGACCAGGTTTAGGTGTGCGTGTACTTGGCGAAATCAAAAAAGAATACTGTGATTTATTACGCCGCGCTGATGCGATTTTCATCGAAGAGCTTCACAAAGCTGAGCTTTACCATAAAGTAAGCCAAGCATTTACTGTATTTTTACCTGTTAAATCGGTAGGGGTTATGGGCGATGCACGTAAGTACGATTGGGTTGTATCACTTCGTTGTGTTGAAACAATCGACTTCATGACTGCGCGCTGGTCACATTTACCATATGAGTTTTTAGGTGTGGTATCAAACCGTATCATTAACGAAATAGATGGTATTTCACGTGTAGTTTACGATATTTCTGGTAAGCCACCGGCAACTATTGAGTGGGAATAACGCTAAGCGTATAAGCGTATAAGCGTATAAGCTTATTTTAGTCAGTTTATAGTCGCTCATTAAAAAGCCCGTTTATAAAACGGGCTTTTTTACGACTACAGCTTCGTGCTGATAGGTTTTTACTTGTGTGTTTCTAGCTCTGTCATTAGTCCTTTTACAAGGCTAATACTGCCAAGTAATAAAATAAGCGTAAAAGGGAGCGCCGCAATGATCGTTATATATTGTAGTGCTTGAATAGACTCAGTACCGCCAATCCAGAGCATTAGCATTGCAATAATACCTGCAATATTAGCCCATACTAGCTTTTGTTTTATTGGTACTTCAAGTTTACCGCCTGATGTAAGGCTATCTATCACAATAGAGCCCGAATCTAGAGTCGTTACAAAAAAGATGATAATCAACGCGATAGCTAAAAGCGAAAGCACTGTACTAAAAGAGTATGCATCCAACATATAAAATAAGCTAAGTGATACATCAGTAATACCTTTATCGGCGCCTAGCACTCCAATTTCATTTATAACCTGATCGATAGCTATCCCACCAAAAACCGACATCCAGGCTGTAGTAACAAGCGTTGGGATAAGTAATACGTATACTAAAAACTCTCGTATGGTGCGGCCTTTAGAGATACGTGCCACAAACATGCCAAAGCAAGGTGCGTAAGCCACCCACCAAGCCCAGTAAAATACAGTCCAGCTATGTAGCCACTCAGTGTCTTCTCGGCCTGTGCTTGAGCTCAAAGGTATAATATTTTTTACATAGCCGACGACTGCGGTGTAGCCAGAATCAAGTACGGTAGTAAAATTTAAAATAGCAATTAGAGCAAGAAACACAAAAGCAATGCCCATATTAATGTTGCTAAGCAGTTTAACGCCGCCATCCATACCACGTATAATCGACAAAATGGCTAAGCCCATAATCAGTAAAATGATGCCTTGTTGCAATAGTAGCGAATTTTCAAACCCTAAAACATGGCTTATCCCACTTGCTGCTTGCGACCCACCGAGACCAAGTGATGTAGCCAAACCAAATAGAGTTACTAAAACAGCCATTACATCTATAACATCGCCTAGTTTCCCCCATACTAGATCCCCAAAAAGTGGATAAAATATAGAGCGCATTGAAAGTGGTAAGCCTTTATTATAAACAAAATAAGCTAGGCATAATGCGGTCATCCCATAAATCGCCCACGCATGAAGACCCCAATGGAATACCGTTGCACCTAAGGCAATTTCTCGACCTTGCTCGGTAAATGGTTCAGCATTGAGAGGAGTACCTGCCCAGTCTGTATAAAATGCGGTTGGTTCGGCAACACCCCAAAAAATAAGCCCTATGCCCATGCCAGCAGCGAATAACATTGAAACCCAAGAAAGGGTAGAGTAGTCGGTTGTTGCTTTATCGCCGCCTAAGCGAATTTTTCCAAGCGGAGATACTGCAATGCCGATAGCAAAAAGCAGGAGTATATTTGCCCCCCACATAAATACGAAATCAAAATTTACGAGTGCAGCATTTTTTATCGTGTTAATAGCGTCTTTTGTTTCGCTAGGTGGCAAGGCGAGTAAAGTTATTATGAAAAGTAAAGATAAGCCAATTGAAATAGAAAACACATTACTATGAATATCCATCCCCCATTTACTGACGTTATCTTGACCTACTTGATAATCGGTTGAATCGATACTATATTTTTTTGATTTAAACTTCATATAACATGGTGTAAACCATCCGCAAAAGCGAATAGTAAAACTCCTCCATATTGGTATTGTGTATAACCCGCGTGAATAAGATACATGATGAAATATGCAATTTAGAGATAAAGCGCGGATCTTCTGGAGGAAAAACTGTATCATAAATGCTATCAATGTTATTGATTTGTTTGTATGTTTACTCATCCGCTAAGTTTTATTTAGTTAATAAAACAGTAATGACAGTTACTTTAGGTGTTTTTGTCACCAACTTTTTGCATGGAACTGATGTTCTTTATGTTTCTATGATGTCTATTCTTAATAACCCTCGCTGGGCAGAGCGCTAAATAAAAGTATTTATTGTGTTACTACAGTAGATAAAACGGTGAATTAGCATGCTAATTCACCGTTTTGTTTATTTTAAAAGCAGTTGAGCTAAAAGAGTGATTTTTCTCTTTACCTTTGGCGAAACTTCTCTATAATTCGTCGTCATTGCAGGGGCGTAGTTCCAATTGGTAGAACAGCGGTCTCCAAAACCGATGGTTGGGAGTTCGAATCTCTCCGCCCCTGCCATTTCTTCTTTACATCGTTTTTATTACTTCTTATATTGTTCAAATGTCTAATCTACTGAGTTGTTATGCATCCACGTTACGCAGCTATTTTTGATATAGAAAATCTTGAACTCAATCAACATTATTGTCCTCAAGCAAATGATCAAGCTAATACTTTATTACAAAGTGCGATAGCCAGTCCTTTAACGCTCAATGAGCAATTACTTGCAGACATTAAACTAAGTGCCGAGCCTATTATTATAAATAGTGTTGTACAGGGCCGTGAGATGCAATTAAACGATAATGAGCTTACATTGCCAACCCCACAGCTCAACGCTTCTGAAAAGCGTGCTTTATGGGCTTTAATGAGTGAACACCTTGATAAACTTTAAACCAGTAGATGAAACTGCAATATCTCAATTAATGGCCGTCGAAACAGCGTGTCATAGCCATCCGTGGACTTTAAATACAATGAGTTCATGCATAGGCGGGCGCTATTTTAATGTTGCCGCATTTGATGATGCGAGCATGATTGGTTTTTATATTGGTGAAAAAGCAGGGCCTGATTTTACACTTATGGATATTTGTGTAACACCAAGTCACCAGGGTAAGGGTATTGCAAGGCAGTTGTTAGCGCAGTTTATTGAATATGGTGAGCAGCAAAATGCTGAAAACCTCTTTTTAGAAGTACGCGAATCAAATACGCGTGCTATTGCGCTGTACGAGAACGCAGGCTTTACTGAAATGTCAGTGCGTAAAAACTACTACCCAAGTGATAACCCTGCTAAAAATGGCTTTGAAGACGCAATTTTAATGGGTATGGCGCTAGGTTTAAACTTTTCATAATTAAAGTCGATAATTAGCATTTAAAATACAGAGTCGCTAAAGTACTGCATTTTGTAAGTTTGCTTTTAGGTTACTTTGTCGCTAATTGCTTGCTCAATGGCTGCTATTAGATCATTTACCAGCTCGTCTCTTGGCACTTTATTGTTACTTTTTAAGTTCTCTTCAAGTGCCGCAGCACTATGGTAAATTTCATCAAAGTTAAAGCATCCAGAACTACCTTTAATACTGTGCGCTACACCTCTTAATGCTTCCCAATCATCACAATGTTGCAGAGCTTTAACTTCTTTTAAATATGTAGGTAAGTTAGCTAAATAATTATCAGCAATTTGCTGGAATTTTTCGCTTTTTAATAGGCTATCCCATTTATTTTGATTATCTTTTTCAAGATGCAGGTAGCTCACGAGTACATTTTCCAGAGCATCTTTATCAATGGGTTTAGCAAGTGCTTTATCGCAACCAGCCTCTAGGTAAGTCCCTATATCGTGGTTCATTACATTGGCAGTAAGGGCAATAATAGGGCCATCATACGCGGCATGGCGAAGCATTTTAGTCGCTTCTAACCCGCCCATTACAGGCATTTGCATATCCATAATAATAAGTTGGTAGTCGTTTACGAGTGCCATTTCTACGGCTTGTGCACCATTATTGGCAATATCGGGTTCAAGACCCCAGGTTTGCAGTAGTAATTTAATTAATAATTGGTTATCTGGGTTATCCTCAGCAACTAATATATTGGCGTCGAAGCTGTTGCTGGCAAATGATAATAGAGGGTCTTTCTCTGGTATTAACTGGCTGTCTTGCGTTAAAAATTCAAGCATGGGTTGATCATCAGATAACTGACACGCCACCCTAATTGTAACGCGACTACCAACACCCACTTCACTTTCAAGATTTACATCGCCACCAAGTAGCAGTGCTAAGTTTTTAGAAATACACAACCCAAGACCTGTACCACCAAAACGACGTGTAGTTGTTGCATCAGCTTGTTCAAACGGTTTAAATACACGCTCTATTTGATGCTCAGACATACCAATACCGGTATCTTTAATTACAAACTCAAGCTTTTGACTCGATTCTAAATAGTGCACACAAATAGACACACTGCCATTTTCGGTAAATTTAACGGCGTTATTGGCAATGTTTATAAGTATTTGTTTTAAGCGAGTCACATCACTATAAATGGTGCGAGGTAGCGGTAGTTGATAGTCAATATTAAGGGTTAATTGTTTTTCTTGTGCCAGTGGTTGAATAATTGATTCAATGTCGTGCACAAGCTGCACTACGTTTAATGCTGACAAATCAACAGCTAGCTTTTCGGCTTCAATTTTAGATAAATCTAAAATATTATTTATTAGCTCTAATAAGTGTTTTGAGTTACGTAAAATAGTACTGAGATGTTGCTTATCGTTCTCAACCTTGCCATTGTGTAGCAACTGTTCTGTAAAGCCCATAATAGCAGTAAGTGGCGTGCGTATTTCATGGCTCATGTTAGCTAAAAATCGGCTCTTAAGTTGATTGGCTTGCTCAGCTTGGCCAATAGCCAACTCAAGTTGGCTGTTCATGGCTTCAAGTGCTTGGGTGCGACTTTCTACTTTATCCTCAAGATGATGCTTATATTCTTCAAGCTGCTGCTGGTAATGCCTTATTTGATTAACCATGTGGTTAAAGTCGTTAAATAAAACACCCACTTCATCATTAGTGTGCGCAGGTAAGTGCACCGACAAATCACCATCACCTACACGGTGACTCGCTGCACCTAGTAACTCAATTGGATTAAGTAATAAATTACGCACCACTACAAAAATTAATATTGGTAGAGTGATCACTGAAATAATAACAATTAAGCCCGTTATTAAACTTATAGCTTTGCCTGATTGGTAAAGCACACCTTTTGGAATGGTAGATACGTAATAATATCCGCCAGGCATTTGTACTGCAAAAATCATACGCTCAATTTTATCTATACTTGAGAGCTCAATGGTCGAAAGCATGCCTATATCGGCCAGGTCGTGGATTTGGTTGAGTTCGTATTCGCTTATATATTGGCCGCGCATGTTGTAGTCAGAGCTAAATAATATCTTACCGTCTTTTGTTAACATCAAATTAAGCGTGTTGTTATATGGGGCTTCTAAAATACTGGAGTTAAGTATCGAAGGCTCTATATGTATTACAATAAAACCAAGTTGCTGTGGGCGTTTTAAGTAGTAATCAACACTATAAATTCGTTGAATAAAATACAAACTAGTGGTGCCGTCATCCTTTTGAATCATAAATTGCTGTTTACTTAAATTACTTTGCAAGACTTGATTAAAAAATGGATAGCTTTTAGGTGCAGTAGTTAGGTTGTTAGAGTAGTAAGCATCACTTTTCCCACTGGCAGAGACTAAATTAATACTAATAATATCTGGATAAGCTTCACTGTAGCTGGCAAATACATCCATCAGCGCGCCAAGTTTTCGGGTGTGGTTACCGTTGGCACGAATGTCGTTTGCTAAAAAGTCGCTAAGTACTGGCGAAGTTGAAAGTAGTTTTGCTGTAGAGTGAAAAGAGTCGATATAGTTAAATATTTTTTGCTGTTGTTGCTCAACAAAACGGCTCATTATTAAATCAGCTTGTTTTTGTGTTGAATTAGTTACATTGGTGAGCGTAAAGCCACCTAAAAATAGCAGCGGTAGAATAACAAGGGGTGTTATATACCATAATAATCGAATACTTAACTTACTGGTTTTCATGACCAAGCGACTTATCCTCCATGCAATCTACCAATAATATGCGTTACGGCTTTATTAAACAAGCTTATAGCGGTCTTGATGGCTGAAATGTAACCATTAATTGCGCGGTATTTAGCTAAGGTTAGCTACTTATTTGTATAATTAAGTTATTTTAATTTAATAAGTTACGTATTATTGAAATGGTATTTTAGTGATTGAATAAATTTTACAATATTTATGCATGTAAAAGTGACTTTTTATGCTTAATATATTTAAAAAAGTGGAGTAACGCTTATTAAACTTAAGTTGTAAGTTTGTTTAAGTGTTTTGTTATTTCATCAATGCATATTTTTACAGAGATTGGCATGTTGTGCGTGTAGGGCGTTAATGCATAAATACTTTTACTACTAAGTGAGTAATCGGGGTTAATTACCTCAAGTGATGGCTTTACTAAGTTTAAGTAAAAATCAGGTACCAGCCCCATTCCAGCTCCTGCTCTTATAAGCGATAAACAACTATGGAAAGAGTTTGCAAGGCAACGAGCTTGGGTACTGAAGTGAAGTAGTTCTCCATGTTTATTTTTAAAGGTGTGATCTATATTTAACCCTTGCCAAGTATTAGCGATGTAAGGCGTTGCATTTAATATTTTAGACTCTAGCTGTTTAGGGCTTTTAATTACTCCCGTTTTTATACACAGCCTGTCAGTAAAGCTACCTATGCGCTTTTGTTTTAGGGCGCTGTCTTTTGAGGGACCCACTCGAATAGCGAGATCAATATTATGATCTAAAAAATCTATATGCTGATCGGCACTTACAAGCTCTGGCGTTAATTTGGGGTATTGATTCATTAAGTTAGCAATAACAGGGGTAATAAGCGTTTCCATTAATGCATTTGGGGCGGTTATCTTTATATTGCCAGTAGGCTCTGCTTGTTGAGTTTTTACGGTATCCCATGCCGTAGTCGCGATATTATTTAACTCTTTACATTGTATGTAAAACAGCTCGCCGGTTGCCGTTAATGCTTGTCTACGCGTTGTGCGTTTTAAAAGGGTTACCCCAAGCTCTAGCTCTAGCGCTTTTAAATGCTGGCTTACTACCGATTTAGAAACATTAAGCTTATCAGCTGCGGCAGATATAGAACCTGCCTCAATAATATTTGCAAACACCGACATTTGTTTAAATTTACTCATATTTATTGTTCTGTTTTTCTAAACTGTATTTTTTATTATCTTTGTTTTTAGTGTTAAAAGATATGGCTAATATAAGCGTAATTTATTAACTACAGGTGATCTATGAATAGCGAATTAGTACTTCAAAAATGCAAACAAGGGATAGCGGATTGGCAGGATGCATTTAATAACCAAGATGCAAAAGGCTGCGCGCAACAGTATTTTTCTGATTGTGAAATGCATGCTCGCCCATTTGGTATGTTTAAAGGAGAGGTTGCTATAGAAAGCTTTTGGCAAGGGATCATGGATCAAGGCTTTAAAAATGTGCAATACACTGATGTAACATGGGAAATGCTTGGTGATGATGGTTATGTTTTATCAGCTAAATGGACAATGAACCAAGCGTATGGTGTTGTTCATCGCGAACATTGGGTTGTTGCTGCAGATGGAAAAGCAAAGTTAAAAAGTGACGATTTTGAAGTATTAGGTGAGCGCTAAGTAATTATTAATTTAGAGTTGAGTACGTGCTAACTAGTGAGTCTAATTTATCTAAGGTTGTGAAATAAAATACTTATATAAATTCCTCGGTGAAAATAAGCTTAAAAAGCAACGAATCATCGCTTAAACAATTATAAAATGGTCTGTAATTTAATTGCTGAGCATATTTCAAATATTTCTAGTCACATCTCTTCATTATAAAGCCAAGATATTTTTAAGTTAGATAGCACACTTTTATACCGACTCCTGTTACAATTGTCATTATTAAAAAATTAGCTATTGGCGTTTTATTATCAGCTGTTTATAACGTTAAAATCAGCGAAAATAGTAGTTAATTACGATCAACATTACGGGTTTACTCGCAAGCGCTTATTTAAATGCATTCAACCCCGCATCAAACTAAAAGAATTTATTAATGGCAGACCAAACTATTATCAATGAAATCAGCAAGCGAAGGACTTTTGCTATCATCTCTCACCCGGATGCTGGTAAAACAACTATCACCGAAAAAGTATTGTTGTTCGGACAAGCTATTCAAAGAGCCGGTACTGTAAAAGGGCGTGGTTCTAATCAGCATGCTAAATCTGACTGGATGGAAATGGAAAAAGAGCGTGGTATATCGGTTACTACCTCTGTAATGCAGTTCCCGTATAACAATGCGCTTGTTAACTTACTTGATACGCCAGGACACGAAGATTTCTCGGAAGATACTTACCGCACGCTAACAGCGGTAGATTCGTGCTTAATGGTTATTGATGCGGCAAAAGGTGTAGAAGACCGTACCCGTAAGCTCATGGAAGTTACGCGCCTGCGTACAACGCCAATTGTTACGTTTATGAATAAGTGTGACCGTGATATTCGTGACCCAATGGAAGTATTGGACGAAGTTGAAACAGAGCTAAATATAGCCTGTGCTCCAATTACGTGGCCAATTGGTTGTGGTAAAGAGTTTAAAGGTGTTTATCATATTCATAATGACGAAGCTGTTTTATACAAAACAGGTCAGGGTCATAAAATTCAAGAAGTTCGCACTATTAAAGGACTTGATAACCCAGAGTTAGATATTGCGATTGGCGAAGATTTAGCCGCGCAATTACGCGATGAGCTTGAGCTTGTTATTGGCGCATCAAACGAATTTGATTTAGATCTGTTTTTAGCCGGTGAACTTTCGCCAGTTTATTACGGTACTGCACTTGGTAACTTTGGTGTTGACCATGTTTTAGATGGCTTAACTAAATGGGCGCCAACGCCATTACCACGCGAAACCGAAGACAGACTTATTGTTGCAACAGAAGAGAATTTTACCGGTTTTGTATTTAAAATTCAGGCCAACATGGACCCTAAACACCGTGACCGTATTGCATTTATGCGTATTGTATCGGGTAAGTACAGCCAGGGCATGAAAATGAACCACGTGCGTATTGGTAAGCAGGTGAGTATTTCTGATGCGGTAACCTTTATGGCAGGCGATCGTGAGCGAGCAGAAGATGCTTACGCTGGCGATATTATTGGCTTGCATAACCACGGTACAATTCAAATTGGTGATACGTTTACGCAAGGCGAAAAACTTAAATTTAGTGGTATTCCTAACTTCGCGCCTGAACTATTTCGTCGTATTCGTCTACGCGATCCGCTTAAGCAAAAGCAATTATTAAAAGGCTTAGTACAGCTTTCTGAAGAAGGTGCTGTACAGGTATTTAGACCGCTTATAAACAACGATTTAATTGTGGGCGCGGTAGGTGTACTTCAGTTTGATGTGGTTGTAGCGCGTTTAAAAGCTGAATATAACGTAGATGCTATTTACGAAGGTGTAAACGTAAATACAGCACGCTGGGTTGAGTGCAGTGACGTTAAAAAGTTTGAAGACTTTAAACGCAAATGCGAAAGCAATTTAGCACTCGATGGTGGCGATAACTTAACTTACATAGCGCCGAGCCGTGTAAACCTTAATTTATCGGTAGAGCGTTACCCAGAAGTAACGTTTAACCACACGCGCGAAAACTAGAATTGACCGACTACAGTTAACTGAAAGCCTGCTAAGGCGGGCTTACAAAGGTAAATAATATAATGAACATTCGTACTATTTTAATCGAAAAAGCTATTGCCGCTATGGCTGGCGCAGGCTTACCTGAAGACACAAACCCAGCAGTAACGCAAAGCACACGCCCACAATTTGGTGATTACCAAATTAATGCCGCAATGGGCGCGGCTAAAAAAATGAAAAGCAACCCACGAGAGCTTGCACAAAAAATTATAGATAACCTTGATGTAAGTGATATCGCAGAGAAAACTGAAATTGCGGGTCCAGGTTTTATTAACATTCATTTAAAGCCAGAGTTTTTAGCGCAAAGTGTTAAAGCAGCTAATAGCGATGCAAAGCTTGCAGTAAACGAGCACGCTAAACCACAAAAAGTGGTTGTGGATTACTCATCACCAAACCTTGCTAAAGAAATGCACGTAGGCCATTTACGTTCAACCATTATTGGTGACTCAATTGTACGTGCGCTTGAATTTAGAGGCGATACGGTTGTACGTCAAAATCACATGGGTGATTGGGGCACGCAATTTGGTATGTTAATCGCGCATTTAGAAGACCAAATTAGCCAAGGTGTAGACTTAGATACAGTTGCACTTGCCGATTTAGAAACCTTTTACCGCGATGCTAAAAAACGTTTTGACGACGAAGAAGGCTTTGCAGATAAAGCCCGTAATTACGTTGTTAAATTACAAGGTGGCGACGCGCACTGTGAAAAGCTTTGGAAACTATTTATAGCAACCTCAGTTAAGCACTCTGAAGAAGTATACAAACGTTTAAATGTAACGCTTACTCAAGCCGATATTATGGCTGAAAGCGCATACAACGCAGAGCTTAACGATATTATTAGCCTACTTAAAGATAAAAACATTGCTGTAGAGTCGCAAGGCGCGCAAGTTGTGTTTTTAGATGAGCTAGCCAACAAAGATGGCGAACCATCTGCGTTTATCGTACAAAAATCTGGCGGCGGATTTTTATATGCAACAACCGATTTAGCGGCATGTGATTACCGTTCAAATAAATTAGGTGCCGATCGCATCTTAATTTTTGTAGATGCACGTCAAAATCTACACTTTAATCAAGTAGAGCTTACAGCACGCAAAGCAGGTTTATTACGAGACGAAACAAGTTACGAGTTTTGCCCGTTTGGCACCATGATGGGCGCCGATAACAAACCATTTAAAACACGTACTGGCGGCACAGTAAAACTTGCTGACTTATTAGAAGAGTCAATCAACCGTGCAGCTGCAAAACTAGCTGAACGTGAATCGGATTTAAGTGATAGCGATCGCAGCGAAATTGCCCGTAAAGTAGGTATTGGCGCAGTTAAATACGCTGACCTTTCTAAGCACCGTACCAGCGATTACATATTCAACTGGGACGCCATGCTAAGCTTTGAAGGCGCAACAGCCCCTTACTTACAATATGCTTATACACGTATCCGCAGTATTTTCCGTAAGTCAGGCGTTGATGCAGCTACATTAAATTCAGACGTAGCAATTGTTGAGCCTCAAGAAAAAGCACTAGCACTTAAGCTACTACAGCTTGAAGAAGTACTTGATTTAATGATCAGTGAAGCAACACCGCACGTACTATGTGGTTACTTATATGAGTTAGCAAGCTTATACATGACATTTTACGAAGCCTGCCCAGTACTTAAAGAAGGCGTAGAGCCAAGCGTGCGCGATAGCCGTTTAGTGCTGTGTAATTTGGTTTCTAAAACATTAGAGACGGGATTAGACTTACTTGGCATTGAAGTTATGGAGCAAATGTAATCACCTTCTGCTGCGTGTAGTTCGCTTTGACTGCGTTGTCGTGCTTTTTTAGCCTAAGTCACATACTAAATGTATGCTCCTTGGCATAAAAAAGCACTCCGTCTTGTCAGCACTTCTACACTTGCAGATATCTGAGTTGTGTAGTTTACGTTATAGGTTGGGTTGAGTGAAACGAAACCCAACGATCCACCTGAGACTCTATGTTTACTGCTATCGAATGCATCTGAGGCTCTGTGTTTATTGCTATCGAATGCACCTGAGACTCTATGTTTACTGTTATCGAATACACTCAAGACTCGGTGTTATTGCTATCGCATACACCTGAATCTTAATATTTGTTATTACTCAACATCTATTGTTTTAAGCTCGCTACTCTAAGCTCTTTTCTAAGGCTTTATTTAAAGGACTTGTTATGAAACTCGAAGATATCCGCCGTGAATACCTGCAAGACGCGTTAAGCGAAGATAATTTGCAAGATGAGCCGTTTAAGCAGTTTGAAACGTGGCTTGAGCATGCGGTAGCAAGTAAACTACCCGATCCAACAGCAATGGTTGTAGCAACCGTTGATGAAACCGGTCAGCCTTCACAGCGTATTGTGCTTTTAAAACATTTAGATGATAACGGGTTTGTGTTTTTTACTAATACCGGCTCGCGTAAAGCGCAAGAGCTTAAAGGTAATAATAAAATTTCCTTGCACTTTCCGTGGCATCACATGGAGCGCCAAGTTATTGTGTATGGCGAGGCTAAACCCTTACCGACTTCTGCTGTGGCAAAGTACTTTTTATCCCGTCCTAAAGAAAGCCAATTAGCCGCGTGGGCATCAGCGCAAAGTCGTCCGGTGTCATCACGTAAAGTACTCATGGAAACCTTTGCCAATATGAAAAACAAGTTTGCTAAAGGTGAAATACCACTTCCTGATTTTTGGGGCGGATATTGTGTAGTACCCACTAAAATTGAGTTTTGGCAAGGCGGAGCGCATCGTTTGCACGACCGTTTTATGTATCAGCGTCAAGCCGATAACAGCTGGCAAATTACACGCTTAAACCCTTAATAAAAAGATGAGTAAGTAACCGTGCAATTTATTGACTCTCATTGCCATCTCGACTTTAGCGAGTTTGATTCAAATCGTGAATCGCTCATAAACGAGTGTGTAGCAAAGGGAGTTAATCAGTTTGTTGTGCCAGGTATTACGCTTGCTCAATCGCATACCCTCATAAAGCTCAAAGCAACTTACCCAAGTATAAAAATAGCCGCAGGGCTACATCCTTACTTTTTAGAGCAACATAAAGAATCGGACATAGAAGCGTTATTTGATTTTGCGACTGCAAATAAGCGCCAACTGGTAGCTATTGGGGAGTGCGGGCTTGATAGAAGTATTGAAAACCTCTCTAAACAAACTTACTTATTTGAACAGCAAATAGGGCTTTCTAATGAGCTAAGCTTACCGCTTATTGTACATCACAGACAAAGCCATGATTTAATTGCGCAATCGTTTAAACGTTGTAAGCCAATAAATGGGGGAGTGATTCATGCATTTTCGGGGGCAATCCAACAAGCGCAGTATTATATTAAACACGGCTTTAAGCTTGGCGTAGGCGGTGTTATTACCTATGAACGTGCAGTTAAAACTCGTGCTGTTATTGCTGCTATTGAGCCAGAGCACTTAGTGCTTGAAACAGATTCTCCCTCAATGCCACTAAGCGGCTTCCAAGGTAAAGTAAACACGCCATTACATATACCAGATGTGTTTAACGCGTTATGTGATTTAAAGCCACGCAGCGAAAGAGAAGCGCTTGCAAAACAGCTTTACGATTCTTGCTCAGATGTTTTTTGCATATAACGGTTTACTTGCCAGCGTTTTAAACCTCGGCCTAATTGCCACGTAAAAATACACGCAATCACTAGCATTAATAGTACCTGCCGACCTAAGTCATGAAAATGATTATGGCTGTCGGATATTGCAGCGCGAGTTAAATAAGTAACAGACACAAAGCCTATAGGGCGGTCATCATCGCTTATCACGGGTTCCATAAAAGGTGTTTTTAGTTTACTAATACCCGGTGTTGAGTCTGGAAGCTGTCCATAAATATGGTGTGATTGCCAATTGTCACTACTGGCAATTAAAATGCCTTGTTGATCATAAATAGTGGCAGAAAGCACAAACTCATCTTTACTTATATCGTTACAAATGGCGTTGAGTTGTGGTTTATTCTTTTCTATGAGCGGTGTTTTAACATTTAAAGCCATAAATTGAGTGAGGCTTTTTGCAGTGCTATCGGCGCTATCGTATAACAATTGATGACTTTGAAAACTACTATTAACGCCTACCCAGCTTAATAATACAAAACAGCCAGCCGCAAGTATTAAGCGAACAAGTCGCTTTCTTTGTGAAGCGGTAATAGGGTTTTTAATATGGTTATTTTTCATAGTCACCGTTTATGCTGCTGACAGCATTTTGATTTGATGTTACAACTACACTAACTATAACCTTAAACCCCACCTGATGGCGAATTTAGTGTTGAGAATACCAGTTTTGATATGCCAACTATCAGGAAAATAAAAATAAACACGGAGATCCCATGTCGCAAATCAACATGGCACAGCCAACTGCTGAGCAGCCATTACAACACTTAACTTTAAATAAATGGTTTGGCTTTAGTGATGGTGTATTTACATTTCTTGATTATATTCCCAATAAAGCATTAGGGTTATTCAGCATCGCGTTTGCAGGTGATTTTGAAGAAAAACACATTGTGAGCATTATTGATTTTTTAGCTACGCATAACCAAACCGTCACTGCTATATGCCAATATCAACCAGATTTAGGGCTTGCACCTGCATTGTGTTTTTACGCGCAAAATGCAGATAAAACTATAAACCCGCTCGTGCTACAAGAATTTTCAACCACTCTAGATTGTCAATTAGTGCAAGTTGTTACTCCACCTAATTTATATGAGCCTGGTTTATTGGTTATGGATATGGATTCAACTGCAATAACTATTGAGTGCATAGACGAAATAGCACGCCTTGCAGATGTATACGATGAAGTTGCCTCTGTAACCGCACTTGCTATGGCCGGTAAGCTTGATTTTAGCGAGAGCTTAAATCAGCGTGTAGCGAAGCTTACAGGTATTGAAAAAAGCTTAATTGAAGAGCTAAAAAATGCATTGCCTTTAATGCCTGGTATTAAAGCATTATGCCAAATTTTAAAGCAGCATAATTGGTATTTAGCAATAGCTTCTGGAGGTTTTGTACCGTTTGCTGAGCGCGTTCAAGAGCTTATTAATTTAGATGAAGTACACGCTAATGTGCTTGAATTTAAAGACGATAAATTAACAGGTAAGGTACTGGGTACAATTGTAGACGCGCAGCAAAAAGCGGTTATTTTAGAGGCGCTTCAGCAAAAGCTAGGGTTTAAAAAAACACAAACTGTAGCTATTGGAGATGGCGCAAACGATTTAGTAATGATGGCAAAAGCAGGCCTTGGTGTTGCTGTACATGGTAAACCTAAAGTAGTTGAGCAAGCGCAAGCAGCTATTTGTGAAGGGTCATTATTGCAATTGCTGTATATGTTGGCTATTCCGTTAGAAAAACAACCAACACTTTAAAATAAATTAAGTTAAACCGCTTAGCGTAAGCGGTTTAACCAAATTAGCTTACGACGGCCCATTTGTTCAACTTGCTCTTTTTTAAGTTCTAAATGGCTTAAAGCTTCTTCAGTTATATCTACTACGTCACCCACACCCGCAACAGCCCATAAGGCTTCTTCTAAATCTTTTGCTTTGTGCATTGCGTATTGGCTTACGTATTTTAGCTCATTAGAGAGGTAGTCAGTGTCAGGGCGACCTGTGCGCGAAATATATAAACGCATTACAAATATAAGTTGGGATGTAATGTCTTTACTAATTTGTTTATAAAAGCTTGAGTAGTCTTCGCCTAAAGTGCATTGGCTAACAATGGCCTCTTCAATGTTACCCTTACGAGGGTCGAAGTTAATCGCGATTGTGAAAGCAAGCGGTGCATCTTGGCGACTGCGATCTTTTATATTAGGCGTTATAACATTAATAATTTGCTCTTCGGTAAGAATACTCGAAAAGTCAGTTTTGTTACTTAATAAACCAAAGTTTTGTAAAATAACATGCATAGGGCTTGCATATAAACCATAACCAATTGCACCCGTTTTAAAGTGTGCAGCTTCCTTGTGTAAATACAGTGGAAATTGGCATACACTTTTCGTCACCATATTTCTAAGCGCGGTAGATAAGCCTTCTACTTTAGGTGCTTCTTCAGATACTTTAAGTTTGTCTTTATTACCTTCTATTAACTGAGTGAAAAAGGTTACGCCAGCATGGGGTAACTCAGCAATGCGATTCGCTTTTAGGTTAATAGTAGTGAATGACTTACTAATAGCCATTACTTCGTACTTTAGTTCGCTAAGTTTATGCTTTTTAGTTATTTTTTGAAGCTCAGGAAATGTTAAAAGTACTATATCCCCTTTTTTGAATGTAGCAGGTTGCTCGCACTCTAACTGTAAACCCATCACTGAAAAATCACGTGTATAACCGTTAAATACTTCACCATTAATTGTGATGCTAACTGGTGTCTTATAAAGGTAGCGCTTATGTGAGCGTAAATTTACGTATTCAAGTGGCACAATGTCTAAATAAGGTGGCGTTTTGTGTTTGGCGTGGCCAAAATGCTTAAGCTGATTTACTAACGCTTTGTCAAAAGTAAGTTGTTTATAACTCGCTTGCTCTGTTTTATTGCCGATACTTGTTAGTACTACAATATATTTAACGTCTTTTATAAGGCCCTTTACGCGAGGTGATGGCGGCTTATTGAGTTTTTCTATATTTTCACCAGCACTATTAGGTAGTGAAAGGGGTATAAAAGAGTCATCAGGATGGCTTGGCATTATTTGTATTTTAAAACACTTCCAGCTCTCTTTTTGGCTACCAAAACCTAAAAATAGATCACGTAACTTGGGGCTATTAGTTAGTTCGGTACGTGTCGCTGAGTAGTAATAAATTTTACCTGATGATACATGAGTAAATGTATAAAGATAATCTTCTTTGACCGCAGTAATTTGGGTTAGTAATTGTGTAATGCGTTGATGATTAAGTACATTGTACAAACACGGTATTTTTCTTTCATCGGTAAAATAGCGTTGGATAAAAATATTATTTTCAGTAGTAAGGCTAAGACTTGGATAATATTGATCATCTTTTTTGCTTAAAAATACATATAAAGACGTTACGCGAGGAATGTAGTATTGTTCATATCCTTTTGATACTACAGCATCGAGTGTGTTATCTAAATTCACTTTATAACGACGTTTATTACCGTGAATAAAGCTTTCTAAAAAGTCATTAAAGGCATCGTTATTTTCGATATAAGTGCGTTTTAAGCGAATATGATTAAACTCACGAGAAATATTTTCAACGGCAACAACTTCGTATTGAATACCGTTTTTTAAGCCAAGCTCAAAGTCTTGTTCAAGGCCAACTAAGCGCATTGCAATTAGCTCGCCTTTTTTTATAGAGTAGCGTGTTGCAAGCTTAACTTTACAGCCGCTCAAAGATATATCTGAGGTGCTAGCTGCAATGTTCTGTTTATCTTTGTAATCAATAGTTACTTTTATTGAGTAATTCATCCGCTCTTCACGGCGGCTCTCGTAAGAGGCAAACTTAATGACTTCAGTGCTTAAGTTATTTTCTAATTCTTGTAATTCTGATTTTTCGGCGGCTTGTTTTTGTAATACGCGGTGATTATTTTCTGTATTCATAACAGCTTCGTAAACAGCTAAGGTGTATTCACCATGCTGTTTAAGTGCTTTTTCAAACACTTCAATGGCAGTGTCATCCATAAAGTGTTGTTTGCCGTTATGCTCATACGGTTTTACTTGGCCTGTTACTAATCCACGAAGATCAACAAAACGTGCCACTGGCTGAGATAAGCGTGACATTTCCATTTTCATCAAAAATTGCTCAGGTTTGGTTAACCCCGCAGTTTTTGATTTGAAAATCAGGTCAAATTTAGCATTGCCTAAATATGTTTTTAACTCATTCACGAGGTCTTCGTGTTTGAGCATTATGTCATCAGCCATTTATAAAACCATCACCGTCTAATTGAAAAAGTAGGTATACTATTAAGTCCATTTATTAGAAATTCAATAAACGTTAAATCGCGCTATGTTATTAATATAGGTACGATTATTTAAGTAACTACCGTTTAGCTCTTGTTATTTATGTGTTATTTGCCATTTTATTGGCAAATTACTTTAAACTATTTCAAAGCAAAAAGTATGCCCTAAATTATAGCTAAAAAGAAACACCATGTGTATTTAATGATTGTGACGGTAGATTTTTACGCAGGCAAGAGTTTGTTGCTAAGTAAATGCTTGAAATGGCAAAATATGCGTTTAATGGTAAGTATTTTCAAAATTAAAGAATAGTAGGTAATAAATGACTAAAGCGGCAAAAATAGAGTTTGTGTGTACAGAATGTGGCATGAACTACCCTCGTTGGCAAGGTCAGTGCCGCTGCGGTGCATGGAACACATTAGCAGAATTTAAACCTTCAGCAGGACAAAGTAAAAAAGCGGCAGTGCGATCAAGTGTTGGTGGTTATGCTGGGGGTATTGGTGGTGGCTCTAAAAAAATTAATGATATTGCTACGTCAGAGGCAGAAAAGCAGCTAACAGAAATTGGCGAGCTCGATCGTGTGCTAAGCGGTGGTGTAACTACCGGCTCGGTTAATATAATTTCGGGTGATCCAGGTGCTGGTAAAACAACCTTACTATCTGACTTAGTGGCGAGAATGTCACAACGTATGCCGTCACTTTACTGTACGGCAGAAGAGTCTTTATCTCAGTTTAAAAACAGGGTAAATCGTTTAAAGTTAAACTATAACCCTGATGAGCTTTATTTACTTTCAGAAACTAGTGTTGAAACTATTATTGAAGAGCTCGAGAAAAATAAAATTAAGTTTGCTGTCATTGACTCTATTCAAGCTGTTGTAACCGATACGGCAAATGGCAGCCCAGGTTCGCCATCGCAAGTAAAAAGTGCAGCCCAAGCGTTAACTCAATACTGTAAGCAAAATGATGTAACCATGTTCATTATTGCTCACGTAAATAAAAATAACGAAATAGCAGGCCCTCAAACACTCGTACATATTGTCGATGCGCTTTTACACATAGATACCAATGATGGGCAAATTCGAACCCTTAGGGCAAATAAAAACCGCTTTGGTGATATTGATACTGTGGGCATTTTTAAAATGTGTGAACGTGGGATGTTGAGCGTGGATAATCCAAGCGAAATATTTTTATCGGGTTCTACAACCGATTCACCAGGGTCTACAATTACCTGTATTCGTAAAGGCAATCGTAATTTATTGCTCGAAATTCAGTGTTTAACGACCGAAACCGAGGCAGAATTTCCGCAGCGTGTTTGTGTTGGTTTAAATATGAACCGTATAAAAATGCTGACTGGTATATTACGCAAACACACTAAAACTAAAATATTTCACGATACTTTTTTTAATATTGTTGGCGGCCTAAGAATTGATGAAACAGAAACGTGTATTGATTTAGCATTGGTTACCGCATTACTTAGTAGCTTAAACGAATTTGTTGTACCTCGTACCACGTGTATTATGGGTGAGCTTAGCTTAAACGGCGATGTACGCCCAATCGACAGTGGTGTACCACGTGTTAAAGAAGCCGCTCAGCATGGTTTTACAGAAATATATATTCCATTTCGTAATTATCATAAATCAATGGAAGGGCTTGGCGCTAAAATTACGCCAGTTAAAACAGTACATGAGTTGCTTAGTTTAATTAATTAACACTTACGGGTGTTAATTTGTAATGTTACTCTTAAGAAAACTCGGTTTACACAAAGAATAGAATAAGGAAATAACATGAAAAAGTTAGTAATAGTTGCAGCAATTGTAGCTGCGGGCGTTGGTGGCGTGAGCTATGCAAATTATGTAGCTACACAAGAAGTGCGTGTAGAAGTAGATAAGCAACTTGCTTTAGTAAGCGAGCAAACTGGCGCTACATTTAAATACGCTGGTTTATCGGCAAGTGTTATTTCAAAAAGCGTAGAAATAACAAACATGGAAGTAATAAGTCCTGAGGGTGACAATGTTGCTAATATTCAAAGCATTGAAATAACTGGTTACGAGCCAGATAAAATATCACCGCATACATCATTTGATGTAAAAAGCTTTCAGTTTGATAAAGATTTTGTTTCAAAATTACCTGCAGATACAAATGAAATGCTAGCGTCGGCAAGTTACGATTTACATTCATCACTTGATTACGATGAAGAGTCTGGCAACAGTGATGTTGTGGTTAAGCTTGATGCAAAAGATATTGTTAGTTTTAATATGGATATGGGCTTGGCTAATTCAAAAGCATTAATGGATGCTTCATTGGCGATTAATAAAGCACAGCAAGAAGCGGGTAACCAGCCACTTACTTACGAGCAAGAGTTGCAGCAGCAAACACTTGTTATGCAAGCAATGAGTAAGTTAGAGCCACGTAATGTTAGCTTTGTTTTAAATAATCAAGGTAAGCTAAAAGATTTATTATCAAGCGAGCTTGAAAAGCAAGGTATGACGCTTGAGCAGATGGAAATGACGCTAGAGCAACAGTTGCAACAAGCGCCTGTTACTGAAGACATAGCCGCAGCTTTAACTAGCTTTGCTAAAGGTTTAAATTCATTTAGCGTATCTGCAAAGCTACCTGAAGGTAAAACCATGATGGAAATTAATCAACAAGTTATGATGCTAGTAGGGCAACCTGAAGAGCTAGTTAAGTTTATTAATTTAGAAGTTAAAGGTGATTAAATATTAGTATTTAATTATACCAACTCCAATAAATAGCTGATCTATTTTACTTGCTAAAACAACCCATTTCTTTGTTGTAAATTTCGCAAAGGGAACAACCATTTACATCAATTTACGCCTAGAACTGAATTGTTTTTTCGGCGTAAAATTTAGATCACATACTTAATGGAATTGGTATTATCTAATAAAGGCGCCAATTGGCGCCTTTATTATTTGTGTTGTTATAAGCAGCTAGTGACCCTGATAGCTAAAGCAATTAGCTTTAATAATATCGGTGATTATTTGTTGTGATGGTTTTATTTTTTCCATCGCTAAAAACTCGTCAGGTTGATGCGCTTGGTTAATTGAACCTGGACCCATTACAATTGTTTCACAGCCAAGTTGTTGTATAAAAGGAGCTTCAGTACAGTAATTTACCGCGACCGCTTTTTGCCCCGCTATTTTTTCAGCCATTTTTACTAAAGCACTGTCGGTGCTGCCACTAAATGCCGGAATGGGTTCGTGTAAATCAATAACACTCACAGCGTTAGGGTATTGATCATTAATTTCTTTCGTTGCATCGAGTACTAATGCTTGTAGTTCTTTAATGCTTAAACCCGGTAATGGGCGCATATCTATATGCATTTCACAGCAACCACAAATTCTATTCGCGTTATCGCCCCCATGAATATTACCTAAATTTAATGTTGGATAAGGAATTTCAAAGTGATTTATTGAATACTTATGCTTTAGTTGCTCTTTTAAGAACATCAATTTTGTAATCACTTTATGCATTACTTCAATGGCGTTAAGGCCACGTTCGGGATCTGAGCTATGCCCAGAGCGACCAACTACTCTTATTGCTGTACTCATATGGCCCTTGTGCATAAATACTGGAGTCATATCAGTAGGTTCGCCAATTATACAGCGCGCAGGTTTTAAATTAGGGTGCTTACATATTTGCTGTGCACCTGCCATAGTTGTTTCTTCATCGGCAGTGGCGAGTATTAAAATAGGTTGAGTTTGCTGCTTTTCATCAAGCTCACTAATCGCATGTAATACAAAAGCAAAAAAGCCTTTCATATCAATGCTTCCTAGCCCGTACAATTTATTGTCGAGTTCGGTAAGTTTAAACGGATTGTGGTTCCAGCGGCTGTCATCAAAAGGCACTGTATCAGTGTGGCCCGCAAGCATTAATCCGCCATCGCCTTTCCCGCGTTTTGCTAATAAATTAAAGCGGCCCTTACCGCCTTCTAGTTCAATAATTTCACACGTAAAACCAAGTGTTTCACACCAGTTTGCAAGGAGTTCGATTACGTTTTTATTGCTCATACACAGGTTGTCTTCAATTGCGCTAATAGAAGGGGCTGCAATCAATTGTTGATACATAGAAATAAACGAAGGCAAAGGCATAAAAAAATCCAAAATTATTATTCAATTTAATTGCATAACAATATAAAAGTATTTATGATGAATATCAATTCACTTTTTAAGCATAAATATATTAAAGTAAAGCTATGAAAATAATGCGACGATAATCTACAAATTCATTAAATTAAGTCTTAATTTAGCGTTTTAGCTAGTTTAAGCGAACAACATATATATTTAGCAGTAAATTTAAAAATAACGAGTAATCAATGAATGTAGTTATTATTGGCGCAAGCGGTTACAGCGGCGCAGAGTTAGCAAGCTTAGTTGCTAATCATCCAAACCTTACCTTAACAGGCTGTTATGTATCTGAGGGTAGCTTAGATAAAAATAAATTACTAAGTGATTTATATCCAGAGCACCTTGGCTTACTAGATTGTCCTTTACTTCCTCTTAGTGCATCAGCTTTTGATGACATTCAAAATGATGCTGACTATGTATGTTTATGTACCGATCATAAAGTAAGTGTTGATTTAGCGCCTCAATTTTTAGCTATGGGTAAAAAAGTATTTGATTTGTCTGGTGGTTATCGCCTAGCAAGTAATGATGATTACGTTACTTACTATGGTTTTGAGCATCAACACCCAGAGCTTTTAAATGAAGCGGCTTACGGTTTAGCAGAGTGGAACAGTGATGCTATAGCTAACGCAAAGCTAATTGCTGTTGCAGGCTGTTACCCAACTGCCGCACTTAATGCACTTAAACCGCTTAAAAAAGCAGGCTTATTGAGCAGTGAAAGTATTATTATTAATGCCGTATCGGGTGTTACGGGTGCCGGGCGTAAAGCGAGTGTAGGAACACATTTTTGTGAGGTATCGCTTGCACCTTATGGTTTGTTTAACCACCGCCACGGTCCTGAAATTGAACAACACCTTGGCCACAAAGTGTTATTTACACCGCATTTAGGTAATTTCCCGCGCGGTATTTTAGAAACTATTTATGTACAACTTAAGCCAGGCGTTACCAAGGAAAACGTTGCATCGGCTTATCAAGTACTTGCTAACGAGCCATTAATTCGTTTGTTAGGCAATAAAATACCTTCAATTAAAGGTGTAGCTAAGCAGCCATTTGTTGATATTGGTTGGCAACAACAAGGCACGCAGTTAATTGTAATGTCTGCGATTGATAACTTATTAAAAGGCGCTGCTGGACAAGCTTTGCAGTGTATTAATATTTCTATGAATTTAGATCACACTACGGGCTTAAAAGGAGCGTTTTAAATGAGTAAAAAAACGTGGGTTATTAAACTCGGTGGTGCAGTACTTAATACAGAAAATGCAGCAAAAGCGTTATTTGACGTGCTAAGCGAGCAAAAAAATGATGAGTTTGTCATTGTTCATGGCGGTGGTTCTTTAGTAGATACATGGCTAAAGCAAGCGGGTTTTGCTAGTGCTAAACACCAAGGTTTACGTATTAGTCCAGCAGAGCAAATGCCTTATATAGTTGGGGCACTTGCAGGTTGTGCTAATAAACAATTAATGACTCAAGCGATTAATGCAGGGCATAAACCTGTTGGCTTAAGCCTTTTTGAGGCGGGTGTGACTGCTACTCAAAAGCTAAAAGCGCTTTGCTTAGTAGGTAAATGCACAAGTAACGACGATTCTATCATCAATGATTTACTTAGAATTTCTCGTTTACCTATTGTTAGCTCTATCGGCTTTGATGAACAAGGCTTGTGGTACAACGTAAATGCAGATGAAGCTGCAGCGGCTATTGCCAGTAATTTAAATGCAGAACTAATTTTTATGACGGATGTAGAAGCGGTACTTGATGCAAATAAACAACCGTTACATCAACTTGACACAAAACACATTGATACTTTAATTACAGATGGAGTAATTGTGGGCGGGATGGAGGTCAAAGTTAAGACCAGCCTTCACGCTGCCCAACATTTACGACGCGGTGTGTATATTTCCAGCTGGCAAAAGCCAGAAAATTTAACTGCTCTGCTGCAAGGTGAGCATGTCGGAACAAAGATTACACCATAGGTTTATTATGTTTGAGAATTTTTTAACGGGTTTAGAATTAGACCAAGAAGGCGCACTTAATTTATTAAAGTTAGCGCAAGATATAAAAGCAAAGCCAGAAAAATACAGCCAAGTATTATCAGGAAAATCAATCGTAACATTGTTTGAAAAGCAAAGTTTACGTACACGTTTATCATTTGATATAGGCATTAATCGCCTTGGCGGCCATGCTGTTTATTTAGATCAGCAAAATGGTGCTATGGGTGCACGCGAATCAATTAAAGATTTTGCACTTAATATTTCTACTTGGGCCGACGGTATTGTAGCGCGTGTTAATCAACACAGTACATTAACTACGTTAGGTGAATATTCATCGGTACCTGTGGTAAATAGCTTGTGTGACTTGTACCACCCTTGCCAAGCTCTTGCTGATTTTTTAACACTTCAAGAAGTACATGGTGATGTAAGTGAGCTTAAAGTAGCTTACTTAGGTGAGGGCAATAACGTGACTCATTCATTGATGTTACTTGCTGCAACGCTAGGTACTGACTTTGTTGCTGTAACCCCAAAAGGGTGTTCGCCAGATTCACAAATACTTAAGAAAGCTGAGCAAATTGCAGCAATGAATGGCGCATCAGTTATGGTGAGCGATAGAGTTGAAGCTGCGGTTGGTGCAAATGTTGTATACGCAGATACATGGGTATCAATGGGTGATACAACGCCGCTTGAGCAAGTAAAAGAAAAATACATGCCTTATCAATTAAATCAGGCATTGCTAGATCAAACTGGTGCGACTACGGTATTACATTGCCAACCGGCACACCGTGAATTTGAAATTACCTCTGAGGTAATGGATGGTCCAGCATCTAAAATTATTCAACAAGCAGAGAATCGCATGCATGCGCAAAATGCTCTGCTAGTTACATTACTAAATCCAAATTTTGTTAAGGAACACCTATGAGTTCAATTAAAAAAGTCGTTTTAGCCTATTCTGGTGGTCTTGATACGTCGGCTATCGTTCCATGGTTAAAAGAAAACTACGGCTGTGAAGTAATCGCGTTTGTTGCTGATGTAGGTCAAGGCGCTGAAGAGCTTGAAGGCGTAGAAGCTAAAGCAATTGCCTCTGGTGCATCTGAATGTTACGTAGTTGACTTAAAAGATGAAATGGTAAGTGATTACATTTACCCAACGCTTAAAACAGGCTCAATTTACGAAGGCACTTATTTATTAGGTACGTCTATGGCGCGCCCAATTATTGCTAAAGCACAAGTTGAAATTGCACGTAAAGTAGGTGCTGATGCACTTTCTCATGGTTGTACTGGTAAAGGTAACGACCAAGTTCGTTTTGAATCATGTTTTGCTGCTCTTGCACCTGATTTAAAAGTAATTGCGCCATGGCGTGAGTGGGACTTATCGAGTCGTGAGTCATTACTTGATTACTTAGCAGAGCGTGACATACCGTGTTCAGCATCGGCTACAAAAATTTACAGCCGTGATGCTAACGCATGGCATATTTCGCACGAAGGTGGTGAGCTTGAAGACCCATGGTGTCAACCAACTGAACAAGTATGGACTTGGACTAATTCTCCAGAGCAAGCACCAGATAAATCAGAACTAGTAACATTAAAAGTTGTTGAAGGCGAAGTGGTTGCTGTAAATGGCGTAGAACTTAAACCTTACGATTGTTTAGTTAAATTAAACGATATTGCATCGCCTCATGGTGTTGGACGTGTTGATATTGTAGAAAACCGTTTAGTTGGCATGAAGTCTCGCGGTTGTTACGAAACCCCAGGCGGCACAGTCATTATGGCAGCGCTTCAAGCCATTGATGAGCTAGTGCTTGATAAAGCAAGCCGTAAGTGGAAAGAAGTACTCGGTGGCGAGTTTTCGCATTTAGTATACGACGGCCGTTGGTTTACACCTCTTAAAGATTCTATTTTAGCCGGTGCAGAAGCACTTTCTAAAGTGGCAACAGGTGAAGTTGTACTTAAGCTATACAAAGGCCAAGTAACTGCAGTTCAAAAGCAGTCACCAAATAGCTTATACAGCGAAGCATTTGCTACATTTGGCGAAGATGATGTGTACGACCAGTCACACGCTGAAGGCTTTATTCGTTTATTTTCGCTTTCAAGCAGAATTTCAGCATTGGCTAAAAAGTAAATTATTTATAGCCCCTTGTAAAAGGGGCACTACAGGGTTTGGAGAGATTTCATGGCATTATGGGGCGGACGTTTTTCTACGGGTCCAGATGAGGCGTTTAAGCAATTTAACGACTCTCTTCCCTTTGACTACCAGTTAGCAGAGCAAGATATTATTGGCTCTGTGGCATGGGCTGGTGCACTTGAACAGGTAAGTGTACTTTCAAGTGATGAGCACACAAGATTAGTGGCTGCATTAAATGAGCTGCTTGAAGAAGTTAAAGCAGATCCACAAGCGGTAGCTACTTCAGGTGCAGAGGATATTCATTCACATGTTGAAGCTGCATTAATCGAAAAAGTAGGTGATTTAGCTAAAAAATTACATACAGGCCGAAGCCGTAATGACCAAGTTGCCACCGACTTTAGATTATGGTGCCGTGATACGGCTGACCATTTACTAGATGCTATTGCACAGCTTAAAGGCGAGTTTGTAGCGCTTGCAGAGCGAGAGCTTGGTACAATATTACCAGGTTACACGCACTTGCAACGCGCACAACCAGTACTATTTAGCCACTGGTGTATGGCATATGTAGAAATGCTAGAGCGTGATGAAAGCCGTTTGCAAGATGCTAAAGCGCGCATGAATTTTTGCCCATTAGGCAGTGGTGCATTAGCCGGCACAGCTTATCCGATTGATCGCCAAGCATTAGCACACGGATTAGGTTTTACAGCGGCTACAAAAAACAGCCTTGATGGCGTATCTGATCGTGATTTTGTGTTAGATCTTTTAAGTTGTGCGTCTATTTCGATGATTCACTTATCTCGTATGTCAGAGGATCTGATTTTTTATAATTCGGGTGAAGCCGGATTTATAGAGCTTGCTGATAACGTAACATCAGGCTCATCGCTCATGCCTCAGAAAAAAAATCCTGATGCACTCGAGCTTATTCGCGGTAAAACCGGACGTGTGTTTGGTGCATTTAGCGCTATGATGATGACGTTAAAAGCGCTGCCACTTGCATACAATAAAGATATGCAAGAAGATAAAGAAGGCCTGTTCGACGCTATGCCAACATGGCTTGCATGTATTCATATGGCGCAAGCATGTATTAAAGGCGTTAAAGTAAACGGTGATAAGACACTTGCTGCAGCAAAAGGAGGGCATGCAAACGCCACCGAACTTGCTGATTACTTAGTTGCTAAAGGTGTGCCATTTAGAGAAGGGCATCACATTGTAGGTGTACTTGTACAGCTTGCGATTAGCGAAGGTAAAACGCTTGAAGAGCTATCGCTTGAGCAGTACAAATCAGTAAACACTGTATTTGAAGACGATGTTTACCCAGTACTTGAAATTGATGCATGTATAAAAGCACGTAAAGCCCTTGGTGGGACGTCTATTGAACAAGTAACGAATGCTGTTAAAGAAGCCAAAAAAAAACAGCAAATAACGGTACGTGATGCAAATTTAGATGATGTAGAAGCAATTGCCACGCTTATACAGCATTGGGCAACGGTAGGTGAAAACCTGCCTCGTGCAAAAAGTGATATGGTGCACTCTATTAATGAGTTTGCAGTAACAGAAATAAATGGAAAAGTGTCGGGCTGTGCGTCGTTATACATTTACGATACCGGCCTTGCTGAAATACGCTCATTGGGTATAGACCCAAAAAGTAAAGTGTCGGGGCAGGGTAGACAGCTTGTAGATCATCTACTTACTAAAGCCAAAAAATTGGCACTTAACCGAGTTATTGTATTAACACGTGTACCAGATTTTTTTGAACAACAACGTTTTACTTTTTGTAGCAAAGACTCTTTGCCTGAAAAAGTAATGAAAGATTGTGAACTTTGCCTTCGTAAAGAAAATTGTGACGAAGTAGCAATGGAATATATTTTGAAGCTAAGTACACGTGCGGAGATCCCGTGTAAATACGTAGCTTAAACTCCCTGGATACAAAAACGTACGGTTATCCCTGTGCGTTTTTTTATGTTTGCAGTAAACTGGTCGGATCTGTTTGGTTTGATTATATAAGTATGTTTTGAGTGAGTTTTGATGTGTCAAAAAAAGTTGGCACATTGGTTGCTTTGTATGAGGTAGATAGCAAAATAGCTATCACTACTTTAAACAGGTGATGCATTTATCTACATAATAATGTGGTTAAAAGTTGCACCAAATATAATTAAAACTTTTACAAGGATCAATCACATGCAAGTTTCAGCTAATAGCCAAGTACAAATGCAAGCATACAACAAAACACAACAATTAAAGCCTGCAATGGAACAAACTGCTAGCCCTAAAACCCTGCAATCTGATACAGTAAGCATTTCTCAAGAGGCTATTGCTGCAGCAAGTAGTGATAGCTTACAACGCGGCGGGGGCAGTGTAATGCCTGTCAGACCAAAGTAATAATTTAAGGTTTTAAATGATTCTAACTGAGCTTTTTGGGTTGTTCTCACTGTCTGCTTTTACGATGTGGGGATTTCTGATGACTTTCTTTTTTAATGTGTTTGTATACTCATTAGATGTAAAAAGAGGTACAACTCTTCTGCTCAGTTCATTTATTATGATGATATCTTATACCTTATCTGACTACTTCTATACATGGCTTTCTATTAAAAGCTCAATATACTTGGATTGGGCTTTGTATGATATTTCTACTATTTTAGCGTTAATATGTATATATAAAATAACAGAAAAAACAACACCTTCTTTTTTGTATTTAATTGTTGGATTGTCTATAAATTCGATTTTCTTTTTTTGTATGTATTTAGATATGTATATATTCGGAAATATGGAACGATGGTTTTTTTGGGATGTTTATACATACGCAGTTAATTTAATGGACTTAATTATGATAGTCGCATTAATTGTTGATAGAGACTTCCTCGGTCTTCATAAATTAAAGAACAAAATCCTCAGCTACTTCAAGTCAAACGATACCCATAAAGTAACTTAGTTTAAAATGTACTTAACTGGTGCTTTTCTGGATTATATAAATGCTTTTACACAATGGGGCTTTTTAATGGCCTTTTTGTACTGCTTAGTATCTAGTGTCAATATTAAAAATAAATCCCTTCTCATTACATCAAGCATTATGTTGTGTTCATATTTTTTAAGTGGATACTTTACTATATTGAATGCTCCTTATTTAGATTGGATTTTATATGATTTTCTTACCATAGTAGCGATACTCTTTTTTATAAAAATTGACTTTATTAAATGTTGCCCAAGTGCCAATTTTATTCTGATAGGTTTAGTCATTAATAGCCTCCTCGCATCAGTAATGCATTACGATCTATATATTCTTTACCACTTAGATGAGTGGTGGTATTGGAGTTTTTATTCTGTTGGGAGTACTTTAATAGATGTATTGATGATGCTCTCGCTAATACTTAATAAAAATCTTATAAAAATGTCGCCTTTAAAAATTATTAATTTGAATAAAAAAAATCTTAAGAATAATGAGTGAACTCATAATTAGCCCAACAGTTTCTCTGTACATAGGTGTATTTGTACAATGGGGATTTCTTATGGCTTTTTTGTACTCCCTTGCTCATTCGATTAATAAGCCTAATAAAGAAAGAGTGTATTTGTCTTTGGTTATGAGTGTTTCATATTCGTTTAGTATATTTACAAATATGGATACGGTAACTTATCTAGATTTTTTGTTTTCCGATATTTTAACTCTCCTAGTTATTATTTCCCTTAGGCAGCTCTGGCATGATGGTATTACCTATTTATATATTATTACTGGTTTAGCTATAAACTCAGCTCTACACTTTCTCATGCATTACGACATCTATATATCAAATAATACAAGCTACTGGTGGCTTTGGAATGCTTACGCGATAGGGGTCAACGCTGCTGATTTCATAATGGTAGCTATATTTTTTATAAACAAAGATTTTTTATGCTTGATGAAATTTAGAAATGGTTTGATTACGAGTTTGAAGAGGGCATGATGGCTGACATATTGTGGGATCTGGTAGCGATTAGAGATTATGTAGGTATTTTTATTACATGGTTCTTTGTAATTGCATTTCTTTATAATTTGTCAGCAAGCATAAACAGTCCCTATAAAAATACAATGTACCTTTCTGGTATTATGATGATTTCGTACACCTTAAGTACACTGTTCGATATGGTTATAGTGTCTCACTTAAACTATTTTTACTTCGATATTGTAACTCTAATTATTATTTTTACGTTTAGGTACTACAGCCAAAGCCCAATTCCTACCGCATTTTATTATCTTGTGTTTGGTCTGAGTATTAATGCATCTTTATTTTTAGCTATGCATTACGATATAGAGATTTTAGGTACTCTATATTATTGGTGGTTTTGGAACGTTTATGTATTTGGTATGTACTTTACAGATTTGATAATGCCATTAGCGCTTATCTTTAACAAAGATTTTTTAGGTCTAGTTAAGCTTACTAAATTTTTAACTGAAAAATTTAAAAGGTCACGCAATGCATGATTTTTTATGGCAGCTGGCTAGTTTATACGACTATATAACTATTTTTACTACATGGTCTTTTGTACTCGCTTTTTTATATAATTTGTCTGCAAGCATTAACAAGTCTGACAAAAGCTGCACACAACTTGCATTCATTATGATGGTATCTTACACCTCAAGTATTTTTATGGATCCCTTGAGCAACACACCCCATTTGACCCTTTTTATATTTGATATCGTAACTATGTTTTTTCTGATTATATGGCGGATATACTTTAGTAAAAACCTCCCCGTAGCCTTTTATTATCTTTTAGTTGGACTTAGCTTTAACGCATTTGTTTTTTTTGGAATGCACTACGACAGTATTGTTTTAGGAAATTTGGATTATTGGTGGTTTTGGGCCTTATATGTAATAGGGCAAATAATTTCTGATTTAACGATGCTTTTAGTTCTCCTAATTAATAAAGACTTTTTAGGTTTGGTTGCATTAAAACGGTATTTACTTAATCGTATAAAAAACACTCATCAAAAGGTTGAATAAAATGGAGGAGCTATTTTGGCAATTAAATTCAGTTAACGAATATTTTGGAATATTTATTACATGGCTTTTTGTTTTTTCTTTTTTATTCACTCTATCAGCGGCTATTAATAAGCAAGATAAAAGCCGAGTTCACCTTTGCTTTATTATGATGGCTTCGTATACATTTAGTTTGTTTATGGACATAACTACTGCGGCTCCGCATTTAAAGTTGTTTATATTTGATGTACTAACAATTGCCGTTATTTTTATGTGGCGTATTTTTTTAGGACGTAAAATACCGTACGGATTTTATTATCTTATTGTAGGGCTTGCTATCAATGCCTCACTGTTTATGGGGATGTATATTGATAATACTCTTTATGGCAATTGGGATTTTTGGTGGTTGTGGATGCTGTATGGTTTTCTTATGCCTATTATTGATATCACTATGGCGCTAATACTAATTATCAATAAAGATTTGCTAAAACTTGTTTGGTTAATTAAAAAATTAAAATCATCTATACAAAAGCCGAATTAGCGCATACAAGTTATGCGCTAATTCGGGAAGTGTTATTGGGCACCACAGCCCAATTTAGTTTTTAGCGCTTTAACAATTACAGGGTCTACAAACTCGCTTACATCACCATTGTGGCGAGCGACTTCTTTAACGAGTGTTGATGAAATAAATGAATTTCGCTCTGCGGGTGTTAAAAATACACTTTCTAAGTCGGGGTTCAGGCGGCGGTTCATGTTAGCTAATTGAAATTCATAGTCAAAATCAGATACAGCTCTAATACCGCGAATAAGCACATTAGCATTGTGATCGCGTGCAAGATCAGCCAATAAACCAGAAAAACCAATCACCTTAACATTATCTATGTGGCTTAAAATAGAGTTTGCAAGCTCAACACGTTCTTCAAGGTTAAAGCAGGGTTTTTTACTTGGGTTATTAGCAACCGCAACTAATACAGTATCAAACATTTTAGCTGCACGTTGAATAAGGTCTGTGTGCCCATTAGTTAGTGGATCAAAGGTGCCAGGGTAAATTGCAATAACTTTCATAATGTTCACTATTTATTATTTTAGCGCTAGTTTAACAGTGTTTATGCCACAAAGCAGCCTAGCTAAAAAAGCATATAAACACTTACTTTCTTTAAACAGGTCAGTCCATGGTGGGAGTGTTTTAATGATTCATATTTGTTTATACTGTTTACCTCTTTTGAGTGTAATGTAGCCTATAGATAATTTGAGTATTAGCATATGAATACCAAGGATAAAATAATACACACCAGTATTTTGTTGTTTAACGAAAATGGTGAGCGTGCAATAACGACAAATCATATTGCATCAAACTTAGGGATGAGCCCGGGTAATCTTTATTATCATTTTAAAAATAAAGAAGACATTATCCGTCATATTTTTGCGCTGTATCGCGATCATTTAAATACTCACTTTAAACCTATTAATAAAGATGATGATGCATTTAATCATTTAACGGCTTACCTAGATTCGTTATTTGAGCTGATGTGGCGCTATCATTTTTTTTACGATAATCTCGGGGATATTCTCTCTAGAGATGCTGATTTAAAACAAGCTTATATTGATTTTCAGTTAGAGTTGTTAGAGCAAGTTCGTAAAATTATTTTAGGACTTCGCGACAGTGAAATGATTGCTATTGATGAGCAAGATGTCATTGATTTAGCACATACATTAAAGTTAACGGTTAGTTTTTGGACGCCTTATATTAAAGCCCGTAGGCCAAGTGGTACGCTTGCTGAGCAAGATATATATCATGGCATTTTAAAAGTACTTACATTATTTAGAGCGTACAGTACCGATAAAAGCATTGATAAAATGAACCTGCTACGTGAAAAATATACAGAATTAGCGCAACAAGCCCCAACTGTTGTTTAGCCTTTGCTCTTGGTTGTTTCCTAGGCGCTGAATTTTTTGCTATAATCCCGCGCCAAATGCCTGGGAGCGCGAATTCCCGCAGTCTAAGAGTGAACTATGCTTAAATTTATCGTCAAACTACATCCTGAAATAGCCATTAAAAGCCGTTCGGTCCGTAAACGCTTTACTAAAGTGTTAGAAAATAACATTAAAATTGTATTGCGACGTGTTGACGAAAAAGTACAAGTAAGAAATAACTGGGATAACATTTCAGTTGTTACGAAACTTGAAGACGCACAAGTTCGTCTTGATTTTATCGATAGCCTTAAACGCATCCCTGGCATTGTTCAATTTATTGAAGTAACCGAAACACAATTCGAAACTCTTGATGATATCTACCAAAAAACAATAGCGTTAGTTGGTCATACAATTGTAGGTAAAACCTTTTGTGTTCGTGCAAAGCGTATAGGTCAACACGACTTTACCTCAACTGATTTAGAGCGTTATGTTGGTGGTGGATTAAATCAACATATCGAAGGCGCAAGCGTAAAGCTTAGCCGCCCAGAAGTAACAATACGCTTAGAAGTAAAAGATGATAAAGCTTACATTGTTTCGCAAACACATTTTGGTATGGCTGGTTTTCCGCTGCCAACGCAAGAAGATGTGCTTTCGCTTATGTCGGGTGGTTTTGACTCTGGCGTAGCAAGTTACCAAATGATTCGTAAAGGCGCGCGCACACACTTTTTATTCTTTAACCTTGGTGGCGCAGCCCACGAAATTGGCGTTAAGCAAGCAAGTTACTACTTATGGAAAAAATACAGCTCTACGCATAAAGTTAAATTTGTAACGGTTGATTTTGAACCTGTTGTTGCTGAAATATTAGAAAACGTTGAAAACAGCCAAATGGGTGTTGTACTTAAACGTATGATGATGCGCGCGGGTAGTGTAGTTGCCGAAAAGTTAAACATTCAGGCACTTGTCACTGGTGAAAGTATTGGCCAAGTATCTAGTCAAACATTAGCGAATTTAAGTGTGATTGACCGTGTTACTGAAACACTTATTTTACGTCCGCTTATTCAACACGATAAGCAAGAAATTATTAATATTGCTCGCCAAATTGGTACAGCCGAAATGGCAGAAACAATGCCTGAATACTGTGGTGTTATTTCCAAAAAGCCAACCGTTAAAGCCAAAATAGACGTTATTCTTGGTGAGGAAGAAAAATTCGACTTTGATGTACTTGATACCGTTGTAAACAACGCACGTATAATGGATGTGCGTGATATTGATGTAGAAGCAAAGCAAGAACTTAAAGAGGCTGAGTCGGTTGCTGATTTACCTATAGGCTCTGTAGTAGTTGATATTCGCTCTCCTGAGGAAGAAGAAGCTGCGCCCTTAGAAATTGATGGTATTGAAGTGGTGCATTTACCGTTTTTCCGTCTGGCGACTAAGTTTGGTGATTTACCAAAAGACACTGACTATTATTTATATTGTGATAGAGGTGTAATGAGCCAACTACAGGCACTTATGCTGCACGAACAAGGCTTTGAAACTGTAAAAGTTTATCGTCCGTAAAGTAAAAAACTTATATAAGCGTGGTTTATACCACGCTTTTTTTTGCCTGAATTTTAGCAAGCAACTCATCA
Organism: Pseudoalteromonas sp. AS84; assembly: GCF_038900255.1. Lineage (NCBI taxonomy): Bacteria > Pseudomonadati > Pseudomonadota > Gammaproteobacteria > Alteromonadales > Pseudoalteromonadaceae > Pseudoalteromonas > Pseudoalteromonas sp. AS84. Next base: position 96,532 of record NZ_JBBMQY010000007.1, on the reverse strand, counting down.
TTGTAAGGTGTTGGAATACCGTGGAGTTTACCTTGTTGGCTAATATAGCCACATATAGCTGATATTTCAGTTTCTCTGCTATGCGCTACGTCTTGCTGCATTGAAGAGTAATTGTCAGACGTTAATTCCATTATTTTATAAGCGGTATTAAGTGCTTTAATCAATGGGATATTAAGCCCTTGTACCTTTGCTATATTGCATGCTTCAGTGAGTGCATTAAAAATTATAGCGTTGTACTTAGGTGCGCGTAAATCACCATTTTTTACATTATTTAAGGCGCTTAATGGGTTAATAGCAATATTTACGAGTAGTTTTTCAAAACGAAGCTGCTGAATGTTATTAGTAAACTTTAGGTTGGGTATTACTTTAAAAATATCAGCTATTGGCGCACTATTTTGAAAAGCTAATTCATTACAGTCACCAATAACGCTTTGCCCTTCACCAGTGTGCTGCACAATGTATTGGTTTGATTTAAAGCCCGCTATACTTGTAGTTAAAAAGTAGAGCGCTTGGTGAGTGCTTAGTTGGCTATTTACCTCATCAACATTACCCATTCCATTATGCGAAAGTACAACAGAGCAATGATTTGGTAAAAGCGGCTTTATTTGTGAAAATGCATCAAGTACTTGAAAGGCTTTAACGGTAAATAAAACAACATCAAATTCAGCTGCTTTATTTAGCTGATTTAATGAAATAAATTGTGCGTCAATTTTTTTAGATGCGCTTTTACCTCGACTATAAAAGCGGGTATTTGTTGGGCTCTTGCGAGTTAAAACACTGACATTATGCGACGCGCTTAGAAAATGGCTAAGTAACAAGCCAATAGCACCATCGCCAACAATTAAAATATTAGCCATATGGGTTCTTTTTTCGAGGTGTAAAAATTACTCTAAGTAAAAAGTAGCTTGCAGCACCTGCAAAATCAGCAAAAAAATCACCGAGTGATGCTTGCCTATATGGAAGTGCATCTTGCATTATTTCTATAGAAGCGCCATAACCAGCCAATAAAAGTATTTGCGCATATAAAGGAAGCTTAAACGCTTTATCCATTATTATGGCTAGTATAAAAAAAATCCCAAAATGGGCGACTTTATCAACATGAGGAAATAAATTTACAACGCCACCTTTTACTTCTTTGGCAAATAAAAAGGTAAAAGCTACTATGCTGATTAAAAAAATTGCTTGATAAACACGCCTTGTCACGACAAATCCTAAAATCGCTTAAAAAAGAAACTGGATTATATCAAACTAAATTAGTATCGCACCTGAACAAGATGCAGAAAAATGTAAATATTTATAATTTTAGCGTTATAATTGCGACATAAAATTAAGATTAAATAGTTAGGAGCAAACCAATGCCTTCATTTGATATTGTATCTGAAGTAGAAATGAACGAAGCTAAAAACGCAGTTGATAATGCAAATCGTGAGCTAGAGACCCGCTTTGACTTTAGAGGGGTTGATGCATCTATTGAGCTAAATGATAAAACAATTAAGCTTAAAGCTGAAGCAGACTCTCAGGTTATGCAATTATTTGATATTTTAGCAAGCAAGATATCTAAGCGTGGTATGGATGTATCAAGCTTGGAACTTCAAGATATTAGCCGCGCAGGTAAAAATGTTTTTCGTAATGTGGGCTTAAAACAGGGCATCGAAAAAGATATGGCTAAAAAAGTAGTTAAAGCCATTAAAGACTCTAAAGTTAAAGTTCAAGCTGCTATTCAAGGCGAAGAAGTTCGTGTAACGGGTAAAAAACGTGACGATCTTCAAGAGGCTATGCAAGTAGTACGCAGCGCTGAACTAGGTCAGCCTTTTCAGTTTAAAAATTTCCGCGATTAATAAAGCTTTATAAGCTTTGTAATAAAGCGCGCTTTGATTTTTTACTTTTGATTAAAGCCGCTTTATATATTCCCTTCTAAAGACCTTTCTTCGATTGATCCGCTTTTTAGTATTTAAGCTACTATATTTATTACATGTGATTTTTATACAAGGTATTAAATGAAAGCCTATCAATTATTTTTGCTATTTCTGTTAGCTCTATTTACGCAGCCTAGTTTATCAAAAGCAATTGATATTAATATATTGGTTGAAGATGGCTATTTCCCGATTGTTATTGATGCACAAACACAACGGGGGCTTGCACCTGAGTTTATAAAAATATTGAATGACTCACAGAGCGAATTTAACTTTATACTCAATTCCTTACCTGTTAAAAGGCTATCAAAGTCTGTTGAACAGGGGCATTTTGATGTTCTATTCTTAATGGCATTGCAATGGATCCCGCAATCTATGCGCTCGAATGTGATGCAAAGTAGTTTTTATATGATTACAAAAAATGAGTTATATGCGCTTAAAGAAAATGCAATAAATCAAGCTTATTTTAATGATTTACGAGCACTAACAAAAGTAGGGGTTTTAGGCTATTCGTATCACTTTGCTGGCTACAATACTGATGCATATTACTTAAGTGAGGAGCACAGTGTTAGCCTTACTATAGACGAATACAACGTGGTAAAAATGTTGTTACTAAAGCGTGCCAACATTGGCGTACTAAATAGCATTGCGTACCAGTATTTTAAAGACCAAAAAGCTTTCGATATGAGTTTGCTATACAAAAGTGAAATCCCCGATGCCGTTTTCGATACTCACTTTTTAGTTAATACTCAGCAAAGCAAAATATCAGCGTCTAAAATTGATGCTATTCTTAATTCTTCAGCTATTAAGTTCCAGATCAAAAGCCTGCTAAATAAATACGGTGTTTCTTCAAGTTTTAATATTGAGTAATACTTATAGTTAAATTGTTTTAGCTGTATAGACGTCCGTTGACATTTGTAAACAAAATGCTCACAATAGCCGCATATTTTTGAGGTGCTTGCTTAATGCTTATGCATTGGTTTTAAGGTATTGAAACTAACAGCAAGATAATCGGGAAGTTGGTGAGTTTTCATGATGACTACAAGCCCAACACTGCCCCCGCAACGGTAAAGTATTGCATATTTTTATGTGCTTACTGAGTCCGGAGACCGGCCTTGATGCAATCTTACTTACTTAAATCTTTGCGGTGGGCAAAGGTAGGGGACATCATGTTAAACAAAACAACTCTAGGCGTTGCTATTTCTGCTGCGCTTTCATTTTCTGTGTCTGCTGCAGATAATTCAATTGAAAAAATAACCGTTACTGCTAATAAATTTGAGCAATCAATCAATGATGTTTTAGCGAGTGTAAGTGTTATTGAACGCGCTGAAATAGAAGCAAGCAACGTACGCGATTTACCAACCTTATTAAGCACGCGAGTTGGTTTTCAGGTTAATCCAAACGGTGGTTTTGGCCAAAATACAGGTGTGTCACTTCGTGGTACTGGCTCTGGCGATACGCTAATTTTGATTGACGGTGTACGTACGGGTTCTGCAACACTTGGTCAAAAAGCATTAAATAATGTTCCTCTAAATAGTATCGAACGCATCGAAATTATTAAGGGCTCTCGCGCGGCTGTTTACGGCTCTGATGCACTTGCTGGCGTAATCAACATTATAACGCGTGAATCAGATAACTTATCTTTGAGTGCTACGTTTGGTTCTGATTCTTATCAAAATTATCAAGTGGCAGGCTCTGTAAAATCAGGCGATATAACAACAGCATTTAATGCAGGATTTGAAAAAACAGATAACTTTGATGTACTGCAAGGCGTAGCACCCGATGAAGATGGCTATGAAAATAAAAATCTTGGTTTTAAAGTAAATTATTCTGATGCACACTACGGCGACTTTAAGTTATTAGGTCAATACAGTGAAGGTTTCGCAGATTACGACAGTCGCTTTAGTCCAGCCGACAGTACGATTGAACGAGATGATTTTAAAAACTACCAGCTTTCTGCAGGTTGGAGTAAAAACTACACTAATCAAACGCACAGTATTGATTTAGCGCTAGCAACGGATGATTCAGACAATACATATGTCGATTTTTCAGTTGGACCAACAACAAGTACTTTTATAACTAAACGCACACAGGTTGATTATAACGGCCAATACCTACTATCTGATGAGCTTAACATTAGTGGTGGTGTTAACTGGTACAACGATGATGTATCTCATAGTTCGCAACTATTTGTTGAAGACAGCCGAGATGTACTTGCTGTGTTTGTAGGTGCTTACTACGATGCAGATAAAGTATTGGCTAATTTAACTGTTCGCCAAGATGATGACGAGCAATTTGGCGACGAAACAACGTATACAGCTGCTGCAGGTTACCATTTATCTGAAGATGCAACATTTCGTATAAGCCAAAGTACTGGCTTTAAAGCCCCTACATTTAACGATTTATATTTCCCACTTTATGGTAACCCTGATTTACAGCCTGAAAAATCAGTAAACCGTGAGTTAGGTTTGAGTGTGGACTTTGATATTGCGCAAGTTGATGTTGCAATATTTAGAAACGATATTGAAGATAAAATTGATTACGATGCAAACTTTGCATTAGCTAATATCGATGAAGCACGTTATGAAGGGGTTGAATTTAGCTTATCTCAGCAGTTTTTTGGTTTTGATAGCAACCTTAACTTTGCTTATTTAAGTGCAGAAGACGAAGAAACGGGCGCAGAGTTACGTAATGTTGCTAAACGCACATTTAACTGGGAACTTGCAAAACAGTTTGGTGCTTTTGATGCAAGGTTAGACATGCAATACCGTAGCGACCGAGAAGGTGCAGTAACGCGTTTAGGCTCTTACACGCTGTGGAATTTAGCGGGTAATTACCAAGTAAATGAACACATTGAGGTTTCGCTTCGTGTAGAAAACTTATTTGATAAAGAGTATAACGCGGTTGACTCAAACGCTGATTTTACAACGGGTCAAGTGTATTACTACAACACACCAGAGCGCCGCTTTTTTGCAGGCGCAAGTTACCAGTTTTAATCGCTTTTAATAGTTAAAGAGTAAAAAGACAAAAGCCCGATTTAAATCGGGCTTTTTACTATGTGACTAAACTTAGTTACTCAGTTAAAAGCTCTTTAAATACGGTTTCAAACTTATGTAATTTAGGTGCGATTAAAATACTGCAGTAACCCTGCTGTGGGTTTTCGTTATAGTAATCTTGATGGTAATGCTCTGCTGGATAATACATAGCGGCAGGGCTGACTTCTGTCACAATTAGCTCACTCACATGGCTTTGCAGTTGAGCTATCATTTCATTGGTTTGCTTTAGTTGGGCTTCATCGTGATAGTAAACAACGCTTCTATATTGTGTGCCTATGTCGTTACCTTGTCGATTCAGCTGTGTTGCATCATGCAAAGTGAAAAACATTGCCAGCAGTGTTTCAAAGCTAACGACAGTTGCGTCAAATTCAATCTTAACAACCTCAGCGTGCCCTGTTGTGCCAGAGCATACAGAATTATAGGTTGGGGCGTCGGTTTCGCCGCCTGTATAGCCAGAACTCACATCTAATACGCCATTTACACGTCTAAATGCAGCATCTATACACCAAAAACAGCCGCCACCAAATGTTGCTACTTGCGTTGTTGAGCTCATAAGTATTCCTAAAATGTATATGGAGTTTAAAGGCGAGCATAAATTGTATGCGCCGCAACAACAAGGTTACGGCGCTATAAGCAGGTTAGATCTCTTCTAAAGGTTTTTCTGTAGCTTGCTTATCTAGTTTTTGCTGTAAAAACTCAGGAGACTGCGTATTACGTGCTAATGCATAATAAGCCGCTGGTACTACAAAAAGAGTTAATAAAGTTGATACTATTACCCCTGTGAATATTACAACACCAATTACCATACGACTTTCTGCACCAGGCCCAGAGGCGAGTACCAATGGTACTGAACTCATAACAGTTGTGAGTGAAGTCATAATAATTGGACGTAAGCGTTGAGTCGCTGCTTGCAATATCGCTTCGCTAAACTCAATGCCTTTATCGCGTAATTGGTTAGTAAATTCGACGATGAGTATACCGTTTTTAGCACTTAACCCTATGAGCATGACAATACCTATTTGGCTGTAAATATTTAAGGTAAGTCCTGTAGCCCAAAGCCCGAACATAGCACCCATTAAACCAAGTGGTACTGTAAGCATAATTACAAATGGATGCATAAAGCTTTCAAACTGCGCGGCAAGTACCAAAAAGGTAACCGTGAGTGCAAGTATAAATACGTAGGTCATTGCTGAAGCACCTTCGTAATATAACTGCGATTCACCTTTGTAATCTATTGCGCCATCTATATCGTTTTCTTCAGCTGCTACTTCATTTAAAAAGTTAAGTGCTTGTTCTAATGTATACCCTTCAGCTAAATTAGCACTAAGCGTAATTGCGCGCATACGGTTATATCGGTTCAAGCGAGATGCAGTTGCTTCTTCTTTTAAACTAATAAGGCTATCAAGTGGTACTAGTTCACCGCTTCGTGATTTAAGGTATATATTTGAAATATCAGTAGGGTTGGTGAAATCTTCTTTAGTCCCTTTTAAAATTACATCGTACTCTTCACCACGATCAATAAAAGTAGTAACACGGCGTTGACCCAACATTGTTTCAAGAGTGGTACCAACATCAGATACTGATACACCTAAATCAGCCGCTTTGTTTTTATCAATACTGACTAAAAACTGCGGGAAGGTTTCTTTGTAATCGTGATCCAGTTTTAACAACCCTGGATTTTCTTCTGCGCGTTTAATAATACGGTCGCGCCAATCAGCAAGTTGCTCATAGTCGTTACCTTGCAGTACAAACTCAAGAGGTTGAGATATACCTCTACCGCCAATGCCTCGTCGCATAATGGCAAATGCGCGTACGTCAGTAACTTCCTGCATTTTACCGCTTATCTCGCCCATTACTTCCCATGTTGAACGCTTGCGTTTATCCCAATCAGCCATCCCAACAATTGCTACACCACCGCTGCTACCAAAACCAGGCACTCGCACAAGTACACGACTTAATTCGCCAGCTTCAGAGTAGGGGATAAGGCGTTCTTCAATTTTAGCCATATTGGCTGCATTATTTTCGTAACTAGCGCCTTCAGGTCCATTCATAAGTATAAAGAAAGTACCGCGGTCTTCTTTAGGTGTAAGCTCAGACGGCACTTGTAAAAAGAGTGAGTAACTAACAAAACCTGCAAGCAACAAGCTCACCATTAAACCCCATTTTCGGGTCATGTTAGTCGTTAATGAATTACGGTAACTCGATTCTATTTTTGTAAATTGACGGTCCATCCATTGGCTAAATTTATTTGGTTTGTCTGATACTTTAAGTACTTTAGAACAAAGTGCAGGTGCAAGTGTCAATGCAGTAACGCTTGAGAAAAATACAGCTGCACTCACTGCCATTGCAAATTCAGTAAATAATGCACCTATACGGCCATCCATAAATACTAATGGTACAAACACAGATATAAGTACAAGGGTAGTTGCTACAATAGCAAAACCAACTTCACGTGCACCTCTGTATGCAGCCAGTAGTGGTGGTTCGCCTAATTCGATACGGCGGTGAATGTTTTCAAGCATTACGATGGCATCATCAACAACTAAACCAATGGCAAGCACCAAGGCAAGTAAAGTTAGTAAGTTAATTGAGTAGCCCATTGCTAGTAAAAACATAAAGCTACTAACTAACGCTACAGGTACAGTTACCGCAGGAATGAGCGTGGCGCGTATATTACCTAAAAACAAAAATATAACTAAAACAACTAACCCCATCGAAACAGCGAGGGTGCTATATACTTCACTTATCGACTCCTTAATAAATACAGATGAGTCGTAACTATCTTGAATAGTTGTCCCTTCTGGCAAGTTGCGCTTTATTTTTTCAAGTTCACTACGTGCGTTATCTACTACGGTTAACGTGTTAGCTTTGGCTTGTTTTACAATGCCTAAACCAATCATATTACGACCATTGCCACGAAATAAACTTTCGTCATCTTCAGCTTCTAGGCGTACATCGGCAACTTCCCCTAGACGCACTAAATAACCTTCTTCACCTCGTTTTATTACAAGGTTATTAAAGTCGCGCTGATCTTTGTAACTACGCGCTGTACGTACTGTAAAGTCACGGTCGATAGATTCTATTTGGCCGGCTGGTAACTCAACGTTTTCAGTACGTAATGTGTTTTCTATATCGCTTGAGGTAATACCTCGTGCAGCCATTGCTTGGCGGTTTAGCCAAATTTTCATGGCGTATTTACGCTCGCCACCAATACGCACATTAGATACGCCATCAACAACCGCTAAGCGGTCTACTATAAAACGTTGGGCATAGTCAGATAGTTGCAATGAGTCCATTTTATCGCTGTTTAATACAAACCATACGATTGGACTTTCATCACTATTTGATTTTGATACTTCTGGCGGGCGTACTTGATCTGGCAAGCTGTCTAGTGCACGTGCTACACGTTCGCGTACATCGTTAGATGCGGCATCTATGTCACGATTAATATCAAACTCAATAGTAATATTAGAACGACCATTTTGGCTCGATGAATTAATACTTTTAATGCCTTCAATACCTGATATACGGTTTTCAATAATTTGTGTTATTTTTGTTTCTATAATTTCGGCTGAAGCACCTGTGTATTCAGTGCTGATATTTACAATGGGCGTTTCAATATCAGGATATTCACGAAGTGGCAACATTGTAAATGCCACCAATCCAAAAGTAAGCAGCAGTAAATTAATTACAATGGCAAAAACGGGGCGCTTGACGCTAGTATCTGTAATTTTCACGTATTACCCCTTTACGCTTACTTTACTTCCAGAGCGAATTTTTATTAGCCCCTCAGTAACAATTTGCTCGCCATCGGTTAAGCCTTCGTCTATAGCAACCCAGCCATTATTTCTGCCGGCTACATGTACTTCAACTCGATTAGCTATTCCGTCTTGAATTTGAAAAACAAAGTGTTTGTCTTGCAAAGGTATAACCGCTTTTTCTGGCACCATTAATGCCTGGTTGCTGCTTAGCTCAAGTGCTGTATTTAATAACATACCAGGGCGAAGTAATCCTGATTTATTAGCAAAACTTGCTGTTACTTCAACACTGCGTGTAACCGAATCAATACGCGAGCTAATATGCGTTACCTTGCCGTTAAATGTTTGTCCTGGGTAGGCATCGTTTTGGGTAAGTACTTTCATGCCCATATTTAATTGTGCTAAATATTTTTCAGGTACTTTAAAGTCAACTTTAATAATACTAATATCATCAAGTGTTGTGATTATTGTTGTATTACTTACGTAGGCACCTATTGATATTTCACGCTTACCTAACAAACCTGAAAACGGAGCACTAATAGTCATCTCGTTTAATTTAGTTTTAGCGCTTTCTAATTGAGCTTCAGTGGCATCAACACGAGATAACTGCTCCTCAAGTAACGATTTTGCCGTTGATTGCGAGCGTGAAAGTTCGGTTAGGCGATCTAACTGGCGCTTTTCTTCACGTAAGTTTATGCCAAGCTCTTTAACTGCAATTTGTTCTTGTTGGCTTTGTAGCTGTACTAGTTTTTGTCCTTTACTGACTAAGTCGCCGTCTTTAAAATATATATCTGTGACATAATCGTTTTGCGCACTTTTTATATAGATAGCTTGGTTTGCACGCGCGCTACCGATAGCTTCTATCATCACAGCATTTTCCTGTGAAGTAACAGTATGAGCAGTTACCTGAGTAGACATTTGTGATGAATCGGCCTGTTCGCCGTGGCTAGCGGGTAGATATAAATAAACGCTAAATATTAGAAGTAACGTAATAATAAATGGAAAAAGTGCTTTACCTGATTGTCTTGAGTACATTGATTTCATACCTGGAAATGAATTGTAAGTATTGTACGAAATAAGACCGGGAAAAGACGGTTATGTGTCTCATAAATTTGTGCGTTAAGCGTAAAAGTAAATAAGATTTATTCATTGTTCCTATTTTGTTGAGGTAAAAGCGGTAATGTATGAAATTTAAAACTACCTGTAACTTATGTATAACAACAAGAAAGGTCATAATTTGGGCCATTATTATGTTTGTTTTTTATATGGTGTTTTACCAATATGGATAAATCTAACAATGTCATTAAGTTTCGAGCACAAGGTGCGCGAAACGCAATTGAGGTGCTCGCTGTAGGTGCTATAGGCTTAGCTTTTATTATGTTATTCAATATACTAAGGCCAGGTGAAATTAGCATCCTTGAAGTGTTTTTAGTTAGTTTGTGCCTTGCTGCTATTTTTATTGGCTTTTTGAAAACCCAAGAGCCATATCATAGTCTTATTTTAAGTGAGTCGGAGCTTGTTTATTGCCATAAGTACGGGGCTTGGTGTATGCCCCATAGTAACTTTCATCACAGTGGTATACCCAAAGTAGAAGATGGCTTTGATTATTTAGAATTAAATGCAGTTGGTGTTAAGGTAAACGACATAGACGAGTTTTTAACAAGCATAGCGCCTAGAATTGCAGGGAAATTATTAATAGAGCAGCGTAACTTATTCATGCAAGTTGTTCAAAAACATTGCAAAAATGGCAATTGCCCATCAGAATGGCTAATAGAAGATACACATTACACATCCCATAAAGGGATAAGCTATACTGGTCTTATAGCTATGTTTGCTAACAGGACTAAGCACCTTCGACTGTTAACCGGTTACGATTTATTATTGCCAGCCAGTGTGTTGGATAGAGATATCTGGACATTTAGTGCTAACTTAAATAAATGGAAGCGCGAGCCTAGTCAGTTTATAGCGTCGCAAATTAATAATTAAGCTGCGACTGTAGGAAAGAAAAATGAGCCAAGACAGAGCCTTTTTAAAAAGTGGTCGAAACACCATAATACATAAAGATAAAAAGCACGATTTAGTAATTGTAAACTCTGAAATTCATCCCAAAATTAAAGTGACTCAACATGGCTTAGAGCCATTTAAAGAAGAGTTACCTAAAAACCGCCGTGACGCAAAAGAACGTTATTTAGAGATGGTTTATGTGAGTAGCGCTGATGTATTCGGCGAAGAAAAACAATTACTGTTTATTCAAGCTTTAGATGGGCGTGAATACAAAGTAGATTACAGTAAAATAGGTACAAAGTTGTTTGTACGCATTCATCAAGATACATATATGTAGTACTTTAATGGCATCTTTATTGCTTGTGATTACACTATAGTAATTATTTGACATAATAAGGTGCTGCGTATGAAAGCGTTTGCTTTAATCCCCCTCATTTCTTGTGGTTTGCTGAGTGCGTGTGGAGGCGGTGGCGGTGATAGCGATAATACAGTTGTAGAAACGTCTGTTAATGCTGGAACCGATTTACAAATTATCGAAAAAACTGAATTTACCATCACAGCACAAGGTTCCCCTGCGGATGGTACGTTTTCATGGCAACAGGTTAGCGGCCCAAGCTTAGAAGGTTTTCCGCTTGATGGCGCAGAGCAAACACTTACAGCCCCTGACGTAAAAGCTGACAGCGAAATTATTTTAAGAGTTAGCTACGAAAGTACGGGTAGCAGTGCTGTTAGTGATGATATTACAATTTCGGTTAGCTCTAATAATCAGCTTCCTTTAGCCGTTATTACCCAAACCTTACCTGAAACACTCCCTTCTGTTTATAATGATACAGTGACTTTGAGCGCCCTTGAGTCGAGCGATCCTGATGATAATGGCCAAATTGATAGTTATTTGTGGCAACTGCTATCAGGTCCTGATTTAGATATTGCGAGCTTTAACGAGTCAACTCTTAGCTTTTCTCATCCATTACTAGAAAGTAACGTAAATTTATCTTGGCAGCTAACAGTCACTGATGATGAAGGCGGTGAGGCGAGTACTCAATATTCAATGACACTTAATAAAACAAATGAACTAGTGGATGCAAATGCAGGCGCTGATCAAAATGTCGAAGAGTTTGAAGAAGTAACGCTTGATGCAACGAATAGCGAAACTGTCACCGATACGTATCAGTGTAAATGGCAACAACTTACCGGTAATAGCGAAACATTAAGTAATAGCGACCAATGTACAACGACATTTTTTGCCTCTGATGTAGATACTGAATCCACATTGAGCTTTGAAGTAACGATAACGGACTCAAAAGGTCGAACCGATACAGATTCTTTATTTGTTGATGTATCACCAAAAGCGCTTGGGCTTATAAATGATAGTGGTGTTGGTGAGTGCTATAACAACACCCAACGAATTAACTGTGAAAGCGATGACTTTCCAGCGCAAGATGCTGAGCTTGGACGCGATAGCTATGCAAACCGCTTAGATAAGGTTGGCAAAGGTAATTTAGCGTTTGACTACACTAAACTTAATCAGTTTGCTGATGAAGTTGGTGATGATAGTAGTGACTTTACCTGTATACGCGATAATGTTACTGGACTTGTATGGGAAGTAAAAAGTGAATCCTCAGGAGTATTACCAAATACAAGTTTGCGTGAGGGGCAAAATCATTACTTTTGGGATGTAGGGAATACTACTTTTACCGATATCAGTACAGCCAATTCAACTTGTCCGGATGATACGAGTTGTGGAGTACAAAGTTATATAAACGAAGTGAATAACTTAGATTTTTGTGGTGGTACAAACTGGCGGTTACCTACTTATACAGAGCTTTTAGGTTTAATTGATTACGGTAAACAAGGGCAAAGCATATTAATTGATGAGGCATTTTTTCCTAATATGCCCAGTGAAAGTGCATTAAGCCATTTACGTTACTGGACCTCACAAACCGCAGCCGATGGTACCAGTTTATCGCAAGCGTACATTATTGATATGAGTGATGGTAATGATCTTGCTTATCCAAAAGAAAATACCGCGTATGTTCGTTTAGTTAGAAGCCGTTAGGAGAAAATAATGAGATTAAAATTACTCTATGCACTAGCAACTATAAGCTTGAGCTTTAATATTGCAGCGGCGCAAACGTGCTACGACGGTGCAGATACCACAACACCGACAGATAGATTTACTATAAATACAGATGGCACAGTGTCTGATACCGAAACTGGCCTTATGTGGCAACGCTGTAGTTATGGGCAAACTTATAATACAGAGACCCAGCTTTGTGAAGGCTCTACACCTTCTCTTACTTGGCAAGAAGCACTACGCGGTGCTAATAATGATACAACCGCAGACTACGATGATTGGCAAATGCCTAACATTAAAGAGCTTGCGAGTATTTTAGAGCACAGTTGTACCGAGCCGAGCATTAATGAAGAGGTGTTTTTTGGTACTAAGCTTCAAAACTATTGGTCAAATACATCGGGTGTTAGCACGATGAGCTCAGCGTGGGTTTATCAATTTGATAGTGGGCTTAATAGCTTACATGCCAAAACCAGTAATGTGTATTTACGGTTAGTGCGCTACGAAGAGTAAAATGCATACTAAGATTAGACAGACAAAAGTGCAGCCTTAAAACCGCTGCATTTTTTTGTTTTACATAAATTTACGTTATTTCAATAATAAAGCGCTTACAACGTTGTCACTTAGCGCGTTTTTTTGCCATTATAGGCCGTGATTTAATTACGAAGGAACATCACGGTGTATTTAAGCTATTTTGGCCTGAATGAAAAACCTTTTTCAATTTCGCCCAACCCTCATTACTTATTTTTAAGTGAACGACATAAAGAAGCCTTAGCACACCTTACCTATGGATTAGGTGAAGACGGTGGTTTTGTATTATTAACAGGCGAAGTGGGTACAGGTAAAACTACAATTACCCGCAGTATGTTAGAGCAGTTACCTGAAAACACGCAAGTAGCTATGATCCATAACCCAGCACTTTCAGAGCTAGAGTTATTAGCCAGTATTTGTGATGAGCTCAACATTAGTTATGATGCTAATAATGCAACGCTTAAAAGTCTTACCGATATTATAAAAAAGCATTTAGAGACCAATAATAAATCGGGTGGGCATACCATTCTTATAATTGATGAAGCGCAGTTACTTGCCCCTAATGTGCTTGAACAATTACGCTTGTTGACAAATATAGAAACCGATCATAAAAAATTATTACAAATAGTATTGGTTGGGCAACCTGAGCTACAAGAGCTTTTAAAGCGCAATGAATTAAGGCAACTCGCCCAGAGAATAACAGCTCGTTACCATTTATTACCACTTACGCAAGGCCAAACAGTAGCTTACATAAAGCACCGTTTACATGTTGCAGGATGTGATAAAGGAATTTTTTCGATGGATGCTATGCAAGCTGTTCATCAATTAACCGGTGGTGTGCCACGATTAATGAACTTGGTCTGTGAGCGAGCTTTGGTAGGCACTTTTGCAAAGCAGCAGTTGATAGTTGATAGCGATATAATAAAAAAATCAGCACATGAGTCATTACCCATGGATTTTGTAGCGCCCGTTAATGAGGCTAACAAAGCAACGTCACTAGTACCATATAGCCTTGCATTCGCTGCTTTATTTGCCGTAGGCATTGGGCTTTCATTTATTTTATAGTTAGGTAAGTTATGTCTTATTTATTAGATGCGCTAAAGCAGTCACAGCAATCAGATATGAGTGCTGAGCAATACGACTTACAATCAGAGCAGTTAAAGCAACAGCAAGCACTTAAGCGTTATAGACGATTAGCGCTAGTATTTGGTACAAGCTTAGCTGCTTTTATTGCGGTAGCTAGTGGGTTTACTACGGGTAAGTGGTTTCAAGGTACTACTTTATTAAACATATCGGAGCCCGCTGTAATTAAGGTGGTTGAAAGTGAAAAATCGTCACCTAAAGAAGAAGTTAAAGAGGTAGATGTTGAAGTTGAAAAACAGCAAATAGCTAAGTTAGAGCCTGCTAAAGTAGCTCCAACAAATACAGCAACGATTGAAGGACAACTTGTACATGTGCAAACACCTAATGGTGTACAGCAAATGTTATTAACGCCTAATGGGCAATATATTCCTATGCCATCGAGTCAGGGCGGGAATGCAGCAGGTTATAATCAGCAGAGCGTGCAGCAAGTAATGCCAGTTCAAAATTATAATCAGCCAGTATTTAATCCACAAAGTAATTACAATCCAAATAATATGCAGAACGCTTCGGTATTTGGGCAAAGTCAAAATACAGCATCTGCTCAACTAGATATGAGTAAATATAAAGTCCTGGGTAAGCCAATTAATGGTAGCAACCAATCTCAATTGATGAGCGATCCTGAACTTGATGAGGTGCCTACAACACTTAAAAATGCGTTTGCTCAAGCTATACAAGACGTCGAAAAAAATCAAGATTATGAAGTTACCCAAGCATCAAAAACGTCATCACGTGTTGAGCCTGTAGAATTGCTGCCTGATGGTTTGCAATCAATGTTGCCTAGTATTAAATATCAAGCACATATATATTCATCGAGTGCGGATAAGCGTTGGATCAAGCTAAATGGCCGAGAGCTACATGAGGGGGAGAGGATTGGCGCTTTAACTGTAAGAGAGATTACACCTGAACAAAGTGTACTTGATTTTGATGGTTATGAGTTTAGCTTAAAAGCTTTGCAAGATTGGCCAGAGTAAGCGCTTAGTTATTTAATTGAGAGCTCGGTAGAATGTTGAGCTCTCAATATTGCTTAGGATAATATTGAGTTTTTATAAAAGCGTTCTAAATCAATATTATACTCTTTTGGTTTCACCGCTGATTCAAGGGTATCTAGGGTTTTTTTATTAGATAAATCGATATCTTTTATCTCTGTATAGCGACTATGTTTGGCGCTGTAAAATGTTTTAACAATAGGCTTTAGTGGTGTACTTGGGTTACTCTCGGTCACTAAGCCAACTTTTTGACTCGATAACCTAACAAGCGTTCCTACTGGGTGAATACCAATACATTGAATAAACTTATTAAGCAGCACAGGGTCGAAGCTATCTGGGCACCCATCTTTTAGTATTTTAAACGCTTTTATTGGCTCCATGCCTGCCTTGTAAACACGCTCTGCAGTGAGTGCATCATACACATCTACAATTGACGCCATACGTACGTATTGGCTTATTTCGTCACCCTTTTTACCAGATGGGTAGCCTTTACCATCAAGCCTTTCATGATGCATACCTGCAATATCAACAGCGATACCTGTTAAGCCGGACTCTTCTAAAATTTCTTTACTGAAAAGCGAGTGCAATTTCATTATTTTAAATTCTTCATCAGTAAAGCGACCAGGTTTATTCAGTATTTCATCTGGAATTTTTATTTTTCCAATGTCATGTAAAAGTGCGCCTGTAGTCAGCTCAACGATAATGTTTTTTTCTATACTTAAATGCTTAGCGAAGATCCCCATTAGTATCGATACATTAATAGAGTGCTCAAGTAGGTAGGCATCTTTTTGGCGCATTTGAGTAAGGCAGGCTAGGGCATCTTGGTTTCTAAAAACAGAATCCATAAAGCCACTTGCCAGCTCTTTAAATGGCGCAATATCTATATCGCGGCCTGCTTTTATATCTTTAAATGCTTTTATTTGTAGCGTTTTAGCTTCGTCATACAGCTTTTTTGCCTTTCCCATTTCTTGTTCGGCACTGTGTGTTTTTTGCCAAGGGTCGCGCTTTATTTTTGTTGTAGGTGTCGCAATTAGATCTTTTTCGGGGACTGTATCAATGAGGGTTTTATCAGGGTCGATTTCTATTTCTAGAATGCCTGCTTTTATCAGGTTGTTAATACCTGCCTGAGTTTTAACCCAGCCTTGATTTTTAATTTTGATACTACCAGTTTGCTTGGTAACACTTTGTACAAACATACCTGGGAGTAGCTGACTAACGGGAATTATTTTCAAATTTACTGCTTCTGTTACTAATCTTTAACTAATTTAACAAAAACATACGTTACTACCTAATAAAAAAGGCACTTTTCAGTGCCTTTTTTATTTTTTAATGAAAAAACATTAGCTTAATTATTCATCATCTTCAACAAGCGTCATTAGTGATGTGTTACCACCTGATGCTGTTGTATCAATACTGATTGTTTTTTCAGTAATAAGACGTTTGATTAATGTATCGTAATACTCAGAGCTAATTACTGGTAAAATAGCACCTTTACGCTGTGCAAGCTGTTGGCTAAAGTAGCCCAAGCGAGACGAGCGAGCAGCAACTACTGCACCGGCCAAATGAGGGTGGGCCAAAATAGCTTGTAACTGGTTAGGTTTAGCTACTTGGAAAACACCTTCTGCAACACCTGTAGAGATAAATTTATCTTTAAAGGCAACGGCTTCATCATAAAACAGCTCAGACGCTACAGTAATTACCGTATTACCAGCGGCAATAGCAGTAATGATAGACAATGCCCAGAAGTTAAATGATGTGCTCTTATCGGCATAACATACTACACAACCACGTGCTTCTAGATGAAGTGTATTAGACTCACCCGTTGGCCCAGGCAGGGTAGTAAACTTACGCATGTGCTTTTCAAGGCGGTTAAGCTGTGCACGTGCTTCTGATAGTGTTAATGCTAAATCGTCTGCTAAATCGTCGATAATTTCTACCGTCGCAATTTTAGCAAGCAACTGACGTACAGCCGAAACACGGTCGTTTAGTGGTGTTGCGCGCCAGATTTTTTCATCGCGCATTGAGTTCGTCATTAGCTTTTGAACTTGTTCATTCGCACCGCTGTAGTGGTGTAAATCAAGCTCATCTGGCGTCAGGTTAGTCATTTGTACGTTATCTGGTGATGCTTTTTCTTTTACTAAACGTTGTAGGTAGTTAGGGCCACCGGCTTTAGGGCCAGTACCTGATAAACCACGGCCACCAAACGGTTGCACACCAACAATTGCACCAATCATGTTGCGGTTAATGTAAACATTACCTGCACGTGACATCTTAGCAAGGTACTCACAACGCTCTTCAATACGTGAATGAACACCCATTGTCAGACCATAGCCCGTGTTATTTATTTGATCCATCACATCATCAAGTTCATTCGACTTAAAGCGAACAATATGTACACATGGGCCAAACACTTCACGTTTAAGTACTGATAAGTCTTCGATTTCGTACAAGCGAGGGGCAAAAAAGTATGCGCCATTTTGAGTGTTATCAGGGATTTTACACTCGTAATGAAGTATAGAATTACCTTTTAAGTACTCAACGTGTTCATTTAAGTTTTTAAGTGCTTTTTCATCAATTACAGGACCAACATCAGTTGATAGCAACGCTGGGTCGCCAATGTGTAACTCAGCTAGAGCACCTTTGAGCATTTCAATAATGCCATCAGCTACGTCATCTTGAATGAATAAAACACGAAGGGCAGAACAACGTTGGCCAGCACTTTGAAAACCAGAACTGATCACATCGTCAACTACTTGCTCAGGCAGGGCCGTTGAGTCAACAATCATACAGTTTTGGCCACCTGTTTCTGCAATTAACGGTACTTGAATATCGTTACGTGCAGCAAGTGTTTGAGAAATTAATGTGCCTGTTTCAGTAGAACCTGTGAACATAACCGCTTGAATGCGCTCATCAGGAACGATTGTTTTACCTACTTCAGAACCACGAGCAATAACCGGTTGAACAACATGCTCAGGTAAACCAACAGACAGCATTAGTTCAATAGCACGAAGGGCGATTAAACTTGTTTGCTCAGCAGGCTTAGCAATTACAGTGTTACCTGTAACAATCGCAGCAGCAACTTGACCTAAGAATATTGCAAGCGGGAAGTTCCACGGGCTAATACATAAAATAACGCCACGGGCTTCAAAACGCTCATCTTTAGATAACTCTTCAGCGCGCGCTGCGTAGTAACGACAAAAATCAACCGCTTCACGTACTTCATCAATACCATCTTGCGCTACTTTACCCGCTTCTTTAATACAGATAGCGACTAGTTCATCATGATGACGCTCTAAAATATCAGCAACGCGGCGCAGTAAATTAGCACGGTCTTTTACAGGTGTTTGTGACCATGATTCAAGTGCAGCTTCAGCATTCGCCAGTAATACTTTCATCTCTTCGCCAGTTTGCAATTTAACGTGGCCGATGATTTCTTTGTGATTTGCTGGGTTTTTAACAGCCAATGAGCCTTCTGGTACTTGGCTTTGCTCAATTAAGTGCTCGTTAAACCATGTTTCAAGATTCTCTTTGAAAGGGGTAATAACGTTAATATCGGTTAAATCCATGCCTTTAGAATTAGCACGTTCTTCACCGTATAAATCAATCGGCATTCTGATTTGCGTATTGTACTTATTACGCAAGCCTTGCAGTGTTTCTACAGGGTCTGGTAGTAATGATTCAACAGGTTTTGTTGTATCCACAATGGCGTTTACAAATGATGAGTTAGCACCATTTTCTAACAAACGACGAACAAGGTAAGCAAGTAGGTCTTCGTGTTGACCAACGGGTGCATATACACGACATTGAATTTTTTCTTCGTTAACGATTTGGTCGAATAATGATTCACCCATACCGTGCAAACGTTGAAATTCAAAACCAGTGTTGTCGCCTTTCGCTACTTCTAAAATAGTCGCAGCAGTGTAAGCGTTATGTGTAGCAAATTGCGGATAAAGCACGTCGCGCGCTTCAAGCATTTTAATTGCACATGCTTTGTAAGAAACATCGGTTGTTGCTTTACGAGTAAATACAGGGAAATGCTCTAAACCATCTTGTTGTGTGGTTTTGATTTCTGTATCCCAGTATGCGCCTTTAACTAAACGTACCATCATCTTACGACCAACACGGGTTGCAAGGTCTGTTAGCCATTCAATTACAAAAATAGCGCGTTTTTGATACGCTTGAACAGCTAAGCCAAATCCTTGCCAATCACCAAGATCTTCATCACTAAATACTGCTTCAATTACATCTAGAGAAATATCTAAACGGTCAGCTTCTTCAGCATCAACGGTAAAGCCGATATCGTATTTCTTAGCGGCAAGCGCAAGCTCTTTTAACTTTGGTACAATTTCTTCCATCACACGGTCTTTATGAGTGAACTCATAACGTGGATGAATAGCAGAAAGTTTAACTGAAATGCCAGGGCTCTTAATTGGACCACGACCATTGGCCGCTTTACCAATAGAGTGTATAGCGTTCATGTAGCTGTCAAAGTAACGCTTCGCATCTTTCATTGTGCGAGCGCCTTCACCTAGCATATCGTAAGAATATACATAACCTTTTTGCTCTGTATCGGCAGCACGTTCAATTGCTTCGTCAATGGTACGACCCATAACGAATTGCTTACCCATAATTTTCATAGCAAAATTTACAGACTTACGAATAACTGGCTCACCTAAACGACCAATGGTCTTTTTAAGCATACCGAACTGTTGTTCTTTCGTTTTGTCAGTGTAGTTAACCATTTTACCGGTAACTAATAATCCCCAAGAAGACGCGTTTACAAATAAAGAATCGCTACTTCCTAAATGAGAGCTCCAATCACCTTTCGCTAACTTGTCGCGAATCAGTACATCTTGAGTTGCTTTGTCTGGTACACGAAGCAGTGCTTCGGCCAAACACATTAATACAACGCCTTCTTCACTTGAAAGTGAAAATTCATTTAAAAGCGCATCAACACCGCCTTGCCCATCTTGCTCTTTACGAATGTTTAAAACAATCTGGCGGGCTCTTTCCCAGGCACGACTTCGTGCTTTTACGCCTACTTCTGCAAGCGGTAAAATATGATCAATAACCGCATTTTCATCTATGCGGTAGAAGTCACGGATTCTTTGTCTAATAGGACAAATCGTTGTTAAATCGCCGTTGAATAACATAAGCAACCCTCAGGAGTGTTAAGAATTAAAGTAAAATTAATTACCAATAAATTACCAGTGATATTGTGAGTGCATTCTAATTAAATTTCAGCAGAATATGCTGGTTAAATTTCGCGTTTTACGATAATTTACAGGGCATAAATTTAACTTATCCGCATAAAATTCTGTTATGACAATTCCAAATAGATTACGCATGCTAGATCGTATTGATTTAGCCATACTAGACGTTCTACAAAAGAACGGCAGAATTTCAAATGTTAACCTCGCAAAACAGGTTAATTTGAGTGCAAGCCCGTGTCTTGATCGTGTAAAACGATTAGAGCAAGAAGGCTATATCGAAGGCTATTACGCTAAGCTTAGCGAAGCTAAACTTAATCAGAGCTTAGTAGCGCACGTTCAAGTGTCGCTTGTTGCTTCAAATACAGCAGTATTTAAGGTATTTAGAGAGCATATACTAAGAATACAACAAGTCGTTGAATGTGACATGGTGGCAGGCGGTTATGATTACTTATTAAAAATCCGCGTTTCTAATATGGAAGAATATAGACAAGTTCTTGGCGACTTAGTCGATATTCCAGGCGTGGGCACTCATCATACATATATGGTGATCGAAAAGATTAAAAAAGACGAAGGGCTGCTAATCGACGTTTAAACTTTTCTCAAGTAATAAAAAACCGCCAAGTGCGGTTTTTATTTCAGTATATAAAGGCTATACCAAATAGTGAGTACATCACCTTATACATAATTTATTTCGACCTTCCGACTTCGCTCTATATAAAGCCGTATCAGCCGCGCATATTAATGCCTCAGATGTTCTGTATTGATTATCGTATTCGCAGGCTAAACCCTGGCTTACACTTATCTTTACATTCGCTGGCAAACCAATATCTCTAAAACTAATGTTGAGTATTTTTTCTTGAATACGTTTTGCGATCATTTCTGCATTTGAGACATGTGAGCGAGGTAATACAACAGCAAACTCCTCACCACCATAGCGTGCTACTAAACTATCTTTTGAGGGGAGGCAGTCTTCAATTGTTTGCGCTACTTTTTGCAAACATTTATCACCCTTTACATGACCAAAATTATCGTTAAACAGTTTAAAAAAATCAATATCGATCAAGATAAAACTCAAAGGCTGTTTGTCTACTATGCATTCTTGCCAATTTTTAATAATCGCCTTTTCTAAAGTGCAGCGATTAGCGATACCTGTAAGGTGATCTATTTTGGCTATGTTTTCGAGTACTTTATACTTTTTAACATGCCTAGAAATATCATGCATAATACAAATAAATAGGGGGATATTGTTTGTGGTTGATGCGGGTATACAAGAAATTGAGAGCTCTATATCTAAACAGTTACCATTGTTTTTTATTATTTTAACTTCTTTGGGGCCATGATTGAGTGGTGTTTGATAGTTGTTTTTCCAACTTTCAAACATGTAAGCATAGTCATCGCGATACTGTTCTTGTAAACAATCTTGCCATTTTTTACCTATTAATGAATCAGACGTAACATTAAAAAAACGAGCCGCAACGGGATTTACTGATTCAAATACCCCATCTGCATTAACAATAAAAATAGCATCGGCCATGACATTAGTGACATTAATAATTGCGCTTATTTTTTCATTGTTAACGGTATTAGAAATGCTACTGATTAATGCAGATACAGCATTTTCGGTGTTATTTGCTCTGCTATTTTCATTATTGTTAGACATGGTGTTGCTCATTTTTATTGTTAATGAAACTTTATGTCTAGTAGTTTATTTAATTTATATTTTTTAAACCTTTCGGTAATCTTCCTTTTTAAGTCTTTGATTTTTTTATTTTTATTTTGCACAGGCTTTGATTTTCCTGTGCAAATTGTTTTGGTGTTATCCTCCAGCTTTAGTTAGGTTTTTTATCGTTCTCAACTTGTGGATCTGGGCTTTTGTACGCTTTACCATCTCGCTCTACTACAAAACGCATACAGGTGAGGCCAATATTTTGGTTTGAATCAAATACACAAATAGCTTTACCTCCTTTTATTAATGCACCTGCAAAATCTTCTTTAGCGCAAGGCTCCACAGATCCTTCTACTTTCGAGAACTCAACGCCAACGAATGTGATACCTTCATTGGTAGGGTGATCTTTAATAATATAAAGGCCAATTGAGTTAGCATCTACGACGCTGCCACCACCGCTAACCACTTTGTCATTCTGGTAGTAAGTTATTATAGCTTCATCAGTATCGTTGATAATAATATCCACATGAAATATAAATGGAGATAAGGTTGGAAGCATGCTTTTTCCTTTTAAGTTGTTATAGTTCAAAGTTATTGATGCCTAATTTAGTTAGGCTGTTTTTTAAGTTTGTAATCTTGGCATCTTTGTTTAAGCAAGTATGCGCTTGGATTAGTGGGAAAGTGTAATGTAAGCTTTTAGTTTTTTTACTTCCCAAAATGTTGAGTGCGTTTTGGCAGTATATTTTTTTTTCTTCTTCATTTGGGGTTAGTTTAGCATTAGCTAAATTTACTATTGCAGAAATTGACCCTAAACCATCTTCATTAAGACTATTTACCTGCTCCCTATAATCGTCGCTTTGCTCAAGTGATTTTAAAAGTGCTTCAGCTTTTGAGTAGAAACCCCGTTGTGAAAAATATTGAATTAGGCTTATTTGGGTGTTAATTATTTCTGTATTGTTAAATTTCTCTTGAGCTAAAAAATTCAGGATTTCATTCACCTCATTTTCAGTTTGAATATTTTTAGATAACACTAACTGCAAAGCTAAAAAACGAAAATAGGAACGTTGAAATTGTTTATTTGCAGGGTCTTGCAAGCGAGCAATATTAATCGCAGTTGTCGCCTGTTCGGCTTTTTCATACGCAAGACTTTTATCACTTAAATAACTTAACAAGTAACTCTGTTGTATGTAATTTGACGCAAGCCCCTTGTATAAACTAGCGTCATTAGGGTACTTGTTTAGCATGATTCTTAATTCGTTAGTAGCATTATTAAACATATCCAGTGCGCGATTAAAGTGCCCTAATCTCTCTTCAGTGCTGGCGAGCCAACTGATTGTATCCGCTTTATCACGCAGTAAGTTTTTATTATTGGGTTTAAGCTCAAGGGCTTCATTTTTTAAAGCAAGCGACTCTGTAAAGCGTTGCTTCGCGCCAGTGTAGTTAAATTGCTTTAAATACAAAGACCCCAGCGAATTATGTGAATATGACAATTC
This sequence comes from Pseudoalteromonas sp. AS84, assembly GCF_038900255.1. Taxonomy (NCBI): domain Bacteria; kingdom Pseudomonadati; phylum Pseudomonadota; class Gammaproteobacteria; order Alteromonadales; family Pseudoalteromonadaceae; genus Pseudoalteromonas; species Pseudoalteromonas sp. AS84. Next base: position 72,698 of record NZ_JBBMQY010000007.1, on the reverse strand, counting down.
CATAATGGAGTTAAAATCATTCGGTGCTAACGAATACATGGTTTCGCTGTATGTATGGTACTTTTTAAATAATGGCTCTGTGGCAGCGTAATCACTTTTATCATAATGGAGCTGGCCGAGCCAAAAGGCATTTGCACCCGCAAGCGTGAGTAGCTCTAAATTGTTTGACTTGATTTTTAATAATGCCTCAAGGCGGGTGCTGGCGTTTTCAAAGGCGGTAAAGGCTTCATCGGTTTTACCCCGTGAATAGGCCACTTCACCCATTGCTTCAAGAGTTTGTGCGTATTGAAAACGGTTGTTAAATTGTGCTTTATTATCGCTAAAGCCGAAGAGTGAACCTGATTCGTCTGTTTGATTTGTAAAATATTCAAGTGCTTTATTACTAATACCATCAAGTAAGTCCATACGCTTTACGCTACGCAGTTTGTCGGCAAAGTCACCCACCATAAACCCTAGTAAGCTTTCGGCCTCAAGCTGTTTTTTTTGCGCATGTTGCTGGGCCTTAAAACTAGTAAAGCTCATTAATAACGCGGTGAATGTAAGTAAGCACAATAAAGCAACGGTCACTCGTTTTACTCTTATTTTTGCTTTTGTTTTTTTAACAGAGCTTTTGATAAGAGCGTGCTCGTTATCATCTAATCTAAACAGTTTGTCGTTAAGTAATAGCTGCGCTTCTTGTAGCGGTTTACCTGGCGCTAGGAGGTAGGCACTACTTTTACCTTCATCTATCCAATTTTGCGCTTGGTGTTGTAAGCGGCTTTTTATTGCTAAGGCATCTTTATGGTCATTAATCCATTGTTTTGCGCGCGGCCATTGACGTAATAATGCCTCGTGAGCAAGGCTAAAACAGGCTTCTTCGTTTTGAAGGTGCGATACAAATAAACGGCTATCGACCATGGCTTGCACAAGCTCTTTTTGGCTTATGTTCGTTAATGTTTGCCAGCGGGCAGCGCGGCTCGTAATGGTTTTACCATCATGGTTAAGCGTTATTAACTGTGATAACACGCTTTTTAGTTGCTGTTGTTGCTCGTTGCTGAGGTCAATAAATATATCTTCTGCTTTTTTGCCTATGGCGCCCTCAATACCACCGAGTTTTGTGTAAACACTGTGCAGTAGCTCGTTATTATCACTGCGCTGTAAATACAGCTCTTGCAATGTGTATTGCAGCATGGGCAGTGCATCGGGGTTATTGGCTGTATCGGCACAAAGTATTTCATCCAGTGGTGTTTGGGTTTGTGGGTCATTCGAGAACGTTAAATTAGCGGTTAACGCTGGTAGGCGAATAATTTGTTGAAGCTCTTGGCGGTTTGGCGGTGTTAAATCGTAGTGCGCGCCATGGGCTTTGCCTGCCATTAGGCTGGGTTGTTCAACTACTAAAGGATAAAAGTCGTTACGACACGCACTAAATACAATCACTGTTTTAGAGGTTGCTAAGCGCTCAATAACCGATAAAAAATGGCTGCGTGTTTCGCTACTAAATATAGGCGAAGAAAGCAGTACTTCTAAGCGATCAATAAATAAAAATAACTGTGGTGTTTTAAGATGTGTAGAGGCTTTGCTAAGTGCAACTTGTATGGCGTTAATTACGCCATCGATTGCCAATTCTAGCTGTTCTGCAAGTGTTTGAGCGCTTAATCCTTCAAACACAGGCTGGGCGTTTATATCCCAATCAAGCAGTACGGAAGCTAAATCTAGAAAAAGTCTATTTTTATGAACATCTGCAAAGTCGAGTTGACTATAAGAAATAACCCCAATGCCATTATAGCCTCGCTCATCAAGTAACTTAGGCAATATACCCGCATTAACAAGTGATGATTTACCCGTGCCACTAGGACCGAGTATTAAGCAAAATGCACGACCAAATTTAACTTGGCTCGATATTCTATTGAGTAACGTTTCTATAGATTGATTGCGGCCAAAGAATAGGTGTGTATCGCTTGGGTTGTAGGCGCTTAATCCTAAAAAAGGAGAGCCACCTTGCCATGTGTTTTCAGTTGTTTTTATGTCTTCAGCTAGAGGAAACTCAAGTTTTGCAATAACGCGGTAACCACGCTTTCGAATAGTTTCTATGTAGGTGGGCTCATTTGCTTTATCACCAAGGGCTTTTCGTAACTGCGTAATTATTTTATGCAGCGGGTTATCGCCTATCTCAACATTTTTCCAGCATTGATCTAATAGCTCGTCACTCGTAACAATTTCGCCTTTTTGTAAGCACAGATGGACTAATACATCCATGGCTTTTGGTTCTAACTGTTTAGTTTTTTCTGCACGCTGAAGAGTATTTGACTGGGGATTGACTTGCCAATCACCTAAATAAAAAGGGCTGCGATTCATAATGGCTCATTATTGTTATTATGTAATTAAAGCGAGTGATTTGCCGACTTTTTTAACCAAGTCTTTATATTACAGATAAAATAACAAACAGATAAAGCGTTTTTACGCAGTAAAAGTGGTTTATTGATGTGGGTAATTCAATATTGAGTTACCCACTGAGTTTTATGACTCTATATCGCTTTTATTTATGGTAACTACGCGTTGAGGGAATGGGATTTCAATATCCGCATTATTAATTGCTTTATAAACACCACCGTTAATAGCCAGCTTAGTTTCGATAATTTTAGTTGTAGGTACCCAATACCTATAACTAATAGTTACGCCGCTATCAGCAAAGCGTTCAATACCCACTTGTGATAATGGATTTTGCGCGACTAATTCATGGGCTTTAAGTACGTCTTCAATAAGGCTAATCGCGTTATCAGAGCAAGCACTATAAGCTATGTCTATTTCACCTTTGACCAATGAGTAACTAAATGAGTTATGAAGTATTTCACCTACTATGTGCTTATTTGGAATGGTGATTTCTACTTTTTCTTCATTAATTAAAATGGTGTAGCCAAGTTCAATCGTTTTAACTTGGCCGCTTACATTTTTAACTTCGATAGTATCACCAACAACAAAAGGTCGAGTGGCTATAATGGCAAGGCCTGCACCATAGTTAGAAAGCATGCCTTGCAGTGCTAAACCTGCACCTAAAGATGCTGCACCAATGGCCGCTACAAATGGCGTAACGCTAATACCTATTTTGCCAAGTGCAATAATTATAACCATTACAATTAGCAGTACTTTTACCACGCTACTGACAAAGTTAGTGAGCGTAATATCAACGTTATGGCGGGTCATTAACGCGGCTACAAATTTGGCAAGCTTTTGTGCTATCCACAAACCAATGAGGACGATAAAAATAGCGCCAACAATTTGCATACTGTAGGTAACCATATACTCAGTAAGCATGGTGTAATATTTTTCAAACTGTTCGATTTCAGAACTGATCATAAAGCGCTCTATGTTAGGGCTATGTTGTATTTTTCCAACTATAGCAAAATGTTGACTAAAAATGGATATAACAGCGGCACTATAATTGCTGTTAATAAAGCACTTAGCGCCATTGCAACTGAGGAGTAAGCGCCTACTTTTGGATGCTCAGCAATAGCAGCAGCAGTCCCAATTGCATGGCAAGCTGTGCCTATTGCAACACCTTGAGATTCGTGATTAAAAAGATTAATGAGTTTAAAAAGCATAAAGCCAAATAAAGCGCCTAGTAAACCAATAAAAATAACTAAAGCCGCAGCAAGAGAGCTAATACCGCCTAATGAGTCGGTAACAATTAAAGATATTGGGGTTGTAACACTGAGAGCGGCAACAGATGCACTTAGCTGCGCAGGCGCACTAAATAGTATGCTTAGTAAAAATGCTACCACGGTTGCATTAACAATCCCTAAACTACATGTTGCGACTATGAGTAATAGGTTTTTTCGTACGTGTGTAAACTGTTGATATAGCGGAAGTGCTAAAGCCACAATCGCGGGCTCTAATAACCAGCTTAGTAATTTGCTGTGCGAGGCAAATTGCGTATACGGCAAATTTAGGTTAATTAGTAATAAAGCGATAATACTAATACTTAAAAATACGGGGTTAGTGAGCGATTTAAATACGCTGTTTTTTATACTTTGGTTTACGGCCCTTAGTGCTAAAAATAATACAATAATAAAAGGAATACTTAGCCACCATAAATTAGGCTGTAGCTCTGATATTGTAGAAAAAGTAAAATTAGTCATTATTTTCTTTTCCCTTAAAGTACGCAATTACACTGCTAACAAGCAACAAGGTAGTTATAGGGACTAGCACCACAACTGAGGCTAAAAATGCCCAGTGTGATTTTATAAGGCCGAGGTGTTCAATAAATCCCACGCCCGCAGGAATGAAAAATATAGGCATAATATTTAAAATAGGGGAGGCGCATGGTTTTACGTGTTGCTCTTTTACAATACCAGATAAGAGTAAAACTAATAGAATAACCATCGCAAGTAATGGTGCAGGAAAGCTTCCACCAATAAAATGCATAATGAGTTTAGCTGAGGCCAAACATAGTAAAATAATAGCGCTACTGAGCAGATATTTCATCAAAGTGGCTCACAGAAAAGATAAGAGCTTAACTTTAACAAATCAAACTCTTTTATGCATTGTGCAATAGTCTACCAGTGCTTTGTGTTTGCATAGGTTATATCCGCTTTTCCTTTTGCTTTAGCAATTGCTTTTTTAGTGTTTGGGTTTAGCAATAAGCGAATTTGGCTGAAGGTTTCTTTAGCGAGTATTTTTCGTTGGTTTGGTTTGTAGCTAAGTTGTGTAACACGTTTAATAGCAGCAAGCGTATCTGGTGAACGCTCAAGTAATATATCGAGCATGTTTTGCGTTGCTTGCTGAGTATCATCGGTAAGTTTAGTAACCAAACCTAGCTCATTTGCTTGTTGTGCAGTGATTGGGTTTGCGTGGCTTGCAAGCCAAAGTGCTTGGTCGCGCTTAACTAAACCGCTCATCATTACATTTGCGCCCATATCGGGGCACAATCCCCAACGCGCTTCCATAATGGCAAGTTTGGCATCAATATGAACAACTCTGTAATCTGCCCCCAACGCTATTTGCAAACCCCCCCCTAAACAGTTGCCATCAATTTGTGCAATAACGGGCACACTCAGTGACTGCCAGCCTAATACTACTTTTTGCGCTAAATTTTGATTGCCTGGTAACCATTTAAGCAATAATTTCACTATGTTCATTGGCGTAGCCATTACTGCAGATATATCAAGGCCTGCACAAAAATGCTCGCCATCGCCTTTTATTATCACAGCACGAATACTGCGATCTCTTTTTATATTTTTAATGACTTTGTTTAGCTCTACAAACATTTCAAAGCTTAATGCATTTTGTTTTTTTGCTCTGCTAAGCGTGACGGTTGCAATGCCATTTTGTTTTTCTAGTTTTATCATTACACACTCCTCTGACCTGTTGCTTGAGCTTATGTTGTTATAGGAATTAAGTAAAGTGACGGTATTTTTTAAATAAATGGAATTTATTGCTAAAGCTGTAGTCTTAATAAATTGGTTTTAGATGAGAAAAAGCTAAACAATTCGAACCTAAGATAATAAAAATATTTTACGTTGTTATTTTAACTTAAATAATAAAAGTAATCTTTATATTCAATAGGTTAGATGGATTGTTGTTTGTTGTTTTAGTTGTATGCTGAATAAAGCATGACTCGGTTACAAAAAAGTCAGTGTTTTAGGCTTTTTTTTATCAAAATGGTGATGAGATTTGATAATATAGTCCAACTTAAAAGCTTAAGGTTAAGCACATATGTCGGGTCCACGTTTATATACGGTAGAAGAAGCTACTCACCAAGCTTATGATATTTTTTTAGAGTTAGCGCCAAATAACTTGAGTGAAAAAGATGTTGAAGACTTTAATGAGTTTAGAGAAGACCTAGGCTTTATTGAAGAAGACGAGCCAGATGACCAGTGGCAAGACTTTGTAGCCCTTGAAATAGAGCCAGAGCACTTTATTCAGGTGTTGGTTGGTTTAGAATTTGAAAATGATGATGTTTTGTTTGCTAAAATTTTGATTAGTCGTGATAAAGATGCTCCGTTTTGTCATATTTTATGGAAAGAAACTGAATAAGCAATACTGCTTATTTTTATAATTGTGTGCAGAGAGAGTGTTGTGCGTAAGTATTTATTTTTAATTTTTTTAATAATTAGCTGCCCAAGTTGGGCCGTTGATCCATTTGAAGATTTTCATGAATATGGCAAGCTCTCTGATGAAGAAATTCATGAGTTACACAAAGGTGAAATGTTTTACGGCGATACCGAATTTGGCTTTATTCTAAGCAAAGGTAACACCAATTCGACCAGTTTTAAGCTCAAAGGTAATTTATATCAAGACTTTGAAAAGTGGCGTAACCAATTCAAAATAGACTCTCTTTATAAGCGCGATGAGAACGACGAAAGCGGTGGCACTGATGTTACAGCTAACCGTGTTTTTGTATCTGCGCAAGGTAACTATAAAGTAGGTGTTAAAAACTCCTCATTTTTTATTTACGGTGATTACGAAGAAGATGAGTTTAGTGGACTTGATTTTAAAAGTACGGTGGCGACAGGCTATGGTGCGCGTGTATATCAAGGCTCTAAAAACAAAGTAGATATTGATATAGGACCTGGTTTATACCGTTCAGTAGCCGATGAAGATTCGGATGTGAGCGAAGATGAAATTAATAAAACCGGTTATTTAGTACGTGTTGCAATGCAGTGGGAACGTTTGGTTTCTAAGCGTACTCGTTTTAATCAAGATGTGAGTATAGAGCAGTCGCTTTCAGGTCTTAATTCTCGCTTAAAATCGGAAACCGCACTGATAAGCCAAGTGATTGGCGCGGTATCACTCAAATTTACCTATATGTATCGTTATAATTCAAAACCCGAAGATGATAAACTCAAGTTTGACTCAGAGCTGAGTGCTACATTGGTGTACAGCTTTTAAGTATTTATTTAATTTAGAGAATATTATGTATCAGCATAAACAGTATGCGGTGTTTATCTTTTTTGTATTAGCGTGGATAGGCGGTTTTGTAGCGCTTGCATGGAACTTGTTAGGCGCTGATGGACCTTTAATGATATTTACTGGGATTTTAGTGCTGGTGGGCTTTTTGTTCCATGGTCTAACAGTAAAAGTAGATGATAAAAAAATTAGCTGGGCGTTTGGCCCAGGCGTTGCAGGGCAAAGCATTGAGCTTGGCGAAGTAGTAGAAGCTAAGGCAGTTCAAAACTCTTACAGACACGGTATTGGTATGCGAATTACTCACGATGGTTGGGTGTATACAGTATCTGGCTTTAGTGCAATACAGCTAACGCTTAAAGATGGCACTTTGTATCGAGTTGGCACAAACGATCAAAAAGGTTTACTAGCCGCTTTAAAAGAAAAGAATGTATCAATCGCGCTGCCTAGTAAGGCAAAAACTGAAACAGTTAAGCGCAACAATATGATATAAAAAAAGCGCCTTAGGCGCTTTTTTTAATTGGTATAACAGTGTATTAGTGGTCGTGACCACACCCACCTTCACCATGTACATGACCATGAGTAAGTTCTTCTTCGGTTGCATCACGTACTTCTAGTATTTCCACATCAAAGTTAAGTGTTATGCCTGCAAGTGGGTTATTACCATCTACAATAACTTCTTCATCTTGGATATCGATGATCATTACTGATTGGTCACCATCGTCTGTTGATGCACGAAATTGCATGCCGACTTCAATTTCCATACCTTCAAACATCGACTTAGGTACAGCTTGCATTAGGTTATCGTGGCGTTCGCCATAACCTTCATCAGGTTCAACTTTTACGCTAAGTGTGTCGCCTGGTTGTTTGCCTTGCAAAGCATTTTCTAGGCCTGAAATTAAGTAGCCTGTGCCAATGATAAAGTGTAGTGGCTCACCACCGAACGAATTATCAATGCTATTGCCATCATTATCCATTACCGAATAATGCATTTTTACCACTTTGTTTGCCGCAACGATCATAGTCATTCCTATTTATTCATCTTCAAGAGAGTAGGGTAGAGGCAGAATGCTTAGCTCCACCTGAGGTGTGTGTTTTGCACGAAGTACCTGAGTTACATCAGTATCGTTTGGCAACACAACAAGGCCGGTTAATTTTTTTGTTTGTTCATTAAAGCTTTGTGCAATAAGTTTACCCGCACGGCGCCAGTTTTCGCCTAATTGGGTTTCCAAATCAGGCTCTGAAAGTATCCCTTCGCTTTGACCTGAGACTATATACATTGCACGCTTATTTTTACCTAGGTACTTCATGCGAGCCACAGTTTCTTGACCGGTATAACACCCTTTTTTAAAGCTTATACCGCCAATAGCATGTAGGTTTACCATTTGAGGAACATACTCGCCAATTGCATCTGCACTTAACTGAGGTTCACCTGCAAGCATAGATGCTTGTTGCCAAGGAGCTTCGTTATCAAGTGTAGATACGTCATCAGGCATACTAAACTGACTATCAACCATTAATAAAACACGGTTATCAGCTAATTTTAGTGCTTTCCCGTTTTCAAAGTCACACGCGCTCGCATCACCTTCAAAGTTAATATCAAGTTGTGCGAGTACATCCGATAAATCATCACCAATGAGACCAATTAATCGCTTTGTGCATGCACTAATGTCAACTTTTGCAAATACGGCATACTTTTTTAGCTCAGCTAACGATTTTTCTACTTCGTTTTCGCTGCCTGTAAGGTAGTAGCTGTCTTGATAAGAAAATAATTTAAATACGCCCCAAAGTTTACCTTTAGCGCTGCAATGGCCAGCCCACAAATAATTACTGCTGGTTAATTTATTTAGATCTTGAGTGATTTGCCCGTGTAAATAAGATAATTTATCAGCGCCTGAGAGGCTAATAAGTTGATGAGATAACGGACATGCATAAACGCTCGACATAAAAACCTTCTTTGCAATAGAAATGAAGTGACATAATAACGCAGTTGTTACGTATGGTACAGACAAGCGCTTATTGGTGCGGGTTTATTGTTTAATAAGAGATTAATAGCTGCTAAATAGGCTTGTGTTTGTTAAACTTAAGTCAATTAAGTATGAGGTTTAAAATGGTTGAAATTCATAGTAAAGCACGTATTCGTTGGGCCTGTCGTCGTGGCATGTTAGAGCTAGATGTTTTGTTTATGCCGTTTGTAGAAGAAGCATACGACTCTTTAAACGCAGAGCAGCAAGCTATCTTTCAGCGTTTGCTCACAGAAGAAGATCCTGATTTATTTGCATGGTTTATGGGCCATCAAGAATGTAAAGATGAGCAACTAAATAGCATGGTTCAGCTTATCTTAGACCGAGTTCGTGTATAGGTTTACGGTTACAAATAATAAAGCTGACCACAAACCTATTGTGGTCTTTTTTTGTATGCTCGGTTTAATATTATGCCTATTTTTAAGTTCAGTATTAGCCATTATTTTTTGCTTAGTAATGAATGTGACCGCTGGTTTTGTAGTTTGGCAAAAAGTGTTAGCGATTCATCCAACTGATGGCGTTATAATATTAGAGCCTAAGCTATTTAGGTTTGAGGGCGAGGGCTTAAAAATTCAGGGTGAAATTAGTAAAAAAAGCCGCTTTTATGGCAATAGCATTTGGCTGCATATTAAGGGTTTTAGTAACAACCATTGGCTAATAATTTCAGCCAATGGTGTTAACAAACAAAGCTATGCGCGTTTAAAACGTGCTACTTTAAGCGCGATTAGTTGCGCTGAGGAGTCAAAATAGTCGGTGTTGGGTTTTCATTTTGTTCTGGGTAATCAATAGTATAATGTAGGCCTCTGCTTTCTTTTCGCTCCATTGCACTTCTGATAATGAGTTCTGACACTTGTACTAAGTTACGAAGCTCAAGCAAGTTATTACTTACTCTAAAGTTTGCATAATAATCGTGTATTTCTTGCTGTAGCAACTCAACTCTATGCAGTGCACGTTCTAAGCGTTTAGTAGAGCGTACAATACCTACATAATCCCACATAAATAAACGTAGTTCATGCCAGTTATGGGTAATAACTATTTCTTCATCAGAGTTACTAACACGGCTTTCATCCCAATGAGGTAGAGCCATTGGCTCTGGTGCTTGTTCAATTTTACTTAAAATATCTTTAGCTGCGGCGTGGGCAAACACAATACATTCTAATAGAGAATTACTTGCCATACGGTTTGCACCATGTAGGCCTGTGTAAGCGACTTCGCCAACTGCATATAAGTTATCGAGATCTGTTTTACCGTTAAAGTCGGTCATTACGCCACCACAAGTGTAATGTGCAGCAGGTACAACTGGGATTGCTTCTTTTGTTATATCAAGCCCTACACTTAGGCATTTTGCGTAAATAGTAGGAAAGTGCTCAATAATAAAGTCTTTATCTTTGTGGCTAATATCTAAATAAACACAATTAGCACCTAAACGCTTCATTTCAAAATCGATTGCGCGTGCCACTATATCGCGTGGAGCGAGTTCTTCACGGCTGTCAAAGTCTTTCATAAAACGAGTACCATCAGGTCGTTTTAAATAAGCCCCTTCACCGCGCATAGCTTCTGTAATTAAAAAGTTTTGTAGCTCTGGATGATAAAGGCTTGTTGGATGAAATTGATTAAACTCCATATTGGCAACTTTACAGCCCGCGCGCCATGCCATTGCAATGCCATCACCACTTGATACATCCGGGTTAGATGTATACAAATACACTTTGCTTGCGCCACCAGTGGCTAGGGCAACAAATTTAGCTGAAATGGTTTCTACCTTTTTAGCTTTTTTGTTCCACACATACATACCTTCAATGTGTGAGCCTGTTTTTCCGGCGCTTTTATCTGTAATTAAATCAATGGCATTGTATTGTTCTAGGAGCGTTATGTTCTTATGAATTTTAACTTGGCTAATAAGTGTGGTTTGCACCGCTTTACCAGTAGCATCGGCTGCATGCAAAATACGACGATGGCTGTGACCGCCTTCACGTGTTAAATGAAAACGCTCTTTTCCTTTGCTATCAAACTCCATATCAAAGGGAACACCTTGATCGATTAACCACTGTAGGCAATCGTGAGCATTGCTGGCAGTATAATGAACAGCGTCTCTGTCGCATAAACCGCCGCCCGCATCGAGTGTATCTTCAACATGAGATTCTATGCTGTCGTTTTGTTTATCAAATACAGCAGCTATACCACCTTGAGCATATAAAGTAGAACCTTCTGTAAGCGCTCCTTTACTGATCACGGTAACGTTACAATAATTAGCGAGAGATAATGCAAGTGATAAGCCTGCTGCGCCGCTACCTATAATAGCGACATCTGCAATGTGATGTTTATTTTGGTTCATGTCAGAGGTACTTTGCGGTTACAATGCCCATATAGAGCAATATTTGTTTTTAATATCTGTAGTTGTACCATATTTGTCATACTACTACGTAGTGATTTTAAAGGCTTAGCGCCGTTATTTATCATCTATTTTATAAAAAAATAATATTAAGCAGAACTTTTTATTCATAAAGAGGTCAGAGTATTTGTGAACAATGACGACAATATGAATAACAAGCAAAAATCAGACATAGGAGTACCGGCTCGAATGAGCGAGCAGGAATTAGATTTAGTGCTAGTAAAAAGGGTCCAGCAAGGAGATAAAAACGCCTTCAACCTATTAGTAAAGAAGTATCAAAACAAAATTGCAGGTTTGATCTCACGTTATGTATCAAACCAAGGCGATATTGCTGATGTAGCACAAGAGGCTTTTATTAAAGCTTACCGTGCACTTCCTAACTTTAGAGGTGACAGCGCCTTTTACACGTGGTTATACCGTATTGCCGTTAATTGTGCTAAAAATTACTTAGTAGCCCAGGGGCGTAAGCCGCCAGCAAATGATATAGACGCCGAAGATGCCGAGTTTTATGATTGTGCCGATTCAATGCGATCTAATGCATCTCCTGAAAACCTACTTTTAAGCGAAGAAGTACGCGCTGTTATTTTTAATACGATTGATAGTTTGCCTGAAGATCTTAAAACCGCAATCACCCTTAGAGAAATTGAAGGGATGAGCTATGAAGAAATAGCAGTGGTAATGGATTGCCCGGTCGGGACTGTGCGTTCGCGTATATTTCGTGCCCGTGAAGCAATAGATAACAAATTAAACCCATTAATAGGCGAGTCTTAGTATGACAAAAGCACACCTTAACAAGTTAGATAACGAAGCGTTATCGGCATTACTTGATGGCGAGCAACATCTGACTGATGCAAAAATTGCAGAGCAAGATGTAACTACGTTTGGCCGTTATGCGTTAATTGGTGATGCGATGCGTGCTCAAAAAAATAATAACGACACACATATTGATATTAGCGATCGCGTTGCATTAGCACTAGAAAGCGAGCCTGTTTATGCTGACTTTAGTCAGTCAAAAACACAGCCTCAAGCAATCACTGAAACGGTACAAGATAATAAAGTAGTGGCTTTTAATTGGCGCAAACCAGTTGCTCAACTAGCAATTGCAGCCAGTGTGGCAATGTTTGCTATTGTAGGCGTTAATACGTTACCTCAAAGTAACAACGAGCAACAAAGCGAAATTCCATTACTACAAACCACACCGCTGACAGGTATGGCATCGCCAGTAAGTTACTCATCTGAGCCTGCGCTTGAAAATGCAGAGCAAGGTTTACGTGAATTACAGCAACAACGTATTGGTGCATTAGTTCTTGAGCATCAACGCCAAGCACGAGTTGCGAATTCTTTAGAAACAGCGCAAACTAATACCAAAGCGTCTGAGGAAAAAAACTAATTAAATGAAAGTAATCACTTTTGTTCTGTCGTTGGTAGTAAGCTTTAATGCATTTGCTAACGACACAAACCCTGCCAAAGATTTATTACTAAAAATGGCTAATGCCGTTCACACCCGTAATTTTGACGCTTCGTTTGTGGTTGTCAAAGGTAAAACAATGGAACCCTACCGATGGGTGCATGCTTTACAAGGTGACACAGAACTTGAGCATTTAAGTTTACTTAACGGTGCTGGGCTTGAAATGGTCCGTATTGACAACCAAGTTACTTATTTTGAACCTCAGTCAGAACCATATTCCCTAAAAACAGATTCAATAGCTGGTCCAATCCCTGAAGTACTTTTTAAAGATATAGATCGCTTAAGCGCGCACTATGATTTTGTACTAGGTGGTAAAGGTCGTATTGCAGGGCGTGCTGCACAACTAGTTCGCATAGAATCTAAAGACGAGTATAAATATAATTATTGGATTTGGCTGGATATGGAATCGTCGTTGTTACTAAAAGCCGCTTACGTTAACCACGAAGGTGAAGCTTTAGAGCAGTTACAGCTTACTCATATTAGTGTGACAGAGCAGCCAGCAGGTATGTTACTTGAAGTGCTCAATCGAAACTTTCCAACGCCGTTACCAAACGATGCACTTGTAAATGAAGATAGTACTGCTACTAATTGGCAAATCAGTTGGTTACCAGATGGCTTTGAATTACTAAAATCAGACAGACATAAGCTCGATTTAAATAACGAATTAACAGACTATTACTTGTTCTCTGATGGTTTTGTTGAAATTTCGGTATTTATTCAGCGTCCATTGCCGGGTAAGCGTTTAAGTGGTGCACTAACCTCTGGTGCAACAACAGTATATGTGCATAATGGCGGTAATTTTGATGTATCGGTTGTTGGTAATGTACCGAGTATGACCGCAAAAGCGATTGCTGAGTCAGTTACCCGCGCATTATAAACGATTCGTAAGGATTGTTATGATTGAACAAACCCTCACTGTTGTGGCCCTCGATGGCCACATTGCTCATTTAGAAGCACAACAAAAACAAGCATGTGAAGGCTGCAATGGTCGTTGCGGCTCACAAGTGTTTGGTAAGCTGTTTGGCACTGCAAAAAAAACCTTCCCTTATAAATTTGAATCCTCTGTTGAAGTAGGACAAAAGGTAACCTTGTCACTTGACGATAGTCACGTCGTTAAGCATGCATTTGCGGTATACATGCTTCCGCTCCTTCTAAGTTTAGTTTTTGCACTGATTGCAGCGCAATTGTTTATGGCTTCCGAAGCTTGGCAAATTTTAGCTGCAGCTTTAGGTGGTGTTACTGGCTTTTTTATAGCTAAAACTCGCGTGAGATCGCTAAAGCACGATATAAAAGTTATAAAAATTCACCCAATTAGTATCCCTTTAACTCAAATAGATGGTGATTGACGCCAATTAAATGTAAAATTGCCGTTTTATACCAAAGTAACTTGGAAATACAGGGAATAGTGGTTTTTAAAATTATTTTATCTAGTTGGGTTATTTAAGTTAAGAAAGCATAACTTATTGTTATTTAATAAATAAAATAATTGTAACCGATCTTAAAAAGCGTGAGTGAAGTCTGTAACTTACAAACTGAGCTTATGGCATCCTAAAGTAAGTATTTTCAAGTCACTTAGGTATTCATATTTAGTCCATTAAAATAGAAGTATAGAATCCAGTTTATGAAGCATATCCGTAATTTTTCGATCATCGCCCATATTGACCATGGTAAATCGACCCTTTCAGATCGTTTGATCCAAGTTTGTGGCGGTTTAACCGACCGTGAAATGCAAAAACAAGTTTTGGATTCAATGGATATTGAGCGCGAACGTGGTATTACCATTAAAGCGCAAAGTGTAACGTTGAATTACAAAGCGAACGATGGCGAAACTTATCAACTTAATTTCATCGATACTCCAGGGCACGTTGATTTTACGTATGAAGTATCGCGTTCTTTAGCCGCATGTGAAGGTGCGCTACTCGTTGTTGATGCAGGCCAAGGCGTTGAAGCACAAACATTAGCTAACTGTTACACCGCTATTGAAATGGAATTAGAAGTAATTCCAGTACTTAACAAAATCGATTTACCGCAAGCAGATCCTTTGCGCGTTGCAGAAGAAATTGAAGAAATTATTGGTATTGATGCCCTTGATGCAGTGCAATGTAGCGCTAAAACGGGTGTAGGTATTGCCGAAGTACTCGAAATGATTGTTAGAGATGTTCCACCGCCAGTAGGCGACAAAGACGCACCTCTACAAGCGCTTATTATCGATTCTTGGTTTGACCCATACCAAGGTGTTGTATCACTTGTGCGTATTAAGCACGGTGAATTACGCACAGGCGACAAAATAAAAATAATGTCGAACGAGCATATACATACTGCTGACCAAGTAGGTGTATTTACGCCTAAACAAACCAACACCGGTATTTTAAGAACAGGTGAAGTAGGGTTTGTTATTGCTGGCATTAAAGAGATACATGGTGCGCCAGTTGGCGATACTATTACTCATCAAAAAAATGCTGCTCCACTTCGTTTACCTGGTTTTCAAAAAATTAAGCCACAGGTTTATGCCGGTATGTTTCCAATTGCATCAGATGAGTATGAATCGTTCCGTGATGCACTTAATAAATTAAGCTTAAACGATGCGTCGTTATTCTTTGAACCAGAGAATTCAACTGCACTAGGTTTTGGTTTCCGCTGTGGCTTTTTAGGTATGCTACACATGGAAATCATCCAAGAGCGTTTAGAGCGTGAATACGATATTGATTTAATTACAACGGCACCTACGGTAATCTATGAGATAGTTACTAAAGAAGGTACATTCCAGATTGATAACCCGTCTGATTTACCTGCAGTAAACGATATTGTAGAAATTCGTGAGCCGATTGTTGAAGCTAATATTTTGGTACCACAAGAATACTTAGGTAATGTTATTACTTTGTGTATTGAAAAACGCGGTAGCCAAACAAAAATGACCTATCACGGAAAGCAAGTAGCTGTTACGTACGAGCTACCTATGGCTGAAGTGGTAATGGACTTTTTTGATAAATTAAAATCAACAAGCCGTGGTTTTGCATCGCTTGATTATAACTTTAAACACTTTCAAACATCAGATATGGTGCGTGTTGATATTTTAATCAATAGTGAGCGTGTTGATGCACTTGCGATTATTGTTCATAGAGATGGTGCGCAGTCTCGTGGTCGCCAGTTAGCTGATGCATTAAAAGAGCTTATTCCACGTCAAATGTTTGATATTGCGATTCAAGCAGCGATTGGACAACATGTTATTGCACGTACTACGGTTAAACAGTTACGTAAAAACGTAATTGCTAAGTGTTACGGTGGCGATGTGAGTCGTAAGAAAAAGCTACTTAAAAAGCAAAAAGATGGTAAAAAACGTATGAAGCAAGTAGGTAATGTTGAAGTGCCTCAAGAAGCGTTTTTAGCTATTTTAAAAGTTGGTAAATAAAAACAAAGGATTATAAATGGCTGGTTATTTTTCAGTTTTATTGGTGCTATTAACCTTAGGCTCAGGCTTAATATGGTTAATAGATCACTTAATGTATGCACCTAAAAGACAGGAGCGTTTAGCGATAGCGCAAACGTCTGCTGGAGCTCCGTTAGATGAAGAAACTGCGGCATTAATTGCACCAGAACCAGTACTAACAGAAACAGCAAAGTCGATTTTTCCGATGATTGCAGCAATTACTATTTTTAGATCATTTATTTTTGAACCGTTTCAAATTCCATCTGGTTCAATGATGCCTACACTGTTAGTAGGTGACTTTATTTTAGTACAAAAGTATTCATATGGAATAAAAGACCCAGTTTGGCGTACTCAATTAGTTGATATTGGTGATCCTGAACGTGGTGATATTGTTGTTTTTAAATACCCTTTAGATGAAAGTGTTGACTATATTAAACGTACGATTGGTTTACCTGGCGATAAAATTGTTTATCGTGATAAACGTTTATATATTCAACCAAACTGTAAAGAAGGCGAAACCCAACAGGGTGAGCTTTTATGTAATGAATTCAATAAAATTGATTTTAAACTAATTAATGATAACGAATTTAAACAAGGCCCAATGCCTCTAGCTCGTGTGAATGAAAATTTAACAACAGTTACGCATGATATATTAATCAACCCACAAGCGCCTGAGAGAAAAGGGCGTTACTATCAGCAACCGGGCACACCTTCTGATGAATGGACTGTTCCTGCTGATCATTATTTTATGATGGGTGATAACCGCGACAACAGCCAAGATGGTCGCTTTTGGGGCTTTGTACCAAAAGAAAACTTGGTGGGTAAAGCTGTCTTTATATGGATGAGTTTTGAATTTGAGAATGGCCCTGATGATATTTTACCAGGATGGGTTCCAACTGGTGTTCGCTTTGAACGCCTAGGTAATATTCAGTAACGATGAAAAAAAATGTAACAGAATTATATAAAAAAATTGGCTATGAATTCGCTGATC
Organism: Pseudoalteromonas sp. AS84; assembly: GCF_038900255.1. NCBI lineage: Bacteria > Pseudomonadati > Pseudomonadota > Gammaproteobacteria > Alteromonadales > Pseudoalteromonadaceae > Pseudoalteromonas > Pseudoalteromonas sp. AS84. Next base: position 55,514 of record NZ_JBBMQY010000007.1, on the reverse strand, counting down.
AAGGTTTACTTGAGCAAGCAATGACGCACCGCAGCCACAAAGGCCAACATAATGAGCGACTAGAATTTTTAGGCGACTCAATTTTAAGCTTTGTGATTGCCAATGCACTTTATGCCAAATTTCCTAAAGCGCGTGAAGGCGATTTAAGCCGCATGCGTTCAACACTTGTGCGTGGTCAAACACTTGCCGAGTTTGGTCTTGAATTTGGTCTAGGCGATTATTTACGCCTAGGGCCGGGTGAGCTTAAAAGTGGCGGATTCCGTCGCGAGTCAACGCTTGCTGATGCAGTAGAAGCTATTATAGGCGCTGCATTTTTAGATTCAGGTATCGACAGTTGTGGCGACCTTATATTGGCGTGGTACCAATCACGTTTGGATGCTATTTCACCAGGGCTTAACCAGAAAGATCCTAAAACCCTGCTGCAAGAGTATTTGCAAGCTCGTAAATTATCGTTACCGGGCTACACGGTTGTTGATACTAAAGGCCAAGCACACAATCAAACATTCACGGTCGAATGTATTGTTGATGGAATGGATAGCATAATTTCTGTTGGTAGCTCGCGCCGTAAGGCCGAACAAAAAGCTGCCGAAAAAGCATTGAAGATACTTAAAAATGAACCTTGATACCTTAATACAACCTCATGAACGTGATGTAGATACATTTTGTGGAATGGTGGCGATTGTCGGTCGACCAAACGTAGGTAAATCGACTTTGCTTAATGAAATCATTGAGCAAAAAGTGAGTATTACCTCACGTAAACCACAAACTACACGTCACCGTATTATGGGTATTCATACTGTAGATAAACACCAAGCGGTATACATAGATACACCGGGTCTACACGTTGAAGAAAAGCGTGCTATTAACCGTCTAATGAACCGAGCAGCGTCTAGTTCTATTGGCGATGTGGAACTTATTATTTTTGTTGTTGAAGGCACTCATTGGAATGCTGATGACGATATGGTACTTAATAAAGTATCACAAAGTGGTAAGCCTGTATTATTAGTAATTAATAAAATTGACCAAGTTAAAGACCGTGATCTTGTATTGCCTCATATGAAGTGGTTAAGTGACAAGTTTGATTTTGTTGGAATTATGCCAGTATCGGCAACGCAAGGTAAAAACGTTGATTTAATCAAAGAAGAAGTAACTAAGCGCTTACCTCCTTGCGAATTTTACTTTCCTGAAGATTACGTAACTGACCGTTCGATGCGCTTTATGGCAGCTGAAGTTATCCGTGAAAAGCTAATGCGTTTTATGGGTGAAGAGCTACCGTATTCTGTGACTGTTGAAATTGAGCAGTTTAAATGGCAAGACAACGGTATTTGGCACATAAATGGGTTAATTCTTGTTGAGCGCGAAACACAAAAACGCATGGTTATTGGTAATAAAGGCGAAAAGCTAAAAACCATTGGCCGTGAAGCCCGTAAAGATATAGAAGAAATGCTTGATAACAAAGTGTTTTTAGAACTTTGGGTTAAAGTTAAGTCGGGTTGGGCTGATGATGAGCGTGCACTAAGAAGCTTAGGTTACAGTGAAGACTAAACCAAGCAGTAGCTTAGTGAATGGATAGCGACTTCTACACCGCGTATTTATTACATCGGCGTCCTTATAGTGACTCCCAAGTAATGTTAGATATGCTTGTAGAAGGCGTTGGTCAGTTAAGAATGCTGGCCCGAATTAGTGGTCGCCAGGCCACTAAACATAAAGCACAACTTCAGCCGTTTCAGGCACTCCTTGTTAATTACAGTGGCAAGTACGATCTAAAATATATCAATAAGTTTGAACTGCATGGTAACTCGCACTTTTTAAAAGGCGATGAGCTTTATTGTGGTTTTTATTTAAATGAGCTTACCAATCGCATAGTGCCTGTTAACGAGCCCATTGAACAAGTATTTGAGCTATATAAATCTCATTTAGGAAACCTAAACAGCGGGGCTAATTTACAAGAAGTACTTCGCTCATACGAGTTTCAATTATTGGAATTACTCGGTTATGGCGTGGATTTTAGTTTTGACGCCAGCGGTGAGCCGATAGATGAGAAGCAAACGTATAGTTATTTCCCCGAACTTGGTTTTTTAGTACAAGAAGATACGCGTTCTGGATTTAGTGGCAAACAACTAAACGCCATAGCTAATCATGACTTTAGCCAAAGCGATGTGCTATATATCGCAAAGCAATTAAGCCGCTATTTATTAAAACCCTTATTAGGTAGTAAACCATTAAAAAGCCGTGAGCTATTTATGGCCTCTCAATAAACGTAATTTTACAGGTAAGAAAATGAAAGATATTCTTTTGGGTGTAAACGTAGATCATATTGCAACACTTCGCCAAGCGCGTGGAACAAGTTACCCAGATCCTGCTCATGCAGCCAGTGTAGCAGAGCATGCAGGGGCAGACGGTATTACGATTCACTTACGTGAAGACAGACGCCATATTCAAGATCGCGACGTTTATGTGATGGCTAAAACCATCCAAACGCGTATGAATCTTGAAACAGCTGTTACCGACGAAATGATAAAAATAGCGCTTGAAGTAAAACCTGAGTATGTATGCCTAGTGCCTGAAAAACGTGAAGAACTAACCACCGAAGGCGGCTTAGACGTAGCGGGTAATACAGATAAAATTAAAGCCGCAACAAAAACGCTTACCGACGCGGGCATAAAAGTATCGTTATTTATTGATGCAGATAAAGCACAATTAGACGCAGCCAAAGAGTGTGGTGCCCCTTATGTAGAAATACATACCGGTGCGTATGCTGATGCAACAAATGACACTGATTTACACAAAGAGTTAGAGCATATCCGTGAAGGTGTTAAATACGCAGCAAGCTTAGGTTTGATTGTTAATGCTGGCCATGGTCTTCATTATCATAACGTTAAACCCATTGCCGCGATGCCTGAGATTTACGAGCTAAATATTGGCCACGCTATCATTGCTCGTGCAGCGATAGATGGACTCGATAAAGCCGTACGCGACATGAAACGATTAATGATTGAAGCAAGAATGTAAGATAAGCAAACATAAGTATTTAAAAAAGCTTAATAAAAAACGCGGTAAATACCGCGTTTATTTGTATCTAAAATAAAACCTTACCTTTGTAGTTCCGTCACACTTGCATCTGCAAGTAGGTTTTCAAGCTCGTCTTGTAACTCAAATAATTCAGGTTCAATATTCTCCAGCAAGCATTTATTTTTAAGTGATGTTTCAATTGTTTCTGCGAGTGATTTAAGTTTTGGGACACCAGTGTAGCAACATGCACCATGAAACTTATGGACAATACTTAAGATTTGCTGACAATCATTATTCTCTATCGCTTTTGCAAGCAATGTAAGGGTTTCAGGGACGCTTAGAAGTAGCATATTAAGCATCTCTAGTGCTAACTCGCTCTTTCCGCCAGCACGCTGCAGGGCTTGTGCCCAATCAATCCGACTACTTTGAAATGGTGCAGGGCTTTGCGGTGTATCTGTTTTAGCTTTATCACGATTAACCGGGGTCTGTGGACTATGGTCGCTAATAATTTGTTTAAGCATATCTTCATCAATAGGCTTAGTTAAATAGCCTTTAAAGCCATCTTTTAGTAGTTGCTCTTTTTCGCTTTGAAGGGCATGTGCCGTTACAGCTATAATTGGTGTATCTTCATTAAGTGATGATTCGCGAATAAGCTTGCATGCGGTTATACCGTCCATAATTGGCATTTGTATATCCATAAAAATTATGTCGTATTTATGACTTTTACTTAAGCTGTATGCTTGTGAACCATTATGAGCCGTTTCTATTACTTCAATTTGTTCACTTAATAAAGTATGGAGAAGTTTTAAGTTGGCATCGTTATCATCAACAACCAATACCTTTAACGGCAGCAAAGCTTGATCGTTTTGTTCAATATTATGAGTAGGGTGGTCAAGCCTGTAAGGTGCGGCAAGTACTTCACATAACTTACGGTGATTCAGTGGTTTACTTAAACACGCATCAGCACCGCTACCTATAAAGGCTTCTCGCATATTGTGCGATACAGTATTAAGCATTAAATATAAGTAATCAGTAGATTCACGCACGGCTTTTACATAGCTTTTTAGTTGCTGCATATCATCAACTGATGCCATGTGGCCAATTAAGCAAACATCATATTTATGTTCAGTATTTTTTATAGCGTCTAAAAAGCTAGTCTCGTTAAAACATGCCGTCACGCTTGATTCCCACTGAGTTAATAACGAAAGTACAGCGTGATGTGTATGCTCGTGTGGCTCTAAATACAAAATACGTTTACCAATGAGCGATTTAGTCGGTAAGTCGTTAGTAAATACATGATTTGGCAAACTAAACACACTATTAAATGTAAAACAGGTACCGTTACCTGGCGCAGAATTTAGTGTTATGCGGCCACTCATCGCTTCAACAATATGTTTGGTAATAATAAGACCAAGACCTGTACCACCAAACTTACGTGTAATGCTTGAGTCTGCTTGCCCAAATGGAGTAAATAAAGAGTCTTGCTTATCCATAGGTATACCCACGCCAGTATCTGTTACTGACACAAGTAAAGAAGTGCGTTCGTCGTCGAGTAACCGATGGCTTATATCGACCTTAATTGAGCCTTTTTCGGTAAATTTAATCGCATTACTTAATAGGTTTATCAGCACTTGTTTAAAGCGAGTAGGGTCGCCCGTTAAGTCATCTGGTACTTGTTGATTAATGTAAATGGATAGCTCTAATTGCTTATCGTGTGCGCTAGGAGCAAGTAGCGTCATAACTTCATTTACTGCATCTCGAAGCTGAAATTGAATTGACTCAAGTTCCATTGCACCTGCTTCTAGTTTGGAGAAGTCTAGAATATCGCTAATAATAGTCATCAAACTATTTGCTGATAACATAATAGTGTCGAGATAATCTTTTTGATGTTTATTCAGCGGTGTTTTATAAAGCTGGCGTGTAAATCCAATAACACCATTTAACGGAGTACGGAGTTCGTGACTCATTTTAGCTAAAAAGTCTGATTTTACACGGTTAGCATCTTGAGCTTCTTTTTTTGCAAACGAGAGCTCTATATTTGAAGTTTCGTATTGTTCTAGTGTTTCGCGGTAGTCACTCGTTGCTTGGTCAATATTTTTTTGCATTTCATCTTTTTGCATCACCATAGTGTGTGCAATGGTATTTAAGCCTTCTCGTAATAGCTCAAATTCACCTATCATGTTGTCGTTAAGGCCAGTACTTCTTTTACCTTCGACTAACTTGTCGGTTGCAAGTACTAACTTATTAAGCGGCGTCATAAACATGCGGCTTAACCTTAAAGCTAAAATTGCTGCAAATACCAATGATAAAATAATTACAATACCGCTAATTAATAAAGCACGTTGCTGCCCTATAACTGCTTGGTCTTTGTTTAGCTGTATAATAACGGTGCCCAAAGATGACTGAAAAGCCGATGGATCCCATTTAGAGTCGTGACTTGTATGGTTAATAATGGGTGTGAAGAATGTAACAAGCTCATCTGACTTTTGCACACGAGTTGTTTTTAAATTTATGAGCGTTTTTTGATTAATTAACTTTTCAAATGAGCGGTGATAATTACTGGTCATTAATAGCGCATTATTTTTATCAAAAATAGCAATCGACTTAATTGTAGGGGAGTGCTTGTTATGCGTGTAGCTTATAAGGCGATTCAATAGCTGTTTGTTTTTTTCGAGCATGGGCTGCTCAAGCGCAATAGCAAGGGGCTCTGAAATAGTAGTACCTTGCTGATATAAAATTTCATCAAGCTCAATGTAACGATTTATTGTAAAATAGCCACCAAGTAGTAATCCTATGATCACCGTTGGGATCAGGGTCAGTGTTAAAACAGAATCGCGTAAGCCTAATTTGGTCATAATGGGAGCGTTTTATCGTTATTAGTATGATTTGAGTATATACGGTTCAACACGCATTCTAAAGCATCTAAATATAGGTGCTTCATAAATAAACTGAAGGTAATGCCTAATGGCGCAAATTTTTAAAGCGAAAAAAAAACCGCTTAAGCAACAAACATTAGAATTAAATATAACGGGAATGGATCATCAAGGGCGTGGTATTGCGAAGCATAATAATAAAGTATGTTTTGTAAGCGGTGCATTACCAAATGAAACAGTTAAAGCGACGCTCGTTGAAGATAAAGCTAAATACAGCAGTGCAAAAGTAATTAAAGTTATTAAAGCGAGTGAATCAAGAGTAGACGCTTTTTGTGAGCACTATAATCAGTGTGGTGGTTGCCAATTACAGCATTTAGAAATAAGCCAACAAGTTGTAGAAAAACAAACTGCAGTTACTCAGTTATTTAGTAAGTTTGCTAAATTAAACAGCTTAAATTGGCAAGCTCCATTATTAAGTAAGTCTGTGCATTACAGGCGCAGCGCCCGCATAGCCGTTATGTTTGATAAAGCAGCTAAAAAAATGCGTGTGGGTTATAGAGCCAGTGGTTCAAAAAATATTGTGAGTATTAATAAATGTGCAGTACTTGATGAAGTATTTGCGGATGTTTTTACACTTTTTGATGGTTTAATTAATCAACACAAAGCGCTACACAGTATAAGCCATTTACAGTTATGCCAAAGCGATGATAAAAACTTTGTTGTTATTCGTCACACTAAAGCAATTAACGATGATACAAAGGCTTTGGTTGAGCACATAACAAAAAGCCAACAGTTTGAAGTTGTATGGCAAAGCGAGAGCGATGTAATTGAGCATTCACACTTAGCCATGCCGTTTTATTATCTTAAAGAATTTGATCTGAAATTTGAATTTGGTTTAGGTAATTTTATTCAGGTAAATGCGCAAGTTAACGAAGCTATGTTAAAGCAAGCCGCAAATTGGCTTGATTTAAAAGGTGATGAAAATTTATTGGATTTATTTTGTGGCATTGGTAATTTCTCATTAGTGTTGGCAAAACAAGCAAAATCTGTAATTGGCGTAGAAGGTGTGACTTCAGCGGTTGCAATGGCTGCTCAAAATGCGCAAACTAACTCTATTACCAATGCGCAGTTTCATTGCTTTGATTTAACGCAAAGCATACAGAGCGCCCCATGGTTTAGTAAAAACTTAGATGTGCTTGTACTCGATCCTTCTAGGACTGGTGCGATAGCTGTATTAGAGCAATTATCTTTAAAGCAGTTTAAAACTATTTTATATGTCTCTTGTGACCCTGTTACTTTAGCCCGTGACAGCGCAATTATTTCACAAGCTGGCTTTGAACTTAATAAAATTGGGCTAATGAATATGTTCCCTCATACAGGGCATATTGAAACTATGGCGTTATTTCAACGGAGGTAGAACGCATTATGGTAGCTACACGACAATCACATCAACAAGATGAGACAACAGATTTTAGCACTCGGATTTCATTTCTTGCTTTGTCTGAAGAAAAAACAGAGCTACTTACTAAAGCGCAAGCGCTCTGCGTAAAATGTGATAATGAAAGCAGGCAAACTACTGCAATCGAAATGGTTGAAATTTTAGCTGAGCTAAATCTCGATCCCGAATCGTTAGCTACTGCGTATTTAACCCCGTATTTTTTAAACGATTTAATATCACTTGAAACCATAGAAGAGCAGCTTGGTAGTAATATAGCCATGCTGTTAACTGGGGTTGCACAAATGGCCACTATTAGTACTTTATCTCATCAAGGTAAAGGAACTATGCAAGTTGATAATATTCGAAAAATGTTATTAACCATGGTTGAAGATGTGCGCGCCGTGGTCATTAAGCTTGCCGAGCAGGTATGTCATTTACGTAATGTAAAAAATGCGGATGAAGAAGACCGCGTCATTGCCGCTAAAGAAACAGCTGATATTTTTGCGCCATTGGCAAACAGATTAGGAATAGGACAATTAAAATGGGAACTGGAAGATTTATCGTTTAGATATTTGCACCCAGGTACCTATAAAAGTATAGCCAAACAACTTGACGACAAACGCCTTACGCGCGAAGCCTATATGGAAGATATGGTTGAGCAAGTAAAAAGCCGTTTAAGTGAAGCGGGCATAGAAGCTCAAGTTTATGGTCGCCCTAAGCACATTTACAGCATTTATAAAAAAATGCAGCAAAAAAACTACGAGTTTGATCAGCTTTTTGATATACGCGCAATGCGTATTGTTGTTGAACGCCTGCAAGATTGTTATGGAGCGCTGGGTATTGTGCACACCAATTGGCGTCATCTTAATAAAGAGTTTGACGACTATGTAGCAACTCCAAAGCAAAACGGCTATCAGTCAATTCATACCGTGGTATTTGGGTCTGAAGGTAAAACAGTAGAAATACAAATTCGTACTAGCGATATGCATCAAGATGCTGAGTTGGGTGTGGCTGCACATTGGATGTACAAAGAAGGTGCATTACCAGGGCGCGGCTCGGGTTATGAGCAAAAAATCAGCTGGTTGCGTAAGTTACTCCAATGGCAAGAAGAAGTAGTTGATGGTGGCGATTTAGCAGAAGAGCTTAAAAACCAAGTAGTAGAAGACCGCGTATACATATTTACCCCAAGCGGCGATATTATCGATTTACCACTTGGCGCTACACCGCTCGATTTTGCTTACTACATTCACTCAAATGTAGGGCATCGCTGTATTGGTGCAAAAATATTCGGCAAAATAGTGCCGTTTACGCATCAACTTACAACTGGGGATCAGGTAGAAATACTGACCCAAAAACAACCAAATCCAAGTCGTGATTGGTTAAATCCGTCATTAGGATACATCAAGTCATCGCGCGCTAGAGCCAAGATTCATCACTGGTTTAAACAGCTCGACCGCGACAAAAACTTAAGTGCGGGTAAAGAAATTCTCGACAGTGAACTACAAAAGCTTAATTTAACATACAAAGATTTAGAGCCTGCCATCAAGCGTTTTAACTTTAAAGAACTTGATGACTTAATGGTTGCGATTGGTGCGGGCGATGTACGCCTCAATCAAATGCTTAACTTTGTAAGTGATCGGACAGAAGATGAGCCGGTTATTCGTATTAAAGCACCTAGCAAAGTAACCGGTGACAAAAACGGCATAGTGGTTGATGGCGTTGGTAGCTTAATGAGCCATGTAGCCAAATGCTGTCGTCCTGTACCTGGCGATGAAATAATAGGTTATATAACGCAAGGTCGAGGAATAGGTGTTCATAAGGAAGACTGTGATTCGTTTAATAACTTAAAAAATCAGCATCCAGAACGTGTTATTTCAGTAAGTTGGTCTGATGATATCAACGGCTCGTACGCACTAAGTATTAAAATAGAAGCCACCGATCGTTCAGGGCTAATACGCGACATAAGCTCAGTACTTGCTAATGAAAAAGTAAATGTTTTAAACATGAACGTAAATACGGTTGAGGATAATCAGTTAGCTATATTTACGATGCAAATAGAAGTACATGACTTATCGGGTACTAACCGTGTTCTTTCTAAGTTACACCAAATTGAAGGTGTACACGATGCCAAGCGTGGTCATTAATCATGAATGATAATACAGCGCTTACACAGCTTCTTAGCATAATGAAAACACTGCGAGATCCCAAGGGCGGTTGCCCGTGGGATCTCAAACAAGATTTTAAATCTATTGTGCCGCACACACTAGAAGAAGCGTACGAAGTTGCTGACTGTATTGAGTCAGGCAATTTAGGTGAGCTTAAAGGCGAATTGGGTGACTTGTTATTTCAAATTGTTTTTTATGCGCAGCTTGCACAAGAGCAAAATCTATTTGATTTTAATGATCTAGTGGAGCAATTAAACGATAAGCTTACCCGTCGTCACCCGCATGTATTTGGTGACAAAAAAGAGCTAACAGACGAGCAGCTATCGCAGCAGTGGCAAACAATCAAAACACAAGAACGCAGTGCTAGAACGCAAACCGAATCACCTTCTTTTTGGCAAGATATTCCTGCAAATATGCCAAGTTTAAGTAAAGCTAAAAAAATTCAACAACGCGTTGCCGCACTTGGTTTTGACTGGCCAACGTATCATGGTGCACTTGATAAAGTGAGCGAAGAAGTGCTTGAAGTAAAAGAAGCGATTGAGCAAGACCCGTTATCTGATCATACAGCGGAAGAGCTCGGCGACTTACTTTTTGCCACTGTTAATGTTGTACGCCATGTTAAACGAGATCCTGAGCAACTGCTTCGTAGCGCTAATGATAAGTTTTCAGCGCGTTTTGAAAAGGTAAACGCTTATTTGCACGCGCAAGGCAAAAGCTTAGATACAGCCACCTTTGAAGAGATGGATAGTGCGTGGGATGCGATTAAAAAAGTAAAATAGACTTAATGTTAAATAGTGCACATTTTTTGTGCGCGTATTAGCTAATTTTAGCTGGATTGATAAGCAGTGTTTTGGTACAATTTCGCCCCGTCTTGATGATATACCCTTAGGCTCTTCTTTGGGTGTTATATTCCTTTTAATTCCTGATATTCTAGGGTTCGCATGAGTACAAAATTTATCTTCGTTACTGGCGGAGTTGTTTCTTCGTTGGGTAAAGGTATTGCCGCAGCTTCACTGGCCGCTATTTTAGAAGCCCGTGGTTTAAATGTTACCATTTTAAAGCTGGATCCTTACATCAACGTTGACCCAGGCACAATGAGCCCAATTCAACACGGTGAAGTTTACGTTACAGAAGACGGCGCAGAAACTGACCTTGATTTAGGTCACTACGAGCGTTTTATTCGTACCAAAATGACTAGTCGTAATAACTTCACACAAGGCCGTGTATATGAAGACGTATTACGTCGTGAGCGCCGTGGTGAATACCTAGGTGCTACTATTCAGGTTATTCCACATATCACTAACGATATTAAGCAACGTGTATACGACGGTGCTGAAGGTTATGATATTGCTATTGTAGAAATTGGCGGCACTGTAGGTGATATAGAATCACAACCGTTTATTGAAGCAATTCGTCAGATGGGAACTGAAATTGGCCGCGAACGCGCGCTATTTATTCACTTAACGCTAGTGCCATTTTTAGGCCCTGCCGGTGAAGTTAAAACAAAACCAACACAGCACTCTGTTAAAGAGTTACGCTCAGTAGGTATTCAACCAGATATTCTTATTTGTCGTTCAGACCGTAAACTACCTAATAATGAGCGTGCAAAAATCTCATTATTCACAAACGTAGAAGAAAAAGCGGTTATTTCACTACCTGACGTAGACAGCATTTATAAAATTCCTGCGTTATTAAAAACACAAGAATTAGATAACTTCGTATGTCGTCGTTTTCACTTAGATCCACCAGAAGCTGATTTAGCTGAGTGGGAACAAGTACTTTATCAAGAGTCTAACCCAACGGGTGAAGTGACCATTGGTATGGTTGGTAAGTATATTGAATTACCAGATGCGTACAAATCGGTTAACGAAGCATTAAAGCATGCGGGCCTTAAAAACCGTTTAACAATTAATATTGTATATGTAGATTCACAAGACTTAGAAAGCAAAGGTGTTGAATTACTTTCACACTTAGATGCTATTTTAGTACCTGGTGGATTTGGCGGACGTGGTGTTGAGGGTAAAATCTTAGCGGCTAAATACGCACGCGAAAATAAAGTACCATACCTAGGTATTTGTTTAGGCATGCAAGTAGCATTAATTGAATACGCACGTAATGTTGCAGGTTTAACGGATGCAAATTCTACAGAGTTTAATGCAAAATCAGAAGCGCCAGTAGTTGGTTTAATTACTGAATGGCTAGATGCTGAAGGTAATGTTGAAACACGTAGCGAAAAATCTGATTTAGGCGGCACCATGCGTTTAGGTGCACAAAAATGTCATTTAACGCCAGGCTCTAAAGTTCATGAAGTATATGGCAGCGACGAAATTGTTGAACGTCATCGTCATCGTTACGAAGTAAATAATAACTTTGTAGAAATACTTGAAAAAGCAGGCTTAAGCTTTACTGGTTTATCAGAAGATAAAAAACTGGTAGAAATTATCGAAAATAAAGATCACCCATGGTTTATTGCCGCGCAATTCCACCCGGAATTCACGTCAACTCCACGTGATGGTCATCCGTTGTTTGAAGGGTTTGTAGCAGCCGCGCATATCCACCAAAAAGCGAATTCGTAATTTTAAAAGCCGTGCATATTGCACGGCTTTTTTGTTTTAAGGGCTGACTGATACCAATTTTATTAAAAACATGAGCATTGTATCGCATTAAATAACTCACTCACTGCGTTAAAAATTACTCATATAGAACAACTATATGTCATAATTTCAGCCTTGTTATTGAGCTATTTTCTTAGCGCTATAATAGCTCACTAATTAAATGCAATTGGTATAAACTATATAAAACGTAGTAAAGTTAGCTGAACTCACCATTTTGGGAATATAGAGGAATCAAGATGTCAGAAATCGTAAAAGTAATCGGTCGCGAAATTATGGACTCGCGTGGTAACCCAACTGTTGAAGCAGACGTACATTTAGCAGATGGTTCTTGGGGTCGTGCAGCAGCACCTTCAGGCGCATCTACTGGTACTCGTGAAGCATTAGAGTTACGCGACGGTGATAAATCACGTTACTTAGGTAAAGGTGTATTAAAAGCAGTTGGTTATATCAATAACGAAATTGCTGATGCTTTAAAAGGCCAAAGTGCATTAGATCAAAGCGCTGTAGATAAAGTGATGCTAGATTTAGACGGTACCGAAAATAAAGAAAAATTAGGTGCAAACGCAATCTTAGCTGTATCACTAGCAACCGCGAAAGCAGCTGCACAGTCTAAAAAAGTTGAGCTTTATGAACATATCGCTGACTTAAACGGCACGCCAGGTGTTTACTCTATGCCACTTCCAATGATGAACATCATCAATGGTGGTGAACATGCAGATAACTCTGTAGATATTCAAGAATTCATGATCCAACCTGTTGGCGCTAAAAACTTCCGCGAAGGCCTACGTATGGGCGCTGAAGTATTCCATAGCCTTGCTAAAGTACTTAAAGCTGATGGTCATTCAACAGCGGTTGGCGATGAAGGTGGTTTTGCACCTAACCTTGCATCTAACGAAGCGGCTCTTGCTGCAATTAAAGTAGCTGTTGCAAACGCAGGTTACGAGCTAGGTAAAGATATTACTTTAGCGATGGATTGTGCTGCATCTGAGTTCTACGACAAAGAAGCAAACATCTACGACCTTAAGGGTGAAGGCAAAAAGTTCACTTCTGAAGAATTTAACTTCTTCTTACAAGATCTTACTAATCAGTACCCAATCGTTTCTATTGAAGATGGTCTTGATGAGTCTGATTGGGATGGCTTTGCACATCAAACTAAACTAATGGGTGATAAAATCCAATTAGTAGGTGATGATTTATTTGTAACAAACACTAAGATTTTAAAGCGTGGTATCGACAACGGTATTGCTAACTCAATCTTGATTAAGTTTAACCAAATCGGTTCTTTAACTGAAACTTTAGCTGCAATCAAAATGGCTAAAGATGCTGGTTTTACTGTTGTTATTTCTCACCGCTCTGGTGAAACTGAAGATTCAACAATTGCTGATTTAGCTGTTGGTACTGCTGCAGGTCAAATTAAAACAGGTTCATTGAGCCGTTCTGACCGTGTTGCAAAGTACAACCAATTGCTTCGTATTGAAGAGCAATTAGGTGATAAAGCACCGTACAACGGTCTTAAAGAAGTTAAAGGTCAGTAATTACTGCTCTTTAATTTGAAATTATAAAATCCTCGCTCAGGCGGGGATTTTTTATGCCAAATATTTCTACTCAAAGAGATGAAAATTTATTGTAGGCGTTTAGCTTGCTGACGCGCGCACGCAGTGCGAAAAGGGTGAACAACAAAAACGAAAACTCTTTATTTAAACCTCAAACTATTTTATTAAAAAGGTGAAATACCTTGTAGGCGTTAAGAACGCTGACGCGCACGAAGTGCGAAAAAGGATTTGCTTAACTCATAATATTTTCTGCACAGCTCAAAGCTGAAACTGCTGCTTTAAAATATCACCTGTAAAACTGGTTTTTAAGTAAAAGCCACGGGGTAGGGTTTTAATTATTTGCCCATTTGGACCAATAGCATCAGTCACTATTTTACTATGAGCAGCTTTAGGGCGTATTTGCATCGCATCGCCTAAATGGCCTGATATTTCGTCGACTCTACCTAGCGCAATTAGCTCCATTTGCTCTTCCCAGTCGCGCTGTAATATAGCGTCTTGTTCAGGCGTGGGTTGCCACAAAAACCCGCTGCCGATGGTTCTATCAAACGGAGCAATATCACGTTCGCTTAAAATTGGCAGCCATAAAACATGATTTAGTTTTTTACGCACAGAGCTGGTATGCCAGGTCATTCCTGTAACATTCATTAAAGGTGTAACCGATACAAACGTAGTTTCCAGTGGCCTACCTTTATAGGAAATAGGCAGTGTTTTTAGCTCAATTCCTAAATCTTCAAAATCCGGAAGTGGTTTTGAGCCCGCAGTAGCACCTAGTACGTATTCAATTAACTGACCGGTCCAACCTTTTTCGCGCAGTAAATCATCTGGCGTTTTAAAATTATACTTGTTAGCAAGCTGCCCTAGCGTTAATCCGGCAATATTATTAACGCGTTGCATTAAATCGTTTATTGAGTGTGGTTTTGTAGGTCGCATATTCTTAATTTCGGTTGTATAAATACCATAGCCATGATAGCAAATAGGCTAAGCCGTGGATATCTTTAGGGTTGTACGTTTTTTATCCTCCCTCTGTTTGTGTTAATTTTGCACATATTGAAATTAAGCTACTTTACTTTAAGTTACTGACGCTGCAGGTTTTTTTAAATTTTCACGTTCAGTTTTGATTAAGCCATTTAAAAGTTGTAAGGATAAATACAACTATATAAACATGTTTATCCACAGAATCTGTGGAGAAGCCAAGTTTTAAGATCTAATATTGTGGATTTGTTTGCAAAATGAGCGTGTTTTACAAAAGTTATGCACAAACTGTGAGTAACTAGAGGAATACAAGAACCGCAATAGCCTTGTTAAGTTATTTTCTAAATATTTACCTATTCTCCATTAATTTATCAATGTACTAAAAGCTCAAACTTAGCTTACTAATCGGGTTGGGTATAATAGTATTTGCCGTATTGCGGCTAATGTGGAACAATCATTAAAAATCGACTTACAAATGAGGCACTAAGGTGATTGATGCCGAAGGTTTTCGTGCCAATGTCGGAATTGTGATTTGCAATAATCAGGGACAGGTTTTTTGGGCCAGACGTTATGGTCAACACTCTTGGCAATTTCCCCAAGGTGGTGTTGATGATGGTGAAACTGCAGAACAAACTATGTACCGTGAATTACACGAAGAAGTAGGGTTGCGACCAGAAGATGTAGAAATAGTCGCAAGCTCAAAACATTGGTTACGCTATAAATTACCCAAACGATTAATCCGCCGAGACTCTAGTCCGGTGTGTATTGGGCAAAAACAAAAATGGTTTTTACTAAAATTGCGCTGTAAAGACGAAGATGTAAATTTACTTAAAACCCATCATCCTGAATTTGATGATTGGCGCTGGGTAAGTTATTGGTATCCTGTAAGACAGGTTGTATCGTTTAAACGGGATGTTTATCGACGTGTAATGAAAGAGTTTGCTCCTTTCGCCATGCCTTTTAATAAGAGAGAACAACATAAAGATCATTGGCGAAGTAAAAGGTAGTAATTTCTCTATAGAATAAAGGAGCAGGACATGCTGGCTACACTGAGATCTATTGCGGAGTCTGTATCGCGACAAGCGAATTTAGACAGTGCATTAGTGTGCTTTGTGCAAATGGTTAAAGATGCCATGAAAACCCAGTGCTGCTCCATTTATTTTGCAGATTACAGCCAAGACAATTTTGTACTTATGGCAACCGAAGGGCTAAACCCCGATGCGGTAGGTAAGTTTAGAATTGGTTTTACCGAAGGTTTAGTTGGCCTAGTAGCGCAACGCGAAGAATCCATTAATATTGCATTTGCTAAATCGCACCCTCGTTTTAAGCTCTCCCCCGAAGTAAATGAAGAAGGCTACAACGCTTTTTTATCAGTGCCCGTTGTTCATCAAAAAAAAGTACTGGGCGTTATTGTTGTCCAACAAAAAATGGCACGTGTATTTAGCCAAGACGAAGAGTCGTTTTTAATAACGCTTTCTGCTCAACTTGCGTCACAGTTAGCGCATGCTGAAATTAAAGAAATACTACGCCAAGATGAGTCATCTCATCAAACGTCTGTTTTAAAAGGTGTATCGAGTGCTCCAGGAATAGGTATAGGACAAGCATTTGTTGTATTACCAAAACTTGATTTTAAATCTATTGAGCTTTTAAAAGACAGTGACGTCACTGAGCAGCGCCGTTTATTTACTCAAGCTGTAGCTGCAACGCGCAAAGAATTTAATACCCTATCGATGACGCTAAGCGACTCGATTCCGCATGAAGCTCTTGCGGTATTTGATGTGTATCAACAACTGCTTGATGCTAAAAGTTTAGGGCATAATGTTGAAATGCAATTACAAGAAGGCTGGTGTGCTAAAAGCGCCCTAAAAATTGTAATAGAGCGTTTAATATCTCAATTTAATGCCATGCAAGACCCTTATATAAAAGAGCGTGCTGTTGACGTTAAAGATATTGGTCTTCGCGTATTACACCATCTTGTAAATACCGAGCACGCTGTTAAAAATTATCCGCCCAACACTATTTTAATTGCTAATACCTTAACACCCGCCATGCTTGCTGAAGTGCCAAAAGGTCACTTAACAGGCGTTGTAAGCGTAAATGGCTCTGCAAATAGCCATGCTTCTATATTAACGCGTGCGATGGGGATCCCTGCCATTTGGGGTATAGAAGATTTACCTCTACTGCAGTTTAATGGCAAACCGATGATTTTAGATGCATTTGCTGGGCGTTTATATATATCGCCTTCACAAATGCTGATGGATGAATACACAGAGTTACAGCATCAAGATAACCTACTTAATAACCGCTTTTTAGCAGAGCAAGACTCAGAATCAATTACGCTTGACGGTGAACACGTTAGCTTATTATTAAACGCAGGCCTTGAGCTTAATACCGAGCAAAGTAGCGCGCATATTTGTGACGGTGTGGGGCTTTATCGGACCGAAGCGTGGTTTATGCAAAAGGGTCAGTTTCCTTCGCAATCAGAGCAAGAAAACTGGTACCGAGAAGTACTAACTAGCTATCATCCTAATCCTGTGGTTATGCGTACATTGGATATTGGGGGCGATAAGGTACTTGATTACTTTAATATTACCGAAGAAAACCCATTTTTAGGTTGGCGTGGTATTCGTATTAGCCTTGATCATCCCGAGTTATTTTTAGATCAACTAAAAGCGATGCTTAAAGCAAATATTGGTTTAGGTAATTTAAAAATAATGCTCCCTATGATCAGTGGCACTGAAGAAGTTGATGAGTCACTTGCGTTATTTGAACAGGCTTATTTTGAATTAAGTGAAAAATACCCAGAGCAAACCATAGAAAGACCCGACATAGGTATAATGCTGGAAGTACCTTCAAGTGTATTTATGCTTCCTGAGTGGTCAAAAAAAGTCGATTTTTGCTCAGTAGGCAGTAACGATTTAACACAGTATTTATTAGCAGTAGACAGAGCTAACGCACGTGTAGCCGAACTTTTTAATCCTTATCACCCAGGTGTACTAAGAGTACTAAATAAAGTGGCGCACGAATGTGAGCAATATGAACTGCCATTTAGTTTGTGTGGTGAACTAGGCGGCGATCCTGAAGGTGCTATTTTGCTTATTGCCATGGGTTACAGACGCCTTAGTATGAACTTATCATCGCTTAATAAAGTAAAGTGGGTACTTAGGCGTTTAAATGTCAGTGATATGGAACAACTATTAAGTGAATGTTTAGCGCAATCTACAGCCAAACAAGTACTACGTTTAACGCGAAGCTTTATGCTAGAGCATAAATTAGGTGATTTGTTTTACACCCCAAAATAAGCTCGTACGCCTAATTAATTGCAATACACAGATGCTATTAGTTTTATAATCCTTTAATATATAAACCTTAAAAAGGTATTTGAGATTACTATGTATGACTTAGGTTTGTTAGTCGCAAGCTGCGCACTACTAGGCTGTATTGTTGGGTTTTTAGCTGGATTACTAGGCATTGGCGGCGGTTTAATTATCGTTCCAGTACTAAGCACTCTGCTACTCTCATTTAATGTAACGTCGGCTGATCATGTATTAGTAATTGCTATTGCAACCTCACTCGCTTCTATTTTATTTACTTCAACGTCTTCAGCGCTGGCTCATCATAAAAATGATAACGTGCCTTGGGCAATTGCACCATGGGTTATGTCGGGTGTGGCTTTAGGCGCACTTGTTAGTGGCTTTGCAGCAAGTTTAATCCCTGAACAAATATTACGTACAGTGTTTGCTATAAGCGTTGTATTTATTGCAGCCAGAATGGTGCTCTCCGCGCGTAATAAACAGATGTCAGAAAAACCGTTGCCGGCAGGTCCTATTTTAGGGGGCGTTTCTGCAATAATGGGCGGATTATCAGGTTTAATAGGGATTGGCGGCGGAGCTTTAATAGTACCTATGCTTAATTATTTTTCGGTTGATATAAAAAAAGCAATTGGCTGTGCGGCAGCGTGCGGAATTGTTATTGCATTATTTGGCTCTATTGGTTACATCAGCGCAGGCTGGCATGTTACCGATTTAGAGCATGGTTTTGCCGGGTTTGTTTACTTACCTGCATTATTTGGGATTGTTATTACCTCGTGGTTTGTTGCGCCTATTGGCGCCAAAGCAACTCACTATTTACCTGTTAATACAATTAAGAAAGTTTTCGCGGTGCTGCTTGTAGTTATCGCAATTAAAATGGTTTTTAGCTAAAGGTTTATTTTTTATGGCACTTGAGTTTCCTCAAATTGATCCAATTATTTTTTCTGTTGGACCGCTAAGCGTACGTTGGTATGGCTTAATGTACTTAATAGGTTTTGCATTTGCGATGTGGTTTGCTAATCGTCAAGCGTCAAAGCCAAATTCGGGTTGGACTAAAGACCAAGTAAGCGATTTACTGTTTTACGGCATGTTAGGGGTAATACTAGGTGGGCGTATTGGCTACGTATTGTTTTACCAGTTTAGTTATTTTATAGAAAACCCACTGTATTTATTTAGGATAGATCAGGGCGGTATGTCGTTCCATGGTGGAACACTTGGCGTTATAACCGCCGTCGCAATTTTTTCGTGGACGCGTAAAAAGTCACTGCTTCAAGTAGGCGACTTTGTTGCACCACTTGTTCCTGTAGGGCTTTTAGCAGGGCGTATTGGTAACTTTATAAACGGTGAGTTATGGGGCCGAGTTACTGACGTGCCATGGGCAATGGTATTTCCAACGGGCGGTCCGCTTGCGCGTCACCCATCGCAATTATACGAAGCATTTTTTGAAGGCTTAGTACTGTTTTTAATCCTGCAATGGTTTATTAAAAAACCACGTCCAGCAGGCAGCGTAGCTGGTGTATTTTTATTAGGTTACGGCGTGTTTAGATTCTGTATTGAATATTTCCGCCAACCCGATGCACAACTCGGTTTATTTGCCGACTTTATTTCAATGGGGCAAATACTTTCACTTCCTATGATAGTGGGTGGTTTAGGTTTATTAATTTGGGCATACAAGCAACCACAACACGTTAAAACAGCTAAGGCATAATAAGAAAAGCATGAAACAATATTTAAAATTATGTCAGCGTATTGTTGACGAAGGTCAGTGGGTCGAAAACAAACGTACAGGTACGCGTTGTTTAACCGTTATTAATGCCGATTTAGAATACGATGTGGCTAATAATAAGTTTCCAATGATCACTACGCGCAAAAGTTACTACAAAGCAGCGATTGCTGAGTTACTAGGATATTTACGCGGGTACGACAGCGCTGAGCAGTTTCGTGAAATTGGCTGTAAAACATGGGATGCCAACGCGAACGATAACAATGCATGGCTTAATAATCCTCACCGTAAAGGTGAGGATGACATGGGACGTGTTTATGGCGTACAAGGCCGTGGTTGGCAACGTCCAGATGGCTCAACGCTTGATCAGCTTTCCAAAGTTATTAATAACTTAAAAAATGGCATTGATGACCGTGGTGAAATAATCACGTTTTATAATCCAGGTGAGTTTGAGCTTGGTTGTTTGCGCCCGTGTATGCATACGCACACTTTCTCCTTACTTGGCGATACGCTATATTTAACCTCATACCAGCGAAGCTGTGATGTACCGCTCGGCCTTAATTTCAATCAAATTCAGTGTTTTGTGTTGCTTGCGTTAGTGGCTCAAATTACCGGCCACAAAGCGGGTAAGGCGTATCATAAAATTGCTAATGCACATATTTACGAAAACCAACTTGAACTGATGCGAGATGTGCAGTTAACGCGTGAGCCATTTGAATCACCTCAGTTAAAAATTAATCCAAAAATTAAATCATTAGAAGACATAGAAACGTGGGTAACACGAGACGACTTTGAAGTAACAGGCTATCAATGCCATGAAGCGATTCAATATCCATTTTCAGTATAATAAAAGATTAAGGAAAACATAAAATGAAAGCAGTGATCCCAGTAGCGGGCCTTGGTACTCGTATGTTACCAGCCACTAAAGCAATTCCTAAAGAAATGCTTCCAGTGGTAGACCGTCCTTTAATTCAATATGTAGTAAACGAAGCCGTTGCTGCAGGAATTAAAGAAATAGTGTTAGTAACGCACTCAAGTAAAAATTCAATCGAAAATCACTTCGATACAAGTTTTGAACTAGAAGCTACTTTAGAAAAGCGTGTTAAGCGGCAACTACTTGCCGAAGTGCAAGCAATCTGCCCTAAAGACGTAACCATTATTCACGTACGCCAAGGTGAAGCAAAAGGCTTAGGCCATGCTATTAGTTGTGCAGCGCCTATTATTGGTAACGAACCGTTTGTAGTTATTTTACCAGATGTAATTATCGACGATGTAGAGAGCGATCTTAAAAAAGATAACTTAGCAGAAATGATCGCTAACTTTGAGAAAAATAAGCACAGCCAAATTATGGTAGAACCAGTACCAATGGCACAAGTGAACCAGTTTGGTGTGGTTGATTTAGGTGATGTTGACTTAAAGCAAGGTGAAAGCTCGCCAATTCTTAATATGGTAGAAAAGCCGCCAGTAGATGAAGCTCCATCAAACTTAGCTGTAGTGGGTCGATACGTATTAAGCGAAAATATCTGGCCGTTACTTGCAAAAACTCCGCAAGGTGCAGGCAATGAAATTCAATTAACTGACGCAATTGCGATGTTAATGGAACACGAAAAAGTAGATGCATACGCTATAAAAGGCCGTAGCCACGATTGTGGAAGTAAAATTGGTTACTTAAAAGCAACGATTGAATTTGCACTTCGTCGCGATGAATTTGCCGATGAATTAAAATCATTTATCAAAGAACTGATTTAATAGTTAACGTAAAACATGAAAGGCGCCTATATCGGCGCCTTTTTTTATGAGTTTTATTAGGGCCTGTTTATCTTTCGAGGTTAAATTTGCAGCAGGCTGTTTGGTATTTAGGCAAGGCAGAGCCTATGTAGTGTGGTTATTCCCCATAAATAGGCGATAACGTAGAATAAATGCCAAACATGCGCTGCCCGAATGGTTCTGCCTAGGGGCAATTTACTCTTTGTTACTCGGTTTTTACTTATTCTTACATGGATGTAAGCCATTAGAATAACGCAGGAGCAGTTATCGAGCCCACTAGGTTACAAACCTCGCGCCGCGATTAAATAGCCCCTAGATTGAACAAATTTTAATCCTGAAAGGTCAACAGGCCCTAGAATTAGAAAGTGAGCCTCTCTAAAAATAAAAATCTTTAAGTCATTACAGACATATTGTTATTTATGTTGTAAAGTTTGTGTTAACTGGCATTGAATTTGTATTAAATAATGCTCTCAAGGAAGGGGTGGAGTATGCAACGATGTGTTTTACAAAACACTGACATGCATGCGAAGAGCTAAGTTTTATAGCTCACAGCTTAAATAAAGTTAAACGCTTTCTTGTGAGAATGTTTAACTGAAATGTAGTGTAAGAACACTGCTTTCAGGACAGCAAATACATGTTTATATATAAAAAAAATAACATTGGGTTTTTACTCAGCTTGCTAATGCTTTTATTTGGCACAGCATGCAGCGTTACGCCTGAAATAAAAACTATCGATGAACAACCTCAAAGTAACTCGCCTGACTACGTATCAATTACAGCCCTTGAACTTGCTCAGCTAAAAGATGCCGCAATGCAGTGGCAACAAGCTCGTGAAGGTATAGAGCGAATTTTAAGATTAGAAAAAGAAATAACTTACCTCGTAAATCATATTGATATTATAAACAGCAAAGCTATTGCGCAGTCTAATCAAGGGTATAGCAGCAAGTCTGTACGTTCGCCACGAAACACACGCAATGTTAAGTCACGCCAACAAGTTAAACAAAACTACAGTAATAAAAAACAAACTGTAAAATTAAATAAGCCTAAGCATGTATTTGCTTTGCAAGTCGCTTCGGTTGACTCAGAGCAAGGTGTGGCTAAAGCATGGCAAGAGCTAAATACTAAAGCAGCACCGTTGTTTAGAGACAAAATATTGACTAACGTAGAAACCGCCAAAATAAACGACAAAATGTTTTACAGGCTGAAACTTGGCTCTTACCAAAATTTTAAAAATGCAAAAGCAGACTGTGCCGTATTCAAGCTGTATAAACTCGATTGCATAGTAAGTAACTACACAGATAAACCTGTAAAGCTTTAACTTAAAGCGTGTAAAGTGGCGCAAAATTTGCTTTGATTTATTATCTTGGTTAGTAGAGTGCTTTTGCAATGCGGTATTTTAAGTCTTGTCATTTAATATCAGTTTTATTCTTATCTTTTTATTTATATGGATGTAGCAGCGCAACTGTAAATAACGAGAGCGTGCAGCATTCTTTAATAACTGATAAACAAGTAAAAGAGTATGTTTTGCAGTGGCGCTTACAGCAAGAAAGCATTGGTCGTTTAACTGCTATGGAAGATGATTTACAGCTATTAATTATGGCGTTATCGTCTCAAAGTGAATTAACTGAAAACCCTCCTTTACTCATGCAAAATAAAACCGATATTACCTATGGTAATCAGCCTTCACAGAATTTGGAACCGACGGCACTAAATAACACTCCCGAAGTAAAAACACCAAACTTACAAAATTCAGAACTCACCTTAACAGATGAAACTAAAATTGGAGCACAGCTTGGTTGGTATTTAAAGCCAGAGCTTGTTAAAGCAAGAGTCGAAAGGCTTAAGCAATTATACCCCAGTGCATTTACTCAATTTAATTTTACTATGTTTGAACGTGAAAATAATAATATGACTTTGTATGGATTACGTGTAGGTCCATTTAAAAACGATGCTCAAGTAAGTGCGTTTTGTTATTTAGCTAATCAGCTTGATCAAGCATGTAATATTGCTGCTTTTGTCGGAAAACCAATATAATTAATAAATTAGGCCTTTTAAACTTATATAGTATTAAAGTATTTGTACTAATAGTCGATACTAACTATAGTTGGGCAAATATTTGATAAAGCCCATTTTCTTATAAGGATTTAGCATGAAGTTTTATTTATCTGCATTAGCTGTAGCCACCGTGGTCAGCTCGTTTAGCACTTATGCTGCTACAGAGTCATTTGAAGCGAAAGTAACAGTACAAAATGCTGTAGTACTCACAAAAGATAACGATTTAAATTTTGGTACTATTCGTGCTATTTCAGATCCATTAGGCGCCGAACAAGCAACGCTGACAGTTAATCCTGATCCAGCTGCGAGCCCTGTTACTTCACAAGATAATCCAACTGGTAACGCTGCGAGTATCTCAATAATTGAAGGTGGTGAAGCGGGTGCTTTTAGTGTGTCAGATGTAGTACCAAACTCTATTTTAACCATTAGCGACCCAGTAAATACTTTAATACTACCCTTAGCTGGCCAAGGCTTAAATGAACCTGATTTTACTGTAGATGCTTGGACTTACTTTATAACGAGCGGAACAAATGCAGGAGCGCTTTATACGCAGGGTACTCCTAACCTACAAGCTGGTGCTGATGGCGCTGTATCATTTAATATAGGCGCGACTCTTTCTACTTCATCAAACGCATCAAGTGTGGATTACCCTGATGGTGAGTATTCTGGTAGCTTTAATATTGAAGTGTCATATTAATTAGTGTTTAAACAAACAATGCGCTTTTTGTATGTTTCTGTTTGGCTTTTGTTAATGTTTAGCGAGCAAGCCTATAGCGCAAGCATACAACAAGAAGCGCTTAATTTTGGCACTTTAGTTATCCCTCAAAATAATACTTTAAGCTCTATCACGATTAACCACGATGGTGAAATAACCACATTTGGTAGTATTTACGTATTAACTGAGGGGAATCCCGCAGAACTTTTATTTACCGATTTACCTCCCCTTACTCAAATATCGTTTAACAAAACGAGTGACTCTACATTGCAAAGTGAAGTACTTGGATCTAATAGTGCCAAGTTTTCGGTAGTATTAGCGGATTTACCAAGAACGCAAGCTAGCGATGAGTTTGGAGAACTTTTACTCAAAGTAGGTGGCCGTCTAATAACGACAGGGACTAGCCAAAGTTACTTAGATGGTCATTTTATTACTGACACCCAATTAGAAATTACGATTGATTACTAAAGGAAAAACATGCTTTATAAAGTTGTAGTGCTGCTCGCACTGAGTGTATGTATTTTAGGAAAAAATGCATACGCAAATTTACTTATCTCTCCAACCCGTATTAGTTTTGATGAACGTCAACGAACCGCTAAAGTTACTGTAATTAATACAGGTGATGAATATCAAACATATCGTGTTTTATGGAGTGAGAAGCAAGCGCAACCAAGCGGTGGCTACATACAGTTGGCAGAGGCTACAAGCGAAAGTTTAAGTTCAATGGCACGTTTGTCACCAAAACAAATGCGTTTAGCACCAGGTGAAAAACAAACAGTAAAAATAGTAATACGTAAACCTAAAGGCCTAGCTTCTGGTGAGTACCGCTCTCATCTTCTATTTCAAGCATTGCCTAGTGAAAATACTAATAAAACAAGCTCAATAAAAGTTAATATGATTATGAGCTACAGCATTCCTATTTTGTTACGTAAAGACATGAAACAGCCAGAAGTTGCCATAGAGCAAGCTAAGCTAGTGCTAAATGAAAGCAATCAACGTCCTCAGTTTTTATTGAATATAAAACGAGAAGGTAAGTTTAGTAGCTACGGTAAATTGAGTGCTTACTTTGTTGATAGCAATAACGATCAAGTTAAAATTGCAGAAATTGGTAATTTAAGTATTTATCCAGAAGTGGATAATGCATTTGTAACCCTTAGTTTATTTAGTGACAAAAATTTAGATAAAGCAGGAAAAGTTATTTTTAAATATGAAGGCAGTCAAGAATATAAAGACCTTACATTTGCACAATACACCCTGCCTTTAACTTCACAATTACTTAATGTTTTAACAGTGAATGACGCGAAATAATTTATTGTATGCACTATTACTAAGCATAAGTAGTTTGCTTAGTAATAGTGTAATAGCTAATCCCAATTCTTCCGTAGGGGATGCTTTAACAACACTACGCGCAATTGAACTAAAGCTAACTAAGCCCGTTGAAGTAATTGATTATAAAAACAAAGAAAATCAGCAACAGCGTATCGCCACAGGCGAGTTATTAATACTTTCGCTTTATTTAAACTCATACTACTTAGGTGAAGTTGCAGCAATTAAAAGCGAGCAAAGTGTACAAGTTAGTTTAAGCGACTTATTTGATATTCTACAATTTGCAATGAATGTTGATGCTAGCAATCGAATTGCTCAAGGTGTTGGAGCAAATCAACAGCCTCTTTCTCTAAATGCAGCGGTTACACCCGCTGTATTTACTAGTCCTACACAGAGCTACTTATTAGCAAAAAATCAAATTACCATTGAAGATGATATTTATGTAGATATTCAAAGTTTACATAATGCTTTAAATCTAGAGTTTAATATTGATTACCCAGATTTAGAATTACTTATAAGCTCAGAGAGCCCCTTACCAGTTGAACAACAAAGATACAGACAGTCGCGCAACCTTAAATCACCTAACAAAAGATCGCCACCTACGCTGCCATGGAAAGCTAGCCCATATAAAGCGCTATCTTCTCCGGTTGCCGACTTACAACTAAATTTTACCGCGAGCGATGATAGACATTCTACGAACTATTCACTTTTAGGCACTCAAGACTTTGCGTATTTATCTGCAGAGTATTTTTTGTCTGGACGAAGTACTGACTTACTTACCAACTCTAGGTTAACGTTTACAAAGCAAAACTTAGACAAAGAAATAAAAAACGGCTTCATGCCTACTGAAATATCTTTTGGTGATGTTATCGCCACGCAAGTTGGTAATAGCTACAGTAGTCAGTATGCCCGTGGTGTTAAAGTTTCTAATAATGTAACCAATAGAAAAATAGTCAATAATCAAATTAACTTAAGCGGTGCTATACAGCCAGGTTGGGATGTAGAGCTGTATCGTAATGAAATATTAATAGACCAGCAGCTTAGCCTCGCAGATGGGCGTTATATTTTTGATAATATAAACCTATTATTCGGAGCTAATAATTTTGAGCTTATTTTTTATGGGCCTCAAGGTCAAGTTGAGCGTAAAAGTGATTATTACTTTGTGGACGGAAATCAACTTAAGCAGGGACAGGGTAACTATGAATTGTCGGTTACTGAACAAGGCAAGCAATTACTAAATAACAATGTTTCAAGCTCGCAGGGGCAGGGTTGGCAAGTTGCGGGTAGATATGAGCAAGGGCTTACAGATAATATATCTGTATACACTGCTGCATCCGGTCAAAAAAACACAGATGACGATCTACTTAAGTATGCATTTGGCACCAACATAAGCTTATTTGACCGATTATTATTAAATGCGAATATTGAAAAAAATAATAATAATGAACAAAAATTTGAATTTACAGCCCGAACTCAAATTGCCGAACAATCACTACTTTTTAGCGCTACAAATCGTACCGACGAACAGCAGCAAGATTTTAATAGCTACCAAATAAATTTAGCTGGTGGGCTAATGAATAATACCTATGGACGCCTTTCTTATCAAAATAACATCCTATATGACGAGAGTGATACTAGAGGGCGTTTTAAGCAAGTACGCAACCAGTTCAACTACTCATACTCAGGGTTTGCACTAAGTAACCAATTGCTGTGGCAACAAGACGATAGCTCTAAGAGTACTTTTGGAACAACACGTTTTCAAAAGCGCTTTGGGAGAACCTACACAAGGTTTGGTATAGATTATAGTATATCGCCAGTAAGTGAGCTTGTTAGTTACGAGGCTGAGTTTAGCCGCAACTTGGGCCGAGATTTACAAGCCGAACTGACTTTAACTGATTCACTTCGTAATAATATTCAATCGGCCGAATTAGGGCTCAATTGGCAAAGCGACAAGTTTAGTTTAACGAGTAACTTAAACTACAACAGTAACGATGATTGGCGGCTCGGTATTTATAGTCGTTTTAGCTTAGGGTTTGATGTTGGACACAATACATATTTTGTCTCTAAGCGCAGCTTAACTAACACGGGTAGCTTAATGTTACGCGTATTTTTAGATCAAAATAATAACGGTATTATGGATGATGATGAGCACGGCGTTGCCGGCGTAAAAGTAAAAGGCGTTCACAATTATCGTCAAGCAATTACAGACGAACACGGCGTTGCGTTATTAACTTCAATGCCAGCAAATCGTACAACAGATATAATACTTGATAGAAATAGTTTTGAAGATCCGTTTCTAATACCAGCTAACGAGGGTTTTTCTATTACACCAAGGGCTGGTTTTGTAGAGTATATGGATTTTGCATTAAATAATGCAAGTGAAGTGGAGGGAGTTGTTTATCAACAAAAAGGTGATACAACACAGATCCAACCCTTTGCAAATATAGCGCTGTTGAATGAAAAAGGGGATCAAGTTGCACAAACTCAAGCAGCATATGATGGCTATTATTTATTTACAGACCTTAAACCGGGGCAGTATAAAGCAGTAATTGATGATGAATATAAACAACGCAAGCAGCTAAAAAACACTCAAAATATAACAGTTAATTTATCGCCTCAAGGAGATGTAGTAATGGGCGTTGATTTAACGTTAAAGGCGCTCAGTGCAACAACTGGAAGCATTGCCAATGCAGGAAGTTTTAGTTCGTTAAATATCTTAAAAATTTATTACCGTTTAATAGCACCACGAATAGAGCAGCAAGAAGCTTTTTATATGCATGATAAAGCTAAAAATAAATTTATTTTAGCCTTAGCGTACGCAACAAGCAGTTCGCCAGAGCTTATCTCTGTATGCGACTCAGTAAAAGCGCAAGGATTAAAGTGTGTTGTTGAAACACATAAAATACTCCATTAAAGGAATTAGGATGAAAAGAGTTCAATATATATTTTTAATCAGTGCAATGTTGCTAAGTTATGGTTGTGCGAATAATAAAGCAATTGATGATAGTGCTACTCAGACCAACATAACTGACGAAAAAAGCTACGTAAAAATAACAAAGCAGGAACTTGAAACTTTAAAAGTGAGCTCCCAGCAGTGGCAAAATATGAAGCCAGAACTTGCACGTTTATTACTTATTGAAGAAGACTTAAGCTTACTAATATCGCAACTCAATACAATTGCAAAAGAAAATGAGCAGAAAAACGCACCCGTAATAAAAGCAGAAATCGTTAATACCAACACAATTAATCGCTCCAATTTACAAGTAACAAAACCAGTTTATCCCAAATTT
This sequence comes from Pseudoalteromonas sp. AS84, assembly GCF_038900255.1. Lineage (NCBI taxonomy): Bacteria > Pseudomonadati > Pseudomonadota > Gammaproteobacteria > Alteromonadales > Pseudoalteromonadaceae > Pseudoalteromonas > Pseudoalteromonas sp. AS84. The sequence continues at coordinate 26,699 of NZ_JBBMQY010000007.1, read as the reverse complement.
GCTTTACAAGTGCTTTCAATAACGCAAAAAGAACAACTCTCTTTAGCTTTTAGGCAACTACAGAAAAAGCTTCCTAGCTTACTAGGCGATAATTTTGTGATGAATGTTGAAACAATAAATGTAAAAGGAGTTATGTATAACCGTTTAAAGCTAGGCGCATACATAGACAAAAAAAACGCTATGGCTGACTGTCAAAAATTAAAGAGCCAAAATATAAATTGTTTAGTTAGTTATTACGTAGATCAACCCTTTACCGCACAATAGCTAAGTCGGCATACAAATTGCTTTATCCTTAGTATGTTTTGAAGAGGATGGCAATTATGCGCCTTTTACTGCCTTTATTATTTTTAAATTTAGCTGCTTGTAACTTGGTGCCACCGCCAGAACCAAGTGTTCCTACAGATGCACCTAAAGCGGCTATGGCTCCTTTTACGGTTAATGACTATGTAGTTAATTTAACGTCGCAACTTAACCACCTAAACGGAGCATTAAATGCTAATGCACGTGTTGGCGTTAGTAGCTTCTTTTATGCAGATGCACTAGATACAAAATTGGTGACAGGGCAGGCCTCAGGCTTAAGTCAGCAGATCCAAGAAAGTCTGCTTACACAATTTACTCAACTAGGTTATCACACCGTTGAATACAGACTTGGGAATAACCTCTCTTTATCAGAAAACTCAGACAGTATTTTAAGTCGCGATTTAAGTAAATTACGTAATCGCCAAAATATTGACTTAGTTATCACAGGAACAGTGACTCGCCAGCAGCATGCATACATAGTTAATGCACGGCTTGTGAATATAGAAAATAAACAGGTGCTCTCTGCGGGAAGTACCGAGATCCCAATTAATGTAATGTGGGGCAATGAGAAAATTCAGCAGCGTGACGGACTTTTATACCGAAGCGAATACTAATTTGGAGCACAAAATGAAAAACCTATTAATTACATTATGCTTACCACTGGGCTTTGGTTGCTCTCAAATACTAGGCACAATGAATACAGACACCACCACACCACAAAGTGAGCAAAGCAATCAACTGGTGAGTAATCAACGCGACGTTGCAGCGCCTGTTTCTGACGATAACTTATTTCAGTCAGGAATGGCTCCACAGGATAACTACACAAAAGCAACACCGCCAATGCGCAAAAATATTAACCATTATGTGCGCGGCATAATGCAAGACATGGTTGAAAACTTACAGTACGTAAGTGAACAAACACCGTTAGCTGTTTCGAGTTTTGTTTTTTTAGATGAAGACTACAACGATGGTAGCTTACTAGGGAACCAAATTGCAGAAAGCTTCATGCATGAATTACACAGCTTTGGTGTACCCGTTATTGATTTTAAAACAACTGATTATATGCGTGTTACCTCAACAGGCGACTTTGTATTTAGTCGCGACTATTTAGAGCTAAATCAAGATCAAAACTTTAAATATGTACTAGCCGGTACGCTTGTAAACCATCAAGGTGGTGTACTTGTTAATGCACGTATTGTTGGGCTAGAAAGTAAGGCCGTGGTAGGTTCTGCACAAGGGTTTATTCCACAGTCAGTTGTTGATGCGCTTAATAGTAGCTATCGCACTGATGGCATAATGTTAAAACAAGCAAGCAAGTGAGATAATTATGTATAGTAAATTATTTAACCGCTTTATCGTTTTTTTTGCTTTAGCTAATTTAACTGGTTGTGCCTTTACTCAAAATAATGAAAGTGCTGAAATGAATGCATCTTCAACCACACAAGTAAATTATGACCTAGCAAGCATACTTAAAACAGCCGAGCAAAAATCAACTCAAGATGATGCTAACGGCAATCAATTTACACCACTTCAGCACCATAAAACACTTGCTAACTATGTAGAGCAAATGGCACTTGATTTGGTTGATACGCTTGAGTTTGAAAGTGATACCAACGCCAATATTAATATTGCCGTTACTACCTTGGTCGATCTTGATTCATCGCTTACTAAAAGTAATCAATTAGGTAATCAAATTTCTGAAACGTTAATTCATCAGTTACAAAAGTTTGGTTATGGCGTGGTTGATTTTAAAACCACTCAAACAATAGATGTAAATAGCCGTGGTGATTTTGCTTTTTCGCGCGATATTGAAAAGCTTAGCGAAGATCAAATGGCGAGCCATGTATTAGCGGGTACATTAATTTATCGCAGTGATGCTGTTGTTGTAAATACACGTGTAATTAACGCGCATACAAAAAAAATCGTCGCGAGTAGTCGAAAACTAATCCCAATTTATGTACTAAATAAAGAAGATATATACTTATCAAGCAATTAAGTTCAGTTGTCGCTTGATATAAAAAACCAGATGCCGTTATAATTCACACCTCTAAGCACACAGCTTGTTTGTGGCCTCTTAGTTAAATGGATATAACGGCCCCCTCCTAAGGGGCAGTTGCAAGTTCGATTCTTGCAGGGGCTACCAATTAAATCAATGAGTTATATTTTAACTTCCCTTCCTTATACTTTGTGTATAGCGTATATGTAGTAGTGCTGCACTTTTTAATTAAAGGCGTTTAAAGCTTCTTGCTCACATTTTTCACGCTCTGAAACCATGGCTTCAAAGTCGGCTTGAATTTGTGCTAGAACAGTTGGTGGGTTAAGTCGTTTGATTCTTTTAAATTGAATGCTTTCTTCTTCATCATAGGCGAGTATTGCTAAAGTGATTTTTTCGCGTTCGATACCATTTGAAAATATTCCTTCGGCATCTAATTGTATGAGCACTTTTTCCATTGTCGTAAGCCATTGATGCCAATTATCCATTGCTTCTATATCTGATTGAAACAAATCAATGCTGTCTTCTAGTTTTTGGCACTCTAGAGTTGTTTCATCAAAGTATTCGGAATAATCCTCAAGCATCGGGTAATCCTCAGGGTTCCATTTAGCCATGTAAAAGCTACTTAAATCGTTGTTGTACTCTGCTTCAAATACTTTTTTTAAATCCGATAAGGTATTAAACATTGGCAGTAGTGAGTAGCTACCTGTGTGGTAAAAGCCCATTACATAAAGATCGTTACCGTATTTTTGTATAATGTTTTTAAATGCTTTTTTGGTATCTTGATAAAGTGTTTTTTCGAAGTTTTTAGTATCTAACATGAGTTCATTATTTCTTTTATTATTACAGAAATTTATATGGAAAAGTGAGTGATTAAAACTCACCATACTAAAATAAAATAACCAGAGCTATTATATAACTCTGGTTATTGTAAGTTAATATTAACCATCACTTGTAATTTTATCGATTAACTCACTAAGCACGGCTTCAGCTTTACTTGTTTCTACTTGGCAAGTACCTGCATTTAAATGGCCGCCGCCGCCGTATTTAAGGCACAGTTCGCCAACATTGGTGTTTGAACTGCGGTTAGTTATTGATTTACCTATGGCATACACTACGTTTTGTTTTTTAAGGCCCCACATTTTATGAATCGAGATATTACAGTCGGGGTACATGGCATAAATAACAAATCGGTTTGTGGCGTAAATTGTTTCTTCTTGGGTTAAATCAAGGACGACTAAGTTTTTATGGACGGTAGCGCATTGAGAAATTTGCTCTTTGGCTTTTTCGTTATGCTCGTTATATAAAGCAACACGTTCGGCTACGTCTTCCATTTGTAGGATTTCTTCGATGCTCTGATCTTTACATGCATCAATGAGTTTCATCATTAATTGATAATTTGAAATTTTAAACTCGCGAAAACGGCCAAGGCCTGTTCGCGCATCCATAATAAAGTTCATTAATACCCAGTCGGTCGGGTTTAATATTTCGTCTTTTGAAAACTGAGCAGCATCGCCTTTATCTACCGCGTCCATCATTTCAACAGAAATATTTGGAAGTTTTTCAGCGCCGCCATAATAGTCATAAACTACGCGAGCTGCTGATGGGGCTTCTGGGTCAATAATATGATTTTTTATGTCGCTTGAGTTACGTACGGTTTCGCTAAGATGATGATCAAATGCTATGTGACAGCCTGCAACGTAGGGGAGGTTGGTCGTGATGTCGTTTTCGGTAATGTCTATTTTGCCATCTTGCATGTCTTTTGGATGAACAAACAAAATATCATCAATTAGGTCCAAGTCTTTAAGCAATACGGCACAAACTAAGCCATCAAAATCGCTGCGAGTGACTAGTCTAAATTTATTATTGGGCATAGCTATTCCATCTTTTTTAATTGAATTATCAATTAAGTGTAACAGCTAAAATTTTTTTTGAGAGGTCAGCTTAAAAAAATTATAAAAAAAAGCCAAAACGTTAGTTTTGGCTTTTGCTTAGCAAGTTTGTATGTGTTGTAAATAGGTTATGCGCCTGGGCCACATTCCATACATGAATTTACAATGTCTGGGCCAAATTTAAGTTTGGCATTTAAGTCGCGAAGGGCGGTACGTAACCCTTCTTCAATTACTGGGTGGTAAAATGGCATATCAAGCATTTCTGGTACGGTCATTTTGTTTTGTACAGCCCATGCTAGTAAGTGAGCAATGTGTTCGGCTTGTGGGCCAATAAACTCAGCACCTAAAAATAAGCCTGTGCCTTGCTCCGCATATACACGCATATGACCTTTGTTTTTAAGCATTACTCGGCTTCGGCCTTGATTTTCAAAGCTGACTTCGCCTACTTCAAAACAACCGCATGGGCCTAAACGGTCGGTAATTTGCTTGTAGCTTTCGCCGACCATTGCTATTTGTGGGTCGCTAAATACGGCTGCAATTTTTGCTCTACGTAGACCTATACGTACATCTGGGAAGCGCCCTGCATTTTGACCTGCAATAGCACCTTGGTCAGATGCCTCGTGTAACAATGGGAGCATGTTACTCGCATCGCCTGCTATAAATATGTTTGACTCACCACACTGCATTGTGTGTGTGTCTGCGTGCGGTACGCCGCGCTCATCAAGTTCAATGCCGGTGTTTTCAAGGCCTAGTTTATCTACGTTTGGTACTCGGCCTGTGGCTGCAAGTACGTAGTCAAACTGTTCGGTGTGTTTTTCACCTTGTTTGTCGGTGTAAGTTAGCTGTGCTTTATCGCCAACTTGCATCATGTCAGATACGTTTGAGTCGGTATCTACAAAAAATTCTTCAGCAAAAACAGTATTCGCATAGTCTTTTACAACAGGGTCTGTAAGTGGGCCAATTGCGCCGCCTACACCAAATAGTTTTACATTTACGCCTAGTCGGCTAAGTGCTTGGCCAATTTCAAGGCCTATTACACCAGGGCCAAATACAGCGACTGATTCTGGTAGGTCATCCCAATCAAATACGTCGTCGTTTATAATAAGTTTGTCGCCAAAGTTATTAAATACGCCAGGGTATGAAGGGCGTGAGCCGGTTGCAATTACAAAGCGTTTTGCTGTAATAATTGTATGGTCGTCTATTTGTACGCGGTTTGTGTCTAAAAATTTAGCGTAACCACGAATTTTATCACCCTCTGGTAATTCATCTACGGCTTCTACTACGAATCCTGCAAAACGATCTCGTTCACTTTTAACGCGTGCCATAACTGCTTTGCCATCAATGACAGGCTTTGAGCTATGAACACCAAATGCAGGTGCCATTTCGATTGCGTGTGCGGCTTCGGCGGCTGCAATCAATAACTTGCTTGGCATACAACCAACACGTGCACATGTGGTGCCGTATGGGCCTGATTCGATCATTAATACATTTTGTGTGAACTGTTTAGCATTACGGTAAGCACTTAAACCAGCAGTGCCTGCGCCTATAACAACAACATCGGTTTGCAATTCTTTCATAGTATTTTTTCCTCTAATAAATAGGGGCATAAAAGCCCCTATTTTTTACCTACTTACGTTAGGCATTTAATTTACTTATTGATTAAGCAAAGTATTTTTCTAAGTCGTCTGAACCACCGATGTGTTTACCACCAATGAATATTTGTGGAACAGTTTCACGACCAGATACAGCTTTTAGACTTGTTAGTGAAGCGCCTGCACCCATAACAATCTCTTCATATGCGAAACCTTTCTCTGCTAGAAGCTCTTTCGCTTTTTTACAGAAAGGACAGCCAGGTTTAGTAAAGATGCTTACTGGTTCTGGTTTAGCTTGCTTAGGGTTGATGTAATCAAGCATTGTGTCTGCGTCAGATACTTCAAACGGGTCACCTGGTAAATCTGGTTCGATGAACATTTTGTCAATCACGCCATCTTTAACAAGCATAGAGTATCTCCAGCTGCGCTTACCAAAGCCTAGGTCGTTTTTGTCTACTAACATGCCCATGCCGTCAGTAAATTCGCCGTTGCCGTCTGGTAATAAAGTAATGTTTTGCGCTTCTTGATGCTCAGCCCATGCGTTCATTACAAAGGTATCGTTTACTGATAAACATACAATTTCGTCAACGCCGTTTTGCTTAAGTACGCCGGCTAATTCGTTATAACGTGGTAAGTGAGTTGATGAACATGTTGGTGTGAATGCACCTGGTAGTGAAAACACTACAACAGTTTTACCTTTAAAAATGTCATCTGTTGTTACTGATTTCCAATCATTATTTTCGCGAGTTGCAAATGTAACACTTGGGATTGTTTGACCTTCGATATTGTTTAACATAGTTTTTGTTCCTCTTGATTTGTTGATAGCCATTATGGTGAATAATTAAATATAGTTCCAATTGTTTGTTTGTATTAAACTGATAGTTATAAACTATCACGTAGAGCTGAATATGAACTTAAAAGATTTTGAATATGTAAAAGCAATAGCGCAATATAAGCATTTTCGCAAAGCTGCCGATGCATGTTTTGTTAGCCAGCCTACATTAAGTGGTCAAGTAAAAAAACTCGAAAATGAGCTTGGCGTTACTTTGTTTGATCGCTCAACTAAGCAAGTCACCTTAACAGCAAAAGGTGAACGTTTGTTGACGCAAATAGAGATTATTTTAGAACAAACGCAAATACTCAAAGAACTTGCTGCTACTTCTAACGAGCCTCTACAAGGTAAATTAACTATTGGCATTATCCCTACCATTGCGCCTTACTTGTTGCCTGCGTTATTAACATCAATGAAAGCGGCATTTATTGATAGCCACTTTTCGTTTATTGAGATGCAAACAGCAACAATTTTAGAGGCTTTAAACAAGGGTGAACTCGACTTTGCTATTCTAGCTGATGTGCCAGAGCTTATTAATTACCATACGGTTGCTTTATACAAAGAAGATTTTTTAGTGGCGGTATCACACGATAACGCGCTTTCTAAGCATAAAAAAGTAGCGCTGAGCGATCTTCAAGGATGCAGCCTATTAATGTTAAGTGATGGTCATTGCTTTAAAGATCAAGCCCAAAAGTTTTGTTTTTCCGCAGGGGTCGATGTATCTAACCAGTATAAAGGTAATAGTTTAGAAACATTATTAGCGTTAGTGGCTATGGATGACGGTATTACATTTGTACCAAAGTTAGCATGTACCGACCGTGTAGGGATTGATTACTTGCCTATATTCCCTAATCAGCAGCGTAATGTGGTGTTTGCATGCAGAAAGCATTATCCGCATTTATCGGGTGTAGAACAATTGGGCGAGTGGTTATCGGCTCACCCTAATTTAAAAGCTAAATTGAGTAAAAAACTCTAAAGATCTTGGCTGATTATTTCTACTACATCGTTAATTTGCACGCCAGGTAGTGGTTTACTGTCAATACTGACTGCTACTGCGGTTTGCTGATAAAGCTGCTCTACGCGAATTTTATTAAGCGTGGTGATGGTGTGCGGCATAACATTACCTGCCGCGTCGGTTAAATAGTTATGGTGCGCAATGCTTAGCATTTGGCCTTTTTTTAACCCATGAGCTTTACCCAAGTTAATAACGATTTTGCTATTTTCCATATGCATTATTTTACCTTGTGTAGGTAGGCATGCCATGGCTGCTTGAATATCATAACTCACTGATTGGTTGATATCGGTTATGCTTTGCCCATAAGGCGATTGCCAAAACCTATCACTATTAACATCCACTATGGTTGTTTTTTCAAATGGCCAAATTGCTTGAGTATGGTAACTATTTTGCCAAAGCTGCTCATAGGTAGTGCCATCAAATAGTGCAAACTCAATGTTGTAACTGCGCTCATACGCCTCGTCCTGCCAAAATGCATAATTGTTATTGAGTTTGTCGCTAGTCGAAAGGCTGGTTATTTGGCTAAGCAATACATATTGAGCGTTACTGCGCGAAGATATTTCTTCTAATTGAGCGTTTGAATAGTCGTGCTGCTGCGAAAAGTATTTATCAACGCTTATTGCATTATTATAGTATGCAATAGGCACTGCGCTCATTTTTGATTTTTGCAGTGAGGTAAAAATATTTTTGCTAATCGCTTTACTTACGTCAAATATTTGACCCATTTTAGCGTGTTCACGATGAACAAGTTGGCTTTGTGTAACGGCCACAAACTTATTAAAACTATTTTGTGGGCATTGCTCTGTTTGAGAAAAAATATCGAGTCGTAATGTAATCGCAAATTTATTGTCGTATTTATTTTCGCTGACCAGTTCAATTTTTTGAATTTCGCCGTGGCTGCTAATTTTTAGCTGATCTTGCATTAACACGCCATCTACCAAGGTTTGCACCGAGCTAACCCGTGCGCCAGAGAACACTAACGCTTGTGTAATCGCATCTTTTATAGCGGCAGATTTGGCAGCGCTCGTATCACCATTTTGAACGTTCGCATGGCCCGTTGATTCATACCACTGCGCTTTAGTAAAAGGGGAGAACGTTAATAATGCCGTTGCACTTAACCCTGCAAATGCCAATGATAAAAACGACTTCATACTTTTACTCCAATTAAACGTTAGCTATTAACTAGGTAGAGCAAGGACTGTACCAATGTTATTTGGTAATACTATAAATGGCATTAAACGTGCATATGTACTGCTAATTACTATACAAGGGCTAGATGCTATGCGAGCGATTTCATTACTTATTACACTTGGGTGTTTAACCTTAGGTGGTTGTAGCAGCGTTTTTGATAAGCATGTTGAATATAAATATGTAGAGCCAAATAATTACCCAGTTTTAAAAGCGATAGGGTATGCACCTATTAGCTTACAAAAAGGCGCTAACGCGTCGCAAAAGCAACTTATGGCAATTAAAGCTTCTAAGCTTGAGGCTTACCGCGAGCTTACTGAACAAGTATATGGGCAAAAAATTACCGCAGGAACAACGGTGGAAGGTTCAATTGCTCAAGACGATTACTTAGAAAGTAAAGTGCAGGGGCTCATTAAAGGTGCGCAAATTATAAAAACGTATGCTGTTGATGATACCTATGTAACCGAGCTTGAGCTCAACATGAAGCGTGTGCACGATTTATACATAGGTGAAGTAAAACCACGCGAAGTTAAAAAAGTAACGTACTACTAAAAAAGTTATTCAAAATATCTCATCCTCTTATATTGAGTGCTATGCTGTTGTTAGGATTAATTTTTAAGCAGATTGCGTAGTGCTCAACAGATGTATTTTATTGCCACTTATATTAACAGTGGCTCTGTAAATGGCGTTTAAGCCAACTCATTTAAATCCTAAATTATTTATATGGTGCAAAGCCAATTTGCGCTACCTATTGTTGTTTTTTGTACTCTCTAGTGGCGTGCTTGCAAGCCGACTAACTATTCAATTTAATACCTTTATTGAGCTGATGGGTCAAAAATATGGACCTGCGCGAGCGGCTGTTGCACGTAACTGGCAAAGTATGTTGGTACAAACTCAAAATAAACCAGAACAACAACAAATTCTTATTGTTAATGATTTTTTTGCGCGTAATTTACGCTATCAAACTGATATTTTGCTATGGAAACAAAACGATTACTGGGCAACCCCTTTAGAAACATTAGGCAGAGGCTTAGGTGATTGTGAAGATTACGCAATAGCAAAATATATAAGCTTGAGAGCGTTAGGGGTGAGCGACGACAAGTTACGTCTTATCTATGTAAAAGCAAAAATTGCGGGCACTAACAAAACGCAAGCACATATGGTGTTAGGTTATTTTGCTACACCAAACGCTCAGCCACTTATTTTAGACAGTTTAATAACAAAGGTTTTACCTGCTGCAAAACGTGTAGATTTAAGCCCAGTGTTTAGCTTTAACAGTCAAGGTTTATGGGCTAATAATTCAACCAAAAGTGTAGCCAGCCCAACAGCAAGACTTTCACGCTGGCGTAAAATTTTGGAGCAGACAACCAAAGAAGGAGTTATGTGGTAATGGCATCATTTTCCTTATCTAAGTACCTTAAAAAACGAAAAATAACACTCAGGCAAGAGCTATGGATTGCTCTTTTAGTTGTTATTTTTGTAGGCTTTATAAGTAGTGTTTTAATTAGCACTAATTCGGCTAAAAGTTATTTTTCGACCCAGCTGTACTTAAAAAATGTAGATAACGCCAGTTCACTTGCGTTAATGATTAGCCAATTAGACAAAGACCCCGTTGAGCTTGAATTATTAGTATCGGCCACATTTGATACCGGTCACTATAAGCGAATAGAACTACAAGACCCTAATGGTGAGGTGATTGTTAAACGCACGTTTACCGATGAACTTAAAGCGACGGCTCCACAGTGGTTTAGATCAATTTATGCATTAAATGTAGAGCCAGGGGTTGGGCAAGTAAATGATGGTTGGCAGCAGTTTGGTACTTTGTTTATAGAAAGCCATAGTCAATATGCTGAGCAAGCCTTATGGGAAAGTGCGCTTAAACTATTTTTCAGTTTTTTAATTGTTGCTTTTTTTGCTTGTATAGTTAGTGCTTACTTTTTAAGTAGGATATTAAAACCACTTGATGATGTTGTGTATCAGGCTAATGCATTTGGTGAAAAACGTTTTATTAAATCGAGCGTTCCTCGCACTTTTGAGTTTGCCCGTTTAGTGCAATCAATGAACCAGTTATCTACTCGTTTTAGCCGTATTATTAAAGAAGATAATAAACGTTTAGAAGAGCTTAGATTTAAATCGCAACACGATGAGCTAACTGGTTTAGCAAATAGAGAATACTTTGGTGCAACGCTTGAGGCTCACTTACAAAAATCGAAAGATCATGCCCATGGGGCCTTGTTTTTATTTAGGGTTGTTAACCTCGATCGAGTAAGTGAGGAAGTGGGACGAGTAGAAATGGTTAACTTTCTACGTCGATTTTCACAGATGTTGGTTAGCTTTTTAGAGAGTAATCAAGAGCACTTTTCTGAAAATTACATTGCACGTATTTCTCACAGCGATTTCACAGTTTTATTTAGTGATATTGATGATATTCAAGCAATCAGTGAGCGTATTTTATTGATGCATCAATCGTTTGTTGAAGAGTATAAAAACGTTAAGCTAGCCATACCTCACAGCTGTACTTATATTCAAAAAGACGATACACGATTTGACGTACTAAAACGTGTTGATGAATTACTAAAAGCGGGAAATATAAAACAAGGCGTTGTAAGAGCTAAAATAGTTGAAAATAAACAAAAAAGTAATTTGTTTGATGATGCTGATAGCTGGAAAAGTGAAATAGAGTCAGCCTTAGATAACCAAACACTCGAAATAAATACCTATCCAGTTATGAGCTTTTCAGGGCAATTAATACAAAGTCAATTAGGACTTAGCTTAGAGTTAGGCGGAAAGTTATATCGTGCAAGTTATTATTACCAGTGGGCTAACCGACTAAAGTTATTAGCGCGTTTAGATTGGGGTTTAATCAAGGCATTGGTTGCCCAGTACAACGCTGAACCACCAAGTGAACTGATTTCGGTTGAATTATCTGCACAAACACTACTTGATGATGCTGCGCTTGCTTCGATACTTACATACTTGTCAGCGTTTCCTGATTTAGCCTCTAAAATTTGTTTTGATATTCGTGAAAGTATTGCCGTTAGCGAAATTGAGATATTCAAAGATTTTTGTGAGCAGGCACGGTGCATGGGCGCTAAAGTAGCATTAAAACGTGTAGGCCCTGAATTTACTAAAATTAATAAAATTCAGGAGTTTGGTCTTGAAATGATTAAGGTTGATAGCGTTTACGGCCACAATATTAGTTACAGCCAAGATAACCAAACATTCCTGCGAGGAGTGTGCACGTTAGCGCATTCAATTGGCATTAAAGTGGTGGCTCAAGGTGTAACAAGTCAAGATGATATAGATACGCTTATTAACTTAGGTTTTGATGGGGTTATCAAAGAGTAAGTAACAGGCATTAACCGTGCGGTTAATGCCCCTTTACAACTAACATTAATTGAATGCGGTCGCGTACTTTTAGCTTATTAAATATAGAGCTCATATGCTCTTTAATTGTACGCTCCGTAATATTTAAAGATTCTGCAGCTTGCTTATTAGTTGCACCTGTTACAACAATATCAACTACTTGGCGTTCTCGTTTTGTGAGTAACTCAAGCTCGCATGTGCTCGCATATTTAAACGGTGTGTTTGATAAAGCCCCCACTAAGTTAGAGAGCAATTGCCCCGGTAACCATATTCCGCCAGAGCAAATAGTCTCAAGTACTTGTTCAATAATTACTTTAGTAGCGAGCGCTTCTACGTAGCCCCTAGCTCCTGCTTCAAGCGCACTTCTTAGTTGATTTATTTCTAGTTCGTTGGTCATAACAATAACCAGTAAACGTTGCTGAGAATACTTTTTAACAAGCTCAAGCCAATTAGGTGTACCGGCCAAAACCCAAATAATACTTGATGCCGTGACTCTGTGTGGTTCTTTTGTGCATATCAAACAACCAGGAAACGCTGTATGCCAGTGTTTCGATTCAAATTCAGGCTGTGTAATAAAAATACTTTGGCGCATTACTTCTCCATTTATAAAATGTTTTAACGCTCTGTCATTGCTTGCGATGTAGCTCTAAGAACCGGTTTTAAAATATACTCAAGTACGGTTTTTTTACCGGTAATAATATCCACTTGAGTGGTCATCCCCGGAATAATAGTTAGTTCTTTCGAAAAATTATTTTTGGTAGTTTTTAGCTGCACTAAATAAAAGGTGTTTTCGCGGTCATCCGTAATTGTATCGGCACTTATATGTAATACTTCGGCTTCTAGGCCACCATATACGGCAAAGTCATAAGCACTAAATTTTATCATTGCAGATTGCCCAGGGCGTAAAAATGCAATGTCTTTAGGTGGTATTTTTGCCTCTACAACAAGTTGATCGTCAAGCGGCACAATTTCCATAACATCACTACCGGGCTGTAAAATACCGCCAACAGTATTAACTAATAATCGTTGTACAGTGCCTTTAACAGGAGAGCGTATTTCAGTTTGAGTTACTTTATCGGCTAAGCCAGATTCGGTTTCTTTAATTGAATCTAATCGCAGTAGCGCTTCAGAGAGTTCATTGTTCCAGCGGTTAATCATAACGAGCTCAACTTCGGTTACCTTATTTTTAGCTTCGTTAATGGCCGAAAGACTCCTATTTATAACGGCTTTGGTTCTGTTTATCTCCCCGTTTAAATCAACTATTTGACGCTCTAAACGAATAATATCTATATCCGAAATGGCACCGGTGCGTAACAATGGGCGGGTCACTTTAAGCTCCCTGTTTGTTAAGCGTAGCGCACTGGTATGCTGCTGAAGTGCCGCTTTTGCTTCAATATAATCTTGGTGTCGCTGTTCTAGTTGGCGTTTGTGAATGCTTACCTGTTGCTCTAGCTCTTGGCTGTTACTTAAATAAAGAGAGCGTTCGTGTTGAACCACCTGAGGTGCATTTTTTATAACATCTTCGCTAAATACGAGCTCCTTTTTTTGAGTGAGGGCTCTGAGCCTTGCAACTTTTGCACTTAACGATTCAACCTTGGATTGGTTTTCTCTAAAGCTAGAAATAAAGCGGGTAGGGTCTATCTTAATAAGTACATCACCCTCGTTTACTATTTGACCTTCTCGGACATTTATTTTTTCGACCATACCGCCGTCATAAGATTGAATTAGTTGTAATTTATTAGAGGGAATAACACGACCCTCGCCACGAGCAACTTCATCTAAATTAGCAAAGCCAGACCACACAATAAGACATATAAACGTTAAACAAATTAAATAAAGCAGTAACCTAGCGCTTGCTGGCTCTTGCTGCATTTTTTCCCACTGTGCATCTACTACCCAGTCTTGAGTATTTGGCGGTGAGATCCATCCTTTAAATAGTTTATTAAATACGGATGGCTTACCTTGTTTTCTTGCCTCAATTGCTTTGCTAACAGATTCAAAAGAGCGTTGTTCAAGTGGTTTTTTGTTATCACTCATGAGGCTTGCTCCACGGTTTTATTATTTAACGCCGCAATTACTTTTTGTTTTGGTCCATCAGCAACCACCTTTCCGTTATCTAAAACTATAATACGGTCAACAAGCTCGAGTAATGATGAGCGGTGAGTCACCACAATTAGGGTTTTATCTTTAGAATAATCTTTTAAATTGTTAATAATTTTACTTTCACTATTGTGATCTAGCGATGAGGTTGGCTCATCTAGTAATAGTATTGGCGGATCGTTAATTATGGCTCTTGCCATACCTACAGCTTGGCGTTGCCCTCCTGATAATTGGCGGCCTTGCTCGCCTACTTGCAGATCAAATCCGTCTGGGTGCGAATTAATTAAATCAAATAATTGGCTTCGCTCACAGGCTTCAATAATTTGCTCGTCTTTGGCATGCCAAGCGCTTATCGTAAGGTTGTCTTTTAAGGTCCCATAAAACAGGGCAACGGTTTGCGGTACATAACCAATATTATGGCGAAGCTCTGCAGGGTCAATTTGATGTATATCGTTATTGTCCATCAAAATTGCTCCTGAGCAGGGGTCGTATAGCCCTAAAATAAGCTTTTCTAATGTACTTTTACCTGAGCCATTACGTCCTAAAATAGCGACTTTTTCACCTGCTTTAATTTTAAAACTAACGCCGTTGAGTGCATTATGAGATTCGTCAGAGTATTTAAAACAGACGTCTTTAAATTCTATATCACCTTTTAAAATAGGGTGGCTTAGCCAGTGCTTACCCGGCGGGCGTTCAACCTCTTTTTCCATAATTTCGTTCAGTGATTGCATTGCTATTGCCGCGTGATGATACTGCGCTAATACGGCGGCTGACTGCCCAATAGGGCCCATAGCACGAGATGATAATAAGTAGGCTGCAATTAATCCGCCTTGAGTTAGCTCACCTTCAATAACGAGGTGTACGCCTATTATCATTATTATCACGCCTACACATTGCTGTATCCACGATGCTGTATTTGATATGGAGCTTGAAACGAGTCGGCTTTGTGCGTTTACTTGCGCAATGTAAATGGTCGACTTTTCCCATACAGATTGTGTTTTACACTCTGAGTGAAAGCTTTTTACATCTTCAATGTTGGTTAAACTTTCTACTAATACTGCATTTCGCATTGAGCTTGCTTTCATTGTTTGCTCTGAAAGAGCTTCAAGTTTGCGGTGTGCGGCTATAGCGTAAGCTAATAATATAAGTGCGCCCGCTATAATGGGTAAACTTAGAGGTACGCCAATAATGGCGATAACAATTAAATATAAAACTACGAATGGTAAGTCGACTAATGCGACAAGCGTTATGGAGCTAAAAAAGTTACGTACAGCTTCAAATGATTGAATATTGCTAGCAAAGGAGCCTGCTGATGATGGACGGTTTTTTAGTTTCATACCTAATACCCGCTCCATAATTACAGCCGATACTTTTACATCTATTCTACTTGCAGCAAGCTCTACAAAGTAGCCTCTTACTAAACGCAAAACAAAGTCAGCAGTGAGTGCTATTAAAAT
This sequence comes from Pseudoalteromonas sp. AS84, assembly GCF_038900255.1. NCBI lineage: Bacteria > Pseudomonadati > Pseudomonadota > Gammaproteobacteria > Alteromonadales > Pseudoalteromonadaceae > Pseudoalteromonas > Pseudoalteromonas sp. AS84. The sequence continues at coordinate 10,964 of NZ_JBBMQY010000007.1, read as the reverse complement.
ACCAATGGCAAGTACCCACAAGGTTTCTGTTGCATGGTTGGGCACAACGCGGTCATATACGTTCATTACAAATAAAGGCATAGCAACCGACAAAAAGCCCAAAGCAATAGCCGAAATGATCACGTCTTTATAAAGTGAGCGGCATTCTTTAATTACTCCCCAAAACCATCCGTCTTTTGATAGTTTTTCAAGCACAGGTGTTCGCTCATCAAATGCAAATTCTGGTTGAGCATAAATAACTAAACCAGCACTGTTGCCTGCTAACTCATCAATGTTTTGTTCGACAACTGATTCAGTAAGCTCTGGGTAAATTACGCTCACCAGTTGCTTATCGTAATCAATAGAGTTAATAACACAGGCTTGGTTATCTTTTAAAATTAAGATGGCAGGTAGCAGTGCTGTATTAATTTTTTGTAGTGGCTTATTAACAACTTTTGATTTAAAGCCAATGCGCTTTGCTGCGCGCGAAAAACCTGATGGAGTGAGGTTTCCATCAGTTAGAGGAAGTCCATTTAATAATGCTTCTCTTGAAAACTCTTTATCATGATGACGACATAAAACTGCTAGGCAGTCCACGAGTATGCCACCATGATCAAGTACATCGTTTAATTCCATAAACCATCCAATGTTATGTAGAACTGCATGCGGTTGTTACTACAAAACCTAAACTCGAGAAATAAATTTAGCCTAAATATTTCAAGCCGAGTTTAGGGTCTGTTGATCTTTCAAGGTTAAATTTGCAGCAGTCTGTTTGGTATTTAGGCAAGGCAGAGCCTATGCAGTGTGGTTATTCCCCATAAATGGGCGATAACGTAGCATTAATGCCAAACAGGCGCTGCCCAAAGGGTTCTTCCTAGGGGCTATTTACTCTTTGTTGCTCGGTTTTTACTTAGCCCACTAGGTTACAAATCTCGCGCCGCGATTAAACAGCCCCTAGTTTGAACAAATTTTAATCCGCAAAGATCAACAAACCCTAGTTATTTACATAACGTTAATTGACTTAGCTATCAGTAATTACGGCTTCGATACGTCGATTCGCAGCATTAGCTCTTACTGATATTTCGTTTACTCGAGGTTGATCAATACCGTACCCAAACGATTTAACACGTTTAGGTTCTACATCGAATTGCTTAATTAGAATTTCAGCAACGGCAAACGCACGTTTTTCAGATAGTTTACGGTTATATTTCCGATCTCCATCTAGAGAAGCATGACCTTGTATTTCAACCCGCTTATTTGGATTTTCTTTTAAAAAGTCAGCAAGCCTACTAATTTCTTGAATATATTGAGACCTTACATCGCTTGAGTCAGCAGAAAAAGGGATACCAATCTCTATATTCGAGGTTGATGCGCTGTAAATTGTACAACCAGATAAATCTACATTTGTACTTAAAGGTGTGCTTGGGCAAGTGTCTTGCACGTTTGGTACGCCGTCACCATCATCATCTGTAAAGTTACTTGGTGTAGTGTCGGTTTCCAACGGTATATCTAAGTACCTTGGCATAGCGGTTACACTCATGTAGGCATTATCTTGCTTTGCTTTTTTTTGTAGAAATGCCTTGCGGCTAAAGGTGGTTGCTACATCGTAACTCGGACAAATATTTTGTGCGTTATGCACTATAGGATCGTCAGTTAGCTCTTTTAATGTAGGGTATTTACCTGACATTACGTCAAGTGCTGGCAATAATTTCCCCATTTCTTTTAGCATAGTTAAAATAGCCGATTGGCGGTCGTATAGTGCTACTATGTATGAACGTGTTGATTGGAACGATTCGTTTTCGGCATCAAGTACGTCTAGTAGAGTTCGCTGGCCTATATCAAATTGATCTTTGTATGCAATTTTAACTTTAGTTGATGATTCGCGGTGTTGGTTAAGCGCCGGTAACTTTTGCTCTAGAATAGTGACGTTGTAGTAGGCAATTTGCAGGCTTTGACGAATATCAATACAGGCTTGATCTCGTTGATATTTTGCAATATTTATATCTTGATAAGCTTGTTCTAAATTAGCGCTATCAAGACCACCGTTATACAAATTATAACTAATATCTATGCCGACTCGCGCTTCTGTTCTGGTTTCATTTTGACCAAGCTCATCTCTATCTTGGCTACCGTAGCGGGCAGATAAATCTACGTTAGGATGAAAGGCCGCTTTTTGTGCTTTGGCGTTCGCTTTTTGCGCTTCAATATTATACAAAGAGGCATAAAATGAAGGGCTGTTTTTGTAGGCGACGTCTAGCGCTTGGTTAACCGAAATTGGTATGTTGTTTTCATCAAGGTCAGCTTGCTTTATATCGTTCATAGGCAGCTCACCTACAACCCTTAGGTAGCGAGCGCTTACATCATGTAAATTTGAGTACTCCGTTAATACATTAGATTGCGCTAGAGATAAACGGCCACTAATTTGTTCTAGGTCTGCTGCGCGCGCTACACCGGCGCCTACGCTTTGCTCTATTTGTTGGTATACAGACTCGTGCTCTTGTAAATTAGCTTCTGCAAGTTGTACTAACTCTTTGAATTTTTGTACGTCAAGTAGTGCAATCGAGGCTTCAAGTGCTGTTTGTTCTGTTTGAGAAATAAGCTCAAAGTACCTAATAAGTTGAATACGTTTAAAACGGTCAACTGTATTAGATGTTCTAAAACCGTCATAAAGCATTTGAGTAACGCTTAATTCGGCTGTATTACGGTTATATTCTTCTTCAATACCGTAATTTCTTCTTTCATATCCTGCACTTGCTGATACATCAACACTTGGTAAATAACCTGAACGGGCAGCATCCACTCCATAAATAGAAGATTTAAAAGCATGCCATGCTTCTTGTACTTCAGGATTGTTTTCAATCGCTTTACTTGAAACGTAGGTAAGTGGCATTGCTGATTGTTCGTTTGCATGCACGTAGTTTGATAAAGTTACGGCTGTAATCGCTAATCCGATTAACATAGTCCCTTGGTGCTTTTTAAAAGTGTTTTTTATAATCATTTCTTCCTCTTAGATCCTGTTAAGACCAAAAATACTCTCTTAAATATTTAGTAAAGGTGTACTTATTTTGCAAGTAATCTTTTCGGGTAGCATAAAAAAAAATTACTACCACTTTTTTGTTGATTTTTTATTTTTGAATTTTTCTTCTAAACCTGTACTTGAGTCCAGTATCTATGTGCTTTTTTTGTTCTACCTTTAACTTATTAGATTGTTATTTTAAAAAGTTTGAGGGTAGCTAAATGGAAGCAAATCAACTTGTAGTTATTGATATTCAGGGCTCGGCGGGTGTTGTGTTAGATGATGGATCGGTAAGAGCCTTAAACGTGGGTGACATTATTACTGTAGGTGATTTAGTTGTTACTGCTATTAAGTCGTCGTTACAAATAGATGTGCAAGGTGAAACCTTATCTATACCCGCAAATCAAAAGGTAAAAATAACACCAGACCTATTAGCTAAAGAAGCTAGAGACGCTAGCGAAACAACTGTTTTTGATGAAAGTTTAGATGAAGCAATTGCAAGCTTAGATTTAGGTACAGAACAAGACTCATCAACAGCAGCTAATTCAGATGTAACAGACTTTTTAGATGCATTGGAGGGTGATGGGGACATTTTAGATAATTTAGAGGCAACAGCTGCTGGTGGCGGCAACGCTGCTGGTGCAGATGGAGGCAGTTCGTTTGTACAGTTAACCCGAATTTCTGAAAGCGTTGATCCTAGTAGTGTTACTTTTGATTCATCTTTTGATCAAAGCGCTACTGAAGCTTTTAATTTAAGAGATACCTCTGATGGTATTGTGCCTGATGCAACTTCGGCTTCTATTTCACTTAATGAGCTGGGTGTTACCAATTCATCACAACCAACAATTACTGGTACGAGCGAAAACTTAATTGGCGAAACAGTTAATGTAACGGTAACTGATATTGATGGAAATTCTCAAGTAGTTAGTGTTGTAATTGGCCCTGATGGTACCTTTGAAATAACCTTACCGACTCCAGTTGCTGATGGCCCTGTGACCGTTGTTGTTGAAGCAACAGATCCTGTTGGCAACCCTATAAACGACACTATTTCTATAGAAATTGATACAACAGCTCCGCTTATTGCGATTGATCCTGTTGCCGATTCTGCTTCGCAAACCGTGACAATAACAGGGACTGTATCTGGGTTGAACACTGGTGATAATGTGTCAGTTACGTTAACGGATAGTGCAGGTACGGTACAAACAATTGTTACTCAAGTAGATGCGCTAGGAAATTGGGTTATTACTACTACCTCACCTTTATCTGAAGGAGAGTTTAATGTAAGTGCAGTGGCGATTGATGCCGCTGGAAATCAAGCTATAGACCAAGCTTTAGCGAATATAGATTTAACTGCTCCGGTAATCACAGTAAATGTAACTGATGAAACAAATAATGTAACACCACCACTTGTTGGAACAACAAATGGGGTTCCTGAGGGCACGCAAGTAACAATTACTGTTACAGATAGTGCAGGGCAAATACAAACCTTAACAGCAGTTACTCAAGCCGATGGAAGCTGGAGTGTAGAAGTTGGGACTCCTTTACCTGAAGGTGATTTTACTGTTGATGCACAAGTAAGCGACAGTGTAGGAAACTCAGCATTAGCAAGTGATTCAGGAGTAATTGATTTAACGGCGCCTACGGTACAAATTAATAATATTAACGACACTCAAGACACCACGCCAACGATTACAGGTAACGCACAAGATGTACCTGCTGGCTCTATTATTAGTGTGGTTATTACCGATTTTAATGGTCAAGCTCAAACATTATTAACCCAAACTAACGCTGATGGTGATTGGTCTATTGATGTAACTACGCCATTAGCTGAAGGGCTGTTTGAGGTTGATGCAAGTGTAAGCGATGCTGCAGGTAATCAAGCCCAAGCAAATAACCAAGGTGTTGTTGATTTAACAAATCCAGATATTACCGTTACTGCAATTGCTGATACTAACGATACTACACCAACATTTGTAGGTAGGGTAGAAGACGCTCCAGCGGGCTCTGTAATTACAGTATTAGTAACCGATATAAACGGTAGCGTACAAACTTTAACTACTTTATTAAATGGAGATGGTACATGGAGTGTTGATGCTAATGAAATCTTGCCAGGTGGTGAGTTTACAGCAACTGCGTCAGTAACCGATGCAGCAGGTAATGAGGCTACTGCGCAAACAAACGGCGAAATAACGTTTGCTCCTATTTCAATTCAAATCGATGCAATTGCTAATACTAACGATACCACTCCATTTTTAAGTGGTAACACCGGTAATGTGCCTGCAGGTACAACCATTACTTTAACTATTACGGCAAGCGATGGGAGTACATTTACATTACTTGCAGTGACGCAAGAAGATGGTTCGTGGACTGCACAAGTAACAACTCCTCTACCGGAGGGCGACTTTACTGTAGTTGCTGCTGTTATAGATGACTCGGGTAATGAAGCGCAAGCAAGTGCAGTAGGTAATGTTGATTTAACTGTAAGTATTAATTTTATTATTGATACTAACGATACAACACCTACAATTAGCGGCTCTACACAAGACGTAGAACCTGGTGCGTTAGTAACCGTTACATTTACAGGAAGCGATGGCGTAGCAGAAACCGTGCAAGTAGTTACTGGTGCTGACGGAAGTTGGTCAGTTGAGGCAAGTAATGAATTGGTTGAAGGTCAGTTTAGTGTGGTTGCAACTGTAACTGATGCTGCAGGTAATACAGCTTCTGCAAGTGAAACTGGAGAGATTGATTTAACCGATCCGGCAATCACGATAAATCCTATTGAGGATACGAATGATGTAACCCCATCTGTAAGCGGTAATGTAATTGATGTACCTGCAGGGACCGAAGTTACATTAGTAATAACTGACAGTGAAGGCAATGAACAAACACTTACAACAATTACGAATACAGATGGTACATATACAGCGGATATTATTGCAGATCTCAGTGAAGGTGATTTCACAGTAACAGCAAGTGTTAGCGATACTGCAGGCAATAGCAGTACGGCAACTGTTACAGGTTCGGTCGATTTAACCGCACCAAGTGTGACTATCAACAATATTGCAGATACAAACGATACAACACCTATTCTTACCGGCTCTACCCAAGGTTTAGCATCTGGGAGTGAAGTAACTTTAATTGTTACCGATAGTCTAGGGGCTGAGCAACAGTTAGTTACTACTATAAGTGCTGATGGTACTTGGAGTATTGAGGTTCCAACTGCTTTAAGTGAGGGGGATTTTACAGTAACAGCTAATGTATCTGATAATGCAGGTAACGCAGCTCAAGATTCACAATTAGGCTCAGTTGATACCACCCCTCCTTTAGTTGCAGTAAATGACTTTGCTGATTCAAACGATACAACGCCTACATTTAGCGGAACAACGAGTGATGTAGCTCCGGGTAGCTTTGTTAGTGTTTTAGTTACTGATGCAAATGGTGAGTCTCAAACATTGACGGCGGTTGTGTCAGAAGATGGAACTTGGCAAGTTGGGGCAACCCAAGCTGTTGCTGAAGGCGACTTTACAATTACGGCAACAGTAACAGACGCTGCAGGTAATGAAGCAAGCGATACTGATACCGGAACAATTGATTTATCAGCTCCAATTATAGCAATTAATACAATCCCAGATAGCGCCGATACTACTCCAACAATTGCAGGTTCTGTACAAAATGTGCCCGCTGGAACAACGGTTACGTTAACATTGACAGATGCTGGTGGTAATACACAAACAATTACAACACAAACGCTAGCTGATGGTAGCTGGACAGCTGATGCTATTAATGAGTTAGTTGAAGGTGACTTTAGCGTTAATGCCATCGTTAGCGATGAAGCAGGTAACCAAAGTGAAACTTCAGCACAAGGAACTATCGATAATACCGCACCAACTATTACGATTGATGCACTCGCTGATAGCAACGATACAACACCGACTATTTCAGGCACCGCAACTGGCGAGCCAGAAGGCACAGTTGTTACTATTACCGTGACTGATGAAGCTGGTAACCTACAAACCATCACTACAGAAGTACTCGCTGACGGCACTTACACTGTTGATGTACCAGATGAATTAAGTGAAGGCGAATACAGCGTAGACGTATCAATCACTGATACTGCTGGTAACGTAAGTACAGAAGTAACAACGGGTACTATTGATACCTCAGCTCCTGCTATTACGATTGATCCACTGGCAAATAGCAACGACACCACCCCAACTATTTCAGGTACAGCAACGGGCGAGCCGGAGGGCACTGTTGTTACAATTACAGTCACTGATGATGCTGGTAACCCGCAAACCATCACCACTGAAGTGCAAGCCGATGGCACCTTTAGTGTGGATGTACCAAATGAATTAAGCGAAGGCGAATTTACGGTTGAGGTATCGGTTACAGATACTGCAGGCAATGAAACTACCGCAACAACAACAGGCGAAGTTGATACTGCCGCGCCAACAGTTATTATTGACCCCGTAGGTGATATTAACGACACCACCCCAACCATTTCAGGCACCGCAACGGGTGAGCCTGAGGGCACATTAGTTACTATTACGGTCACTGATGAAGCTGGTAACCCACAAATAATTACCACTGAAGTGCAAGCTGATGGCACCTTTAGTGCGGATGTACCGAACGAATTAAGCGAAGGCGAATTTACGGTTGAGGTATCGGTTACTGATACTGCAGGTAATGAAACTACCGCAACAACAACGGGCGAAGTTGATACTTCAGCACCGGTGATCACGATAGACGCACTGGCTGATACTAACGACACCACCCCAACTATTTCAGGCACCTCTACTGGCGAGCCTGAGGGCACGTTAGTTACTATTACGGTCACTGATGAAGCTGGTAATCCACAAATAATTACTACTGAAGTACAAGCCGATGGCACCTTTAGTGTGGATGTACCCAATGAATTAAGCGAAGGCGAATTTACGGTTGAGGTATCGGTTACAGATACAGCGGGCAATGAAACAACCGCAACAACAACAGGCGAAGTTGATACCACAGCGCCAATAGTTACTATTAATGCGCTAGGCGATACGAGTGATACAACACCGACCATTTCAGGCACAGTTAGTGGGGAGACTGCTGGTTCAACTATTACTCTAACTGTGACTGATGCTAATGGTGCAGTACAAACAATTACAGCACAAGTAATTGCAGACGGGAGTTGGACAGCAGAAGTGTCAGCGGCTTTAGCAGAGGGGACCTACTCTGTAGATGCAAGTATCAGTGATAGCACTGGTAATGAAGGCACAGCAAGTGCTTTAGGTACAATCGATACAAGCGCATTGACTATCACCATTGATATTATTGGCGAAACTAACGATCAAACACCTCAAATAAATGGTGATACTTTTAATGCACAAGTTGGCTCCTCGGTTGAAGTTCAGATCACTGACTCAGCGGGTGCAACAATTACTTTAACCACAGTTGTTGATGAAAACGGTCTTTGGAGTGTTACTCCGCCTGTAGATTTAGCTGAAGGCACCATTTTAATTAGTGCAACAGTAACAGACATAGGTGGTGGAACGGCTAGTGCAGAGCTTGATGCTGTAATTGATATTACGCCTCCAACCATACAAGTAAATGAACTAGAAACAAGTAATGATACAACCCCAGTTATTTCTGGTAACACAACAGACGTAGTTGCAGGCACAGTTATAAATTTAACGGTTACTGATTCTCAAGGGGTTGTTCGCACATTTAGCACTACAACAGATGTAGAAGGTAATTGGAGTATTGAACTTTCTCAAGAGTTGGCCTCGGGCGATTACTCTGTAGAAGCTGAAGTATCTGATGCTGCAGGAAATAGCGCTTCAGATACGGCTACAGGCAACATAGATACATCAGGGCCTAGCTTAACAGTTGTCTTTGATACTGTAACTAACGACTCAACACCTACCATTTCAGGTACTAGTGATGCAGAAGTTGGTACCAGTATCACGGTTGTTATTACCGATGAAAACGGGGTTGAACAAATACTTACCACCACAGTAGATACAAATGGTAACTGGGAAGTAACTCCACAAACAGATTTAAATGAAGGTGATAACACCATCGAAGTGAGTGTGTCTGATGAAGCAGGAAATACGACAACAGTTACAGATACAATTACATTAGATACGCAAGCACCGACATTAACTATCCAAACTGTTGGCGATGTAAACGACTTAACACCGACATTACAAGGCACCAGTAATGAAATTGGCGGCACCGTTACACTCATCATCACCGACAGCGAAGGGGCTGTGCAAACCATTACCAGCACCGTTGAAAGTGATGGTCACTGGGACATTGAAATTCCAAGTGCGCTTGCGCAAGGAGACTTTACTGTAACCGCGAGTATTACCGATGCTGCAGGCAACGACACCACCGCGAACAGCAGTGGTAATGTAGATACCATTACACCCGTTATCACCGTTGATGCATTGGGCTTAGGCAACGACAGCACCCCAATGATTAGTGGTACCTCAACAGAGCCTGAAGGCACCGTTGTGAATATTGTTATCACCGACAGTAACGGCGATGAAACACCAATTACAGCCACAGTCGATGCGAACGGCAACTGGCAAGCAACCAGCCCTGAATTACCAGAGGGCAGCTACAGTGTGCAAGCCAGCATTACCGATGCCGCAGGTAACACCGATAGTGCCGTGCAATCGGGCACCATTGATAGCCTCGCGCCAACGCTTGTGCTTGATACCGTGGGCGCAACGAACGATAGCACCCCGACTATCAGCGGAAGTACCAATGCGCCGGCGGGGACGGTTATTAGCATCAGCGTGAGCGATGGCACCACAACAGAAACGTTCACCGCGACAGTACAAGCTGATGGCAGTTGGTCAGCGGATGTACCGAATGCACTGAGCGATGGTGAGCTCACCATTGAAGCTAGCGTTAGCGATAACGCCGGTAATACCACTGCATTAAGTGAAACCGCAACACTCAACACCACGGCCCCAAGCATTAGTATTAATGCATTGCTTGATACCAACGACACCACCCCAACCATCAATGGTACAAGCGATGCGGCAGATGGCACAATCATTAGCTTAACGTTTGAAGACAGTTTGGGGAATATTACGACTGTTGATACGACGGTAACGGGTGGTGTATGGAGCATTGATGCACCAACTGATTTAGCCGAAGGTGAATACACGGTGACGGCAGAGGTAGACGACGGCCTAGGTAATATCGGCAGCGCCGCCGAAACAGGCGAGATTGACTTAACCGCACCAAGCCTTGTTATTGCAGACAATGATGTTAGCAATGACACGACACCGACTATCTCGGGTATAAGCGATGCGCCACAAGGCAGTGAAGTCACTATTATTGTGACAGACAGTGCCGGTGCACAGCAAACCATTACCGCGACAGTTGGCGCAAGTGGCGCGTGGTCAGTCCCAGCTACGACAGCCCTTGCAGAAGGTAACTTCACCGTAAGCGCAAGTGTGAGCGATGCCGCAGGCAATGAAGCAACAGCCACAGGCACTGGTGAAATAGATACCATAGCACCGACACTTGTACTTACCAGCCCAGGCTCAAGTAACGACATCACCCCGACACTCAGTGGCACAAGCGATGCCGTTGAAGGCACGGTTATTAACTTCACCGTAGTGGATGATTTAGGTAGCTCACAAACGTTCACCACCACTGTGGATGCTGATGGCAACTTCTCAATCGAAGTACCGATTGCACTGGCAGAAGGGCCGTACACGATCACCGCCAACATCAGCGATGTGGCAGGTAACAGCACCGATATTACAGGCAATGGCACCATTGATACCACTGCACCAAGTGTGAGTGTGGATGCGCCGTTACTAACCAACGACAGCACGCCAACCGTTACTGGCACCAGTGATGCACCTAATAGCACTATCACAGTGACGTTTACAGATGCAGCAAATGCCACCCAAAGCATTGATGTACAAACCGACACCAATGGTAACTGGAGCGCGACACC